>DHTF01000103.1:6933-41532 GCA_002411515.1 Proteiniphilum sp. UBA5267 | reverse complement strand
TCTGCAATCAACTCGATAGTGTAGTTTGTTTCATGAAGATTGTGTTAACAGGAGAGGTCTGCGAAGTGATTCGCGGACCTTTCACATTTTTCTGCAAAGCTTTGTTTTTGATCTAATTTTCTTTTTCTTAAATTTGTACATTCATTCCCGAGGACGATTTTTTCTTCCCGTCGTCCCGGGAGATCAGCATACTGCTATCGATCCGCGTTTAAAAGGGATGTTAACTTCACATATGGCAAAACGAAAAAGGAAGAGATCTTCCGCAACAAGGAAAAAGAATACCCCGTGGTTCAGCTCCTTAAAGAGTGAACGGCTCCATTTTATCACGGGCGTGATCACCGCTTTTGTCGGCATCTTCATGCTGCTGGCCATTGTCTCCTTCTTTTTCACCGGTGCAGAAGACCAAAGTAAGGTGTTGAACAAAACGTTCTTCGAGCTTATTCGCTCCCAGGCACCACAGGTAGAGAACTGGACAGGTGCCGGCGGAGCTTTTATCGCCGAGACGGTTGTAAACGAATGGTTTGGTATTTTCTCCGTACTGATACCCATTTTTATTATTTATATCGGACTCCGCATGATGAAAGTGTCCGACTTTCCTTTCCTGAAAGCAATATTCATCACTTCCTTTGGTCTCATAGGCGGTTCTGTAAGCAGTGCTTTCATCCTCGACAAGCTATTTCCACACTCTCATGTGAAATGGGGTGGATCGCATGGCATAGAGATAGAACGAATTCTGGAGAGCAGTGTGGGCTGGCCCGGCGTGATCCTGCTTATTCTACTGCTTTTATTGATCACGATCGTTATTTTCCGCAAAAGCTCGATTTACAAGATTCAACAGACCTTGGTGAATAACAAGCCCCCCTTCCCCAAACACGATGATGCATCCTTCACGGTCCTCAGTCCGGAAATAACAGAAACTGAAGAATCCGAGGAGCCCATGGAAGAGAAAAAACCAGGGTGGTTCAAACGGTTCATCACAAAGATAAAAGAGAAAAAAGAGGCTGCACTTGCTTCGGAAGAGATGGAAGAGCAAGACGAAGAAGAGGCCGAAGAAAAAACAACACCCAACAATGCGCCGTTTGTTACACCCCAGTCGCCGCTGCCGCAAAGGAAACCGGTACAGGACAACGCATTCGAGGTAATTGTACCCAAGGATGATGAAACGGTATCGTTGAGCCCACCACCAGCGGATAAGATAACGCCGGAAAGTCCAGTTTCTGAAGAGACCGACGTAATTGAAGATTATGATCCACGAAAAGATCTCTCCTCCTTCAGGTTTCCCTCCATGAGCCTGCTGAAGATTTACAACACAGGCGAAAAAGGGGTTGACATGAATGAGCAAAACGAAAACAAGGAGAAGATCATCCATACACTGCGCAACTATGGCATAGAAATTGTCTCCATCAAAGCCACTGTAGGCCCCACCATCACCCTCTACGAGATTGTACCCCAGGCGGGAGTACGCATCTCCAAGATCCGGAACCTGGAAGATGACATTGCACTGAGTCTCTCTGCTTTGGGCATTCGCATCATCGCCCCTATGCCCGGCAAGGGCACCATTGGCATAGAGGTTCCCAACAAAGACCCACAGATCGTATCCATGCAATCGGTGATCTCTTCCAAGCGTTTTCAAGAGTGCGGTTACGACCTACCGGTAGCCCTTGGGAAAACCATTACCAACGAGGTTTTTATGTTCGATCTCACCAAGATGCCGCACCTGCTGGTAGCTGGAGCCACCGGGCAGGGCAAGTCGGTGGGACTCAATGCGATCATCACCTCGTTGCTCTATAAGAAACACCCGTCGGAGATGAAGATGGTGCTGATCGACCCCAAGATGGTGGAGTTTAACATATACTCTACCATTGAAAAACATTATCTTGCCAAGCTGCCCGATGAAGAAAAAGCCATCATCACCGATGTAACAAAAGTAACACAAACTCTTAATTCACTCACCCGGGAAATGGACGACCGGTATGAGTTACTGATGCGTGCTCATGTGCGTGCCATCAAAGAGTATAACGAGAAGTTTGTGAAAAGACGGTTGAACCCCGAAAAGGGACACCGCTACATGCCTTACATCGTGGTGGTGATCGACGAGTTTGGCGACTTGATTATGACTGCAGGAAAGGAGATTGAGATGCCCATTGCTCGCATTGCGCAGAAAGCACGTGCCGTGGGTATTCACATGGTGATTGCCACGCAACGGCCCACTACCAACATCATCACCGGCACCATCAAGGCCAACTTCCCTGCACGCATGGCTTTTCGCGTGACCTCGCAGATCGACTCACGCACCATTCTCGACATGAGTGGTGCCAACCAACTCATTGGTCGTGGCGACATGCTCTTCTCTCAGGGAAGCAGCCTGATTCGCATTCAGTGTGCTTTTGTGGACACTCCTGAGGTGGAGGAGATCGCGCAGTACATCGGCAAGCAGCATGGTTACGACAGTGCATTCGCACTGCCTGAGGTGACCACTGATGCTGATACGCCATCCGGGTCAGTAGACCTGAACGATCGCGATCCCCTCTTCGAGGAAGCGGCACGCCTCATCGTGGTACACCAACAAGGCTCCACATCGCTCATCCAGCGTAAGTTTTCCATTGGGTACAACCGTGCCGGCAGGCTCATGGATCAGATTGAGGCAGCCGGAATTGTAGGACCAGCACAGGGGAGCAAACCGCGCGATGTATTTATTGCCGACGAGTACTCCCTGGAGAAATTGCTCGATTCAATGCGGTAAACAGGTTCTACTTCCAGTCGGTCACTGTTAAACCCTTCATCCGTTTTTTTGTCCATTCACAACACAGGAGTTTGTCGTCATCAATTGAAAAAATAAAACAAAAGAAAATGAGACCTGGTTTATTCCTTTTTGCTGCCCTCTTTTTATCGCTTCCCCTCCTTAGTCAGCGCAATGCGGAAGCGATCGCCATCATGGACAAAGCTTTTGCCGGCTTCGAGAGATCGCAGGGTATCGAGCTGTTGTTCGAGACAACTTCAATTGATGCCGACGGTAACGCTTACCCGACTGAAACGGGTAAGGCATACATCAAAGGAGACCGTTTCAAACTGGAAATGGAGGCCATGCACATCTGGTTCGACGGAGAAACACAATGGGTATTTATGAAGGATGCCAACGAGGTAAATATCAGCGAACCTGTCGGACAGGAAATTGCAGCTGTAAGCCCCTTAGCATTGCTGGGAATGTATAAAAATGGCTATCTCCTAAAAGCACCCGTTTCAAAAACAGTGAACAACATTCCGGTTTATCAGATTGAGATGCAACCTGCCACGGGCAATAAAGACTTCAAACGGGTGACCGCCTCCATCAACAAAAAAAATTACACAGTGGTCCAGGTGGTTTTGACCGCAGTCAATGGCATGCAAACCCAGATAAACATCAACCGCTACAATGCCAATTATCAGTTCGACGATGCCCTGTTTCGTTTCGACAAAACTGCACATCCGGATGCGGAGATTGTGGATCTCCGATAACGTTGAAACAGGGTCTCTGATCTCCATATTTTCCGTTTACGCCGAATAGATAAATCCGATAACGATTTCATATCTCGAAGAATAGTCGTACCTTTGAACCATTCATTAGCCCAAGGAACCTTCGCTTCCACAGCCACATGAGAGAAGAATATTAACTTACAAAACATAGATATGAGCAACAAAGTACGATGCCTGATTATTGGATCAGGACCGGCCGGCTATACCGCCGCCATATACGCCTCACGTGCTAATCTGAGCCCCGTTCTTTATGAAGGAATGGAACCGGGAGGGCAGCTGACAACGACAACAGAGGTGGAAAACTTCCCCGGTTATCCCGACGGAATCACCGGAACTGAGTTGATGGAGGATCTAAAAAAACAAGCTCAGCGTTTTGGTGCCGACGTGCGTTCAGGCAGAGCCACCGCAGTAGACTTTTCAGTACGCCCCCTAAGGGTAACCATCGACAATGAGAAGGTGATTGAAGCCGACACAGTGATCATCTCTACCGGTGCCACGGCAAAATATCTGGGTCTCGAGGACGAAACCAGGTATGCCGGACAAGGGGTATCGGCCTGTGCCACCTGCGACGGATTTTTCTATCGGAAGAAGAAAGTTGCAGTTGTAGGTGGTGGTGACACCGCCTGCGAAGAGGCCACTTACCTGTCGGGACTGGCCGACAAAGTGTATATGATTGTTCGCAAACCTTATCTGCGTGCCTCACGGATCATGCAGGAGAGGGTGATGAATAATCCCAAAATTGAAGTTCTGTTCGAACACAATGCCGTAGGCCTTTTCGGAGAAAAAGGAGTGGAAGGCGTGCATCTGGTAAAAAGAATGGGTGAACCGGATGAAGAGAAGCGCGATATTGCGGTGGATGGTTTCTTTCTGGCCATCGGCCACAAGCCCAACACCGACATATTCAAAGATTACATTCATCTGGACGACGTGGGTTATATCAAAACCGACAGTCCCTATACCCGCACCAATGTAGAGGGTGTATTTGCCTGTGGAGACGTGGCCGATCCCATCTATCGCCAGGCAGTTACTGCTGCTGGGACTGGATGCCGGGCAGCGATGGATGCCGAACGTTATTTGACAGAAAAAGGATTGTAAACAACATGACGAGATTCTCCTTTTGGTCCACCTGACCTACGAAAACGTTGATTCCTTTTATATTATAATCAGGGCTGCTTTTTTGCGGCCCTGATTTTTTTGTTATCCACACAAAAGGTATCTTTACAGCACATTTTTAAACCATCAAATAAAGGAAGAGGTATATGAAACACAAAACTGTCCTCACGCTCATTGCTTCTATTATCGTCCTTACACTCCATGCACAGCAGGGATTCACACACCAGCAATCGGACGGTTATGTGATGCCCACAGACGAAAAGGTATTGCAACAGCTCGACCGCTGGCAGGATCTTAAATTCGGTGTCTTGTTTCACTGGGGATTGTACTCCCTGCCAGGCATTGTGGAGTCGTGGTCCATCTGTTCCGAGGATGTGGACTGGATACCACGCGATAGTACCATCGCCTACACCGATTACAAAAAATGGTACTGGGTTCTGAAAGATCAGTTTAACCCGGTAGATTTCGATCCCGACCAATGGGCAGATGTGATGGAGAGGGCGGGTATGAAATATGCCATTTTTACCACAAAACACCACGACGGGTTTAATATGTTCGACACCAAAGAGAGTGATTTCTCAATCGCTCACGGCCCTTTCAAAGATCATCCCAAGGCCGATGTGGCTCGTTATGTGTTTGAATCGTTCCGGAAGAAAGATTTCATGATCGGGGCTTACTTCTCGAAACCTGATTGGCACAGTCAGTACTATTGGTGGGACTACTATGCAACTCCCAACCGACATGTAAATTATCAGATTGAACGCCACCCGCAGCGGTGGGAGAAATTCAAGGAGTTCACCTTTAACCAACTCAATGAAATAACCTCCCGATATGGAGATATCGATATTCTCTGGCTTGATGGAGGCTGGGTAGCTCCACCCCGTCAGGATATCGACATGGAGCGTATTGCAAACAGTGTGCGCCGGAATCAACCAGGCATCCTTATCGTGGACAGAACCATCAAAGGGAAATACGAGAATTATCAAACTCCCGAACGATCGATTCCCGATGCACAGCTCCCATTTCCATGGGAAAGCTGCATCCCGCTAAGCAACGATTGGGGGTGGGTTCCCAATGCCCCCTATAAATCGGCACAACAGGTTATTAACACACTCATTGAGATCACGGCCAAAGGGGGATGTTTGCTTCTGGGTGTGGGACCTACGGCAGAGGGCCTCATTGAGCAACCCGTTGTTGAGCGTCTCGAAAAAGTGGGTGCCTGGTTGCGTGTAAACGGGGAGGGTGTTTACAACACCCGTTCTACTGCCCTTTACAACAGCGACAACGTGTGGTTCACGGCGAGTAAAGATCAGAAAACCCTTTATGCGCTCTACACCCTGCCAGAGAACGAGTATCTCCCTGCAGTCATAGAATGGGAAGGGAATAGACCTGCCAAAGGCTCACCCATGCGGCTACTGCAAAATAACAAGCGACTCAAATGGCGTACCCAGGGAAATAAGACAACGGTATATCTGCCCAAAAACATCAAACAAGAATCCCTTGTTCTCACCTTTAACCTGGACTGATATGCACAAAATAGTTTATATCCTTTTTCCCATCGTTATCTTTTCTCATCTTTCGGCACAGCCTCTCTACAAAAATCCACAGGCCTCCGTTGAAGCACGTGTGCAGGATCTGCTCTCAAGGATGACGACCCAAGAGAAAGTAGGACAGTTATGCTCCCCGACAGGTTGGGAAATGTATGAAAAACAAGGAAAGGAAGTGGTGGTTTCTGATGCATTCGTGAAACTGATGCAGGATGTGCAGCCCGGAACATTCTGGGCCACCTTGCGCGCCGACCCGTGGACCAGAAAAACAATTCAGACGGGCTTAGACCCCGAACTCTCTGCAAAAGCACTCAATGCCCTGCAACAGTATGCGCTGGAAAAAACAAGACTGGGAATTCCCATTTTCTTTGCCGAAGAATGCGCCCACGGTCATATGGCTATCGGAACCACGGTATTTCCCACTTCGCTGGCGCAGGCAAGCACCTTCAACAAAGATTTGATCTTCAGAATGGGCGAAGCCATTGCGCTGGAGACGAGGCTGCAGGGTGCCCACATCGGATATGGCCCCATCATCGATGTGGCACGCGACCCACGATGGTCGAGGATGGAGGAGACCTTTGGCGAAGACCCTGTGCTCACGGGTATCCTGGGCAGTTCTTTCGTAAAAGGGCTGCAGGGATCCCAGATGGGGGATGGCCGACATGTCTATTCCACATTGAAACATTTTGTGGCGTATGGCATCCCCGTAGGCGGGCACAATGGACAGCAAGCCATGATTGGCATGAGAGAGTTATTCTCCAATCACCTCTCACCCTTCCGCATGGCTGTCGACGCCGGAGCAAAAACAATCATGACAGCTTACAATGCCATCGATGGTATTCCCTGTACAGCGAACCGCTACCTGCTGACCGATATTTTACGAGGAAAGTGGCAGTTCGATGGGTTTGTTTTCTCCGACTTGGGCAGTGTGGAAGGGATTGCAACCTCACACAGGACTGTCCCCGACATCAAACATGCAGCTGTTGCCGCACTCAAAGCAGGTGTGGAGACCGATCTCGGTGGAAATGCCTATGACAGAAATCTGGAGTTGGCACTTCAGGAAGGGCTGATCACGTCTGCCGATCTCGATACCGCCGTAGCTCGTGTATTGCGTTTAAAGTTTGAGATGGGTCTGTTTGAAAGTCCCTACGTTGATTCCTCAAAAGTATCTGCCCTTGTCAGGAGCAACCATCACAGGGCTCTCGCCCGTGAAGTAGCCAAAGAGGGAACTGTGTTGCTCAAAAATGAGCACAACCTCCTTCCGCTATCGAAAGAAATAAAAAGCATTGCCGTTATAGGGCCGAATGCCGATAACCTATACAATCAACTTGGTGACTATACAGCTCCACAGGAACGGACTGAGATTGCCACCATACTCGACGGGATAAAAAGAACGGTCTCCCCCTCCACCACCGTGCGTTATGTGAAGGGCTGCGCCATCAGAGATACCACGCAAAGCAATATTGCGGAAGCAGTAGTAGCTGCGCAAAACGCCGAAGTCACGGTGCTGGTACTGGGAGGATCGAGTGCCAGGGACTTCCGGACAGAATACATCGAAACCGGTGCGGCCGTGGTGTCGGACGACAAGGAAGAATTGATTTCCGATATGGAGTCGGGTGAAGGATACGATCGAAAAACACTGGAACTACTGGGTGATCAGGAGAAGCTACTAAAGGCAATTATCGAAACAGGGAAACCACTTATCGTAATCTACATTCAGGGGAGGCCCCTGAATATGAACCTTGCGTCGGAAAAAGCAGATGCACTGCTGTGTGCCTGGTACCCCGGGCAGGAAGGAGGTCACGCTGTGGCTGACATCATTTTCGGAAATTACAATCCAGCAGGTCGACTGCCTGTATCTGTACCACGCAGCGTAGGGCAACTACCAGTGTATTATTCACTGGGACGACAAAATAAATATGTCGAGGGAGAGAGTACCCCTTTATATGCTTTTGGTTACGGCTTAAGTTACACCTTTTTTGAATACACCGATCTGTCTATCTCGCAGGTAGGAGAGGTGACGCATATATCCTGCGTGATCAAAAACAACGGCAATTACGATGGAGAAGAGGTGGTACAGCTCTATGTGCAGGACAATATCAGTTCTGTGGCCACGCCTCCCATTCAACTGAAAGATTTTGAACGTGTTTTCCTGAAAAAGGGAGAATCACGCAAAATAAGCTTTATCTTGAAACCTCATCAGTTGTCGTTATTCAACCTGCAGATGGAAGAAGAAACAGAACCAGGAGAATTCACAGCCATGATGGGAGCGGCATCAAACGATATCCGACTAAGAGGGACTTTTGTGATCAAATAACCCCTATAACGTCGAAAATTATACTATATTTGCTTCAAATTACTTCTTAAACGGCTTACACGTCCTGCTCATGACAAAATATCTGCTTCTCGCATGCACGCTCCTCCTGACGATCGGACTCACCGCACAACAAAAGGAGGCGACTTATCAGAATGGAACCGACTCACTTGCCTTTACAAACGGCAAAGTTTTTTTCAGTATCTCCGGCTTTGCAGGGTTATCTACTGCGCAGGTGGGAGAAGGAACTTACGAGGAGCTGGATCATTTTCTGTTGGTGAACACAACAGATTTTTCCGGTGAAAAGTCATTCGGTCAAGCCACGGAGAGTTCACACAACGATAGTTGTCTGGTGAAGGTGGTGGGTATAAACAACTATCCGCTGCAGAATATTCTGGTCGAAGCACGAACACACTCCGACAAATTGATTGCATCGAAGATTACCGGTGATGATGGTGAGGCTTGGTTCTCCCACAACCCGAAAATGGGGAAGATCAGGATCTCGGCCATGGGTTACGATGCTCTCACGTTAGAGCACTCCCCGGGAATGCAGCATCGGGCCACACTGACCGAGAACGACATCATTGAGCACAGCACGGTTGTATTCAGCTTACGTACGGTGGATGAGGAAACAATTTCATTGTTGTTGCTCACCGACGATTTTAAGGCAGGCAAAAACAGGCTAGCCGACCTCCAAAAGCTGGAGAAGAAAGTACGCAAACGCAATCCGCTCGAAAAAAGGATGAAGAAAGTTTACGTACCTTATGTAAGGAAGTTGTAGCTCATTTTCTCAGGAAAGAAGCTTCTTTACCATTTCCGAGATGGCCCGTCCTTCCGTTTTTCCGGCCAGCCGTTTCGTCGCCAATCCCATCACCTTGCCCATTTCCTTCATAGAAGTAGCGCCGGTTTCAGCGATGATGAGTTTTACCTCATTCTCCAGTTCCTCGGGAGTCATTTGAGTGGGAAGGTACTCCTGAATGACTTTCATCTGCTCAAGTTCAGGCTCCGCTAGGTCTGGGCGGTTCTGTTCAGCGTAGATATCAGCACTGTCTTTGCGTTGTTTTACCATTTTTTGCAGGATGGCAATAGCTGTTTCATCCGAAAGTTCATCCGACGCTCCCTTCGCTGTTTTAGCTTCCAGCAACTCTTTCTTGATACCCCTCAATGCTTCCAGACGTACTTTGTTCTTGGCAAGCATGGCTTTTTTAATTTCTTCGGTAATTGTTTCTAATAGTGCCATATGATTTGTTTTCTTTGTATATGTTTGTCGGTTGTCTTGTTCAGTGATTGCCTCACCGTCGTTCGCTCACTGCGTTCGTTTTATGCAGCAATCATTACTGCATAGCTCAATCAAACAGGGAAGAAGATTGGGAATGCGTTTCAGACTGGAAGACGCGTGGGTTAAAATCAGCTTCACGCTTAAAGACTGGTACTTTTTCCAGTGCCTCAATCACCTTGTCGTCGTCCAGTTCATCGATGGTCAGCACAAAAGGCTCCTGGCTGTAGTTTACAGTGGTCAGCGTCTTTAATCCCGTTTTTCCGTAATATTTCTCAATCAGATCCTTGTCCCTTCTTTCCTGGGCCAGTCGTGCATCCCGTTCAATTTGTTCCTGTATCTCTTCGGCCTTCGTTTTTTCATCCTGGTGTTCCTTTATTCCCGGGACACTGGAGATGGAGAAGCCAGTAGCAAGCAAGGTGACCTTCACCTCTTCATCCAGCTGCTGTTCCACGGCAGCGCCCCAGATCACTTCGATCTCCCTGCTGAACTTCGACATAAAATCGTGCAGGGCGTTCATCTCTTCCATCATCAGGGGGTGGGTTTCACCAAACGACAAGTTAATCAGTATTTTCTTTGCACTGAAAACATCGTTGTTGTTGAGCAGGGGTGAGTGCAACGCGTTTCTTATTGCATCGTTGATGCGATCGGCTCCCTTCCCGAGGCCACTGCTCATGATGGCCACGCCACCATCTTTGAGCGTGGTATTCACATCGGCAAAATCCAAGTTCACGTGACCGTGTACGGTGATGATCTCGGCGATACTCCTGGCAGCAGTTGCCAGCGTATCATCGGCGCGTGCAAAAGCATTGAGCATCGTCAGGTCGCTGTAGATATCACGGAGACGTTCGTTGTTGATGACCAGCAACGCGTCCACATTTTTGGCGATCTCCTCCACGCCCTTTACCGCCTGTACAATCTTGCGGGGGCCTTCAAACATGAAGGGAATGGTCACAATACCCACAGTGAGAATACCCATTTCCTTCGCCACACGCGCCACTACAGGGGCAGCGCCCGTGCCGGTACCCCCTCCCATGCCAGCTGTGATAAAAACCATGCGTGTGCCATCACTCAGCAGCTCCTCAATCATCTCCACGCTCTCCTCGGCGGCCTGTTGCGCTACCTCGGGCTTGTTGCCAGCTCCCAAACCACCCGTCGTACTTTCGCCCAATTGTATTTTCATGGGCACGGGAGATTCCATCAAAGCCTGTTGATCGGTGTTACACAAAGCAAAAGAGACATCATGGATTCCCTCCTGAAACATGTGGTTGACGGCATTTCCACCACCCCCACCCACGCCAATCACCTTGATGATGGCATTGGTATGACTCTCAAACTGAAAATCTAAAATATCGTTGTCCATTGCTGCTAATCCTTTCTCTTTTATTCATCCTCCTCTTCCGAAAAAATACCACCTAAAACATCTTCAATCTTGTTAAAGAATCCGCCCTCTTGTTTCTCGGCTTTGACCTTCTCCTTCTTCTTGTCGCTTTTATTTTTTTTGTTTTTCCCAGAAAACCAACCCGAAGAGCTTTCCTTGCGATCTTCATCTTTTTCTTCAGAAATGACCTCCACGGGCAGTTCACAATCCTCAACGGCAAACAACAACATGCCCAGTGCCTGCGTAAAGGCAGGATCGTTGATCAAGTCGGGCGAATTGTTGACCAATGTTTTTTTTGCCGATGCCTTTCTTACCGGCATCTTCAACTTATGCGTCAGATAAAGATCGAGATTTCTCAGCTGAGATGCTCCTCCGGTAATGATCATGCCCGCTCCCAACTGTCCCTCGTAACCTGAAAGAATGATTTGTTCCTTTACATTGGCAACAATCTCATCGAGGCGCATCCCAATGACCTTGTTTAATTCAGTGAGATCGAAATCGGGTTTCGAAGCAAATGGAGAGGTAAATAGTGGCGTATCCTGATTCTCCATGGCCCGGCCAAACTTAATTTTCAGCTGCTCGGCATCGTTTTCGGTAAAATTTAGTGCACTGATATCTTTGGTCAGGTTTTTTCCCCCAAAGGGAATGACAACCAGGCGTCGCAACAATCCATTTTTGTAGACGATGAGCGAGGTTGTGCCTGCTCCGAAATCAACAAATGCACATCCCAGTTCCTTCTCTTCCTCATTGAGGGCTATCTCAGCAGAGGCGATAGGGCCGACGATAAAATCCAATATTCTGAGTTCTGTTTTAGCAGCGATGCTCTTTTCAATGTTCGACAACAGATTGGGGCGACCTACAATGAGTTCGTAGCCTGCTTCTATCTGGGAGCCGGTAACCCCCACGGGGCTGCGCTCCGGTTTGTCGTCGATATAATATTCCACCTCAGCCACTTTGTAGTTACGCACCATCTCGGGCTGAAACTTTTCTGCTGCTTTGCGCAACTGACTGACGACCTCTTCGGTGACCATGCCGGCAGACAATTGTTTCATCTCATTGAACTGCATGGTGTGTAACGATTGACCAGCCAGAGAGACATATACTTTGCCTATTTTCTTACTGATGCTGTTCTCGAGCATCATCACCAGCTTGTGCACATTGGCTCCTACCTGTTCGATGTTGTACACCATGCCACGACGGATGGAACTACCTGCATCAATGGAGCCGCTTGCAAGAATGGATAGCACGTTGTGCTCATTTTTGCGCCCCACAATTCCCTTAATTCGGGAACTGCCCAGATCAATTACTGCTATAAATCCTGAATGCATCATATGTTTGGTCGATGAACTTTTGGTTATGTTACTTTCTTGTGGCCACCACCTGATTTTCGTATTTCAGGTTAATCTCGCTATATCGATTCCATCCGACCACATTCAATCCTTTCTCCACGAAAAGAGCAAACTTTGCCAGCTTGTCCGGGTAGTTATCCAGACTCCCCAAGATAATTTTGAAATCTCCAGCCCGCGGTATCAGTAGCACCTCCTTGTCCCTTTTCACCACAATCTGTGCTATCCACGCATCCCAATCGGGATTACCACGAAGAAACATCGCAAAATCATACAGCTCATTTTGTGCAAACTCTTCGTCGATGATACCTGTGGCCACGGGCAGGTAAACAGCAAAGTTCGACGAAAGGGGCATGATCATGCGATCTTTGTCCACGTAGAAACTACCTTTCGTATCTGAGATAATTCTCAACACCGGTTCCCGCTGGCGAATGGACGCCACAATGGAACCGTCGGCGGTAGTAAATACTTTTACCGACTCCACCAGGCGATTGGTAAGGATGGCATCACGTATGGCCAGTGTATTGATCTCCCCGAATTTTTTACCCACAGGATAAAGATCCTCCCGCTTCACCAGATTCACAATTTCCTGTGTATCAACAAAACGGGTAATGCTACTGTCACTGATGATTACCTCAAACCGTTCACAGAGGTTTTCGTGCGAAGAATCACTGAAATAGGATGCCGAGAAGATCAGATATCCCATTATAACGACTGCGATCAATATGAGAATGAATTTCTTCAAGTGTTACCTGTTTGGTTTGATTACACAAAGATACGCCAAGATACGCAATAGCCGATCGAATTTTAAAACATTAATCATTTACACTGTAGTTCCTTCGCAGTAAGCTTTCGATGTCGGGAAGCAACCGATCGATGTCTCCGGCACCGAAGGTCACCAACACTTCCAACTGCTTGTGTGAAAGCACTTCCAGAAGCTCATCTTTCCTGCACAACATCTTCTCTGGCGAAGTAATCCGGTCGAATATAAGCTGCGAGGTCACCCCTTCAATGGGTTCTTCTCTCGCCGGATAAATGTCCAACAGGATCACATCGTCCAGCAGAGAGAGGCTCTGTCCAAAATCCTCAAAAAAATCACGGGTGCGTGAATAGAGATGCGGCTGAAAAACACCCGTCACCTTCCTCTCGGGATAGAGTGCTCTGACAGAACTGATGGCCGCAGCGAGTTCTTGTGGATGATGGGCATAATCGTCGATAAAAACGATTGACGGCGATTTAATGTGAAAATCGAACCGTCTTTTCGCTCCACCAAAGGTGCGCATGGCATGGCGGACTTCATCGTCGGTGGCACCGCAACGTGTTGCTGCAGCGATCGCGGCCACGGCGTTTTCAATATTTATCTTTACAGGCACACCCAGGAAAATATCGGTGATTTTCTTTTCGGGAGATACAAAATCAAACAGGATCTCTCCGTCGCCAATCCGGATATGTTCCGCGTGATAATCACCCTCCTCTTCTCCGTAAGTCATGACCGTCACCGTTTCATCGGTAAGCGGCGTAACAGGGATCCCCTTTTTCATGATCAGGTAGCCATGGGGACGAATGAGCGAGGTAAACTTTTCAAAACTTTCGCGGTAGGCCTCCTCCGTACCATAAATATCGAGGTGGTCAGGATCAGCAGAAGTAATGATGGCAATCCAGGGGCGCAGCCAATGAAATGAACGGTCATATTCATCGGCTTCGGCTACGGTGATGTGGCTTTTCTCGGAGAGCAACAGGTTGCTGTCGTAATTTTTCAGAATTCCGCCCAGGAAGGCGTTGCAATCTATGTGCGACTGGCGCAGCAGATGGGCAGTCATGCTGGAAACAGTGGTCTTTCCATGTGTACCTGCCACACAGACAGCATCACTTGTTTTGGTGATTTCGCCCAACACCTGTGCCCTTTTCATGATGGTGAACCCCTGTACCCTGAAAAAAAGCAACTCACCGTGCGACGCCGGTACGGCTGGGGTGAATACCACGAGCGTATGCTCTTTGTTCTCTGTAAAGATTGCCGGAATAGCCTCTATCTCATCCTCATAATGCACAAAGGCGCCTTCTTGTTGAAGCGCCTGGGTGAGCGGTGTTTCTGTACGGTCGTACCCTCCTACCCTCTTTCCTTTTGAAAGAAAATAACGAGCAAGGTTGCTCATACCAATGCCGCCGATACCAATAAAATAGACCGATTTATAGTTCATACTACCAATATTTTCTCAATTTCGTCCACAATTCTGTTCGCTGAATTGTGCTGCGCCAGTTGTGCAATGTTGCGGCTCAGGTTCACCAGTTGCGTCTCGTTGTGCACGAGTGAGAGTGCCACATCGAACAGCAATGCAGTCGCCAGCACATCGGAGACCATGACAGCCGCATCTTTATTTACCAGAGCCTGTGCGTTTTTGGTCTGGTGATCTTCCGCCACATTGGGAGAAGGGACCAACACAACCGCCTTTCCGAGCAAGCAAAACTCGGAGATGGAACCGGCACCGGCACGTGAAATCACCAGGTCGGCCACCGAATAGGCGTAATCCATGCGATTCACAAAATCAAACAAGTGCACGTTGGGTGGAATCTTTCCGGCCTCCTGCAGCTGTTGTAACTCCTTGTAGTAATACCTGCCACTTTGCCAGATTACCTGCACATCGTCAGCTGCAGCCACTTTGGGAAAAGCTTCCACCATGCTGTTGTTGAGTGTGCGGGCCCCGAGGCTTCCTCCCAGCATCAGGATCGTTCGTTTGCTGGGGTCAAGTTGAAAATGGGCATATCCATTCTTGCGGTTCTCCTTAGAAACAAGGAGATCCTGCCGGCATGGATTACCGGTAAGGACTATTTTTTCTTTGGGAAAGAACTTTTCCATCCCTTCATAAGCCACGCAGATCACCGCAGCTTTTTTTGCCAGTAGCTTGTTGGTCACCCCGGCGTAAGAATTCTGTTCCTGAAGCAAAGTAGGCACTCCTTTCGCCGAGGCCGCCTTCAGGATGGGTCCGCTGGCATAACCGCCTACACCCACAGCCAAGTCGGGTTTAAAATCGTGGATGATCTGCCTTGCCTTCTGCATGCTTCGCAGTAGTTTAAAAGCCACCGGAACATTTTTCAGCAAGCTCCTCCTGTCGAACCCTGCCACTGGCAATCCGATGATCCGATAACCCGCCGCCGGCACCCGCTCCATCTCCATGCGGTCTTCGGCACCCACGAACAATATTTCCACATCGTTCCATCTGTCCCTGATCGCATTCGCAATTGATATAGCCGGAAAAATATGACCTCCGGTACCTCCTCCACTGACAATGATTTTCATACCTGATATGTTTCAAATTCCACTTCAACTTCCGGTCTTTTCATCGGTTCCATCTGTCCGGAACCGATGGATGTGTCGTGCTGCAGAGCCTGTTCTTCTTCATCCTGCTCTCTCTCGTTCCGATCGTCGATATCCGTTTCGCGTCTTTTTTTACCGATACCAAAACGGTCGGCACTCAGGATAAGCCCAAAGTACGCACAGGTAATCAGGGTGGATGTTCCACCGCGGCTGATCAGGGGCAGTGGCTGCCCGGTGACGGGGAACAGGCTTACCGCTACGCCCATGTTGATAAAAGCTTGTATCGAAAGCATCAGCGCCGAGCCCAGAACAAGATATTTGGGGAACATCTTATCAATTCTGCGAGCAATCATCCCAGAGCGAATCAACAGGATCACATAAAGCAACAGGACAACGATACCGCCCAGGATGCCCAACTCTTCAATGATGATGGCATAAATGAAATCGGAATAAGCCTGGGGAAGAAAATCGCGTTCGGTACTGTTCCCGGGGAAAACACCCAGTAGCCCTCCATTTGCAATGGCAATCTTGGCGTGTGCCACCTGGTAATTATCATCGGTGATGGTAAAATAATCTTCTTCGGACAGATTTTTGTCTCCCCCAAAATTGGCGATACGGTTTTGCCATGTACCCAGTCGGCTTAAGGGTCCGTCATCGGTCCATGATTCGGGGATGACATTCAGCAGAAGCAGCAACAAAGCCACCAATGCGATTCCCGCTCCAGCCACCTTTAGGAGCCGCACCAACTTCACACTGCCGATAAACATCAGGAGATAACATACTCCGAAGAGCAATATGGCTGTTGAAAGGTTGTCCATGGCGATGATGCCGCAGACCAGCACCATCAGCCCGATCATCCACTTAAACAGCAGGGCGTCATTTGTACCGTTCTGCTTACTTAATAGAAAAGCAATGGTGCCCATCAGCGATATTTTGGCTATTTCGGATGGTTGAATGGTGAATCCCAGGAAGGATATCCATCGCTCTGCGCCGTTGACACTGGTCCCGATAAACGGAGTCAGCACAAGCAACACAATGGCTCCCAGCAGCACAAAGATTAACAGAGAGAAATAGCGGTAGGGGATGTTGTGAATGAGCAGGATCACCCCCACGCCCCCAATTAAAAAGAAGGCATGTCGCAGAAACGGCCCCAGCATGTTCTGCTGCCGGTAAACAATGGTGCTGGTAGCGCTGAATATCTCCACCAGTGAGATCACGCAGAGAACGATAAACACCGACCAGATCACTTTATCCCCCTGGAAGATTTTTTTACCAAAGTCCTTGATCGCAAACCCCGGCTCTGCCATCTCCTCCCCGGGAGTCATCGGATCAATTGTATGATTGATCTCTTTTTCCATGTTGTTACCCACTAATTATTATATTCTTAAATCATCACACCGCCGCAGTGGCACACTGCCACATGGGCGTTTTGTCACAGCCTTCTCACACATTCCTTAAACTGATCACCCCGGTCTTCGTAGTTTTGGAACAGGTCGAAGCTTGCGCAACAGGGTGACAGCAAGACCGTATCCCCTTTTTCTGCAAGCTGATAAGCAGTCTTCACTGCCTCCTCCATCGATGTGGCCTCACGAATCACGGGCACCATCCCACCAAAGAATGCATGCAGCTTGCTGTTGTCTTTTCCGAGAAAAATCAATGCCCTTGCCTTCGATTTTACCAGTTCTTCAATCTCACTGTAATCGTTGCCCTTATCGGTACCTCCCAGTATCAGCACCGTTTTGGTACGCATGCTCTGCAGCGCGTACCAACAGGAGTTCACGTTGGTGGCTTTGGAGTCGTTGATGTATTGCACACCCCGCACTGTGGCCACCTTTTCGAGGCGGTGCGGCACTCCTTTAAAGTCGGACAGTGATGTTCGCAGCTGTTCATCGCTGATGTCCATCAGTTTAGCCACGATGCCCGAGGCCAGGGAGTTGTATACATTGTGCAATCCCTCGAGGGCCAATAGTTCCAGTTCCATATTGAATTCCCTTTCTTTTGCCTGTATGATGATCTTTCCATTTTCGGTATAAGCCACTTCATCTGTGTTGTGATGTTCTCCGAAAGGATAGCTTGTTGCCGTCGGCTTCAGTTTGGCAATCTGTTGTGTGACGATGGGGTCGTCGATCCAGTAGATAAAAGCATCCTGCGTCCTTTGGTTGCGGATAATCCGCATCTTGGCGTCCACATAATGCTGCAAGTCATGATCGTACCGATCGAGATGATCGGGTGTGATGTTGAGCAGTACCGCAATGTCGGCTCTGAAGTCATAGACACCTTCCAGTTGGAAGCTACTGAGCTCCAACACGTAATAATCGAAATGCTCCTCCGCAACCTGTCGCGCAAAGCTCTTCCCGATGTTTCCCGCCAGTCCCACATTCAGTCCCGCCGATTTCAGGATATGATAGATGAGGCTGGTGGTGGTGGTCTTGCCATTGCTACCAGTGATGCAAATCATCTTTGCACCGGTATAGCGGCCAGCAAATTCAATCTCAGAGATTACATGGATACCGGCATGACGTACTTTTTGCATCATGGGTGCAGTATCGGGTATTCCCGGACTCTTTATAATTTCATCGGCCTTGAGTATCCGTTCTTCGGTATGGCCGTTTTCTTCAAATTCAATCCCGTAGGCTTGCAATGTCTCACGGTGACTATCCTGCAGCGAGCCCTTGTCGGAGAGGAACACAGCAAATCCCTCTTTTTTGGCAAGGATGGCAGAGCCTACACCGCTTTCACCACCTCCGAGAACCACCATTAATTTTCTGTTCATTGTTTCTCTCTCCATCAATCAATTCGACTATCTCATTTTGAGTGTTGCCAGGGTGAGCACAACCAGGATCATGCCCACGAGCCAGAAGCGGCTCACAATCTTGGGTTCGGCAAGCGGTGCAAAGGGTTTCTGTATCAATGCGTCGATGCTTCCGTTACCAGGCTTCTGATAATGATGATGCAACGGGGTCATTTTGAAGATACGCTTGCCAACGCCCAACTTTTTCTTCGTATATTTAAAATAGGTCACCTGTGCAATAACCGACAGGGCTTCCACAAAGAAGACACCACAGAGAATAGGGAGCAGCAGTTCCTTGTGGATGAGCACCGCAAACACGCCGATGATGCCTCCCAGAGTCAAACTCCCTGTGTCGCCCATAAATACCTGTGCAGGATAAGCATTGTACCAGAGAAAGCCCACACAAGCACCCACAAAGGCGCTGGCAAAGACCATGAGCTCATCTCCGCCGGGAATGTGCATGATGTTGAGGTAAGAGGCAAAGTCCACACGGCCCGACACATAAGCCAGTATTCCCAGTGCCACGCCAATGATGGCCGAGGAGCCCGACGTCAATCCATCCAGTCCATCGGTCAGGTTGGCGCTGTTGGATACAGCCGTCACAATGAGGATCACCACCAGGATGAAAACAATCCACGCTGCCTCATCGGCATAGTCACCCATCCAGTTGACCAGCCACTTGTAGTCGAAGTTGTTGTTCTTCATGAAGGGAATGGTGGTGCTGGTTGTTTTCACATCTTCGGTTTGGTAGACGACCTCTTCGATGATGTTGTTCACCCGTACCTCCCTGTTTTCCCTTACCACGATCTCGGGACTGCATAAAATTGTCAATCCCACAATAAGTCCCAGGCCTATCTGCGCCACGACTTTAATTTTCCCTTTCAGTCCCTCTTTGTCCTTCTTGAATACCTTGATATAATCATCGGCAAAGCCCAGTAAGCCGAGCCAGACGGTACTTACCAACATGAGGATGATGTAGATATTTTCCAGCTTTCCAAAAAGCAATGTGGAGACCAGAATGGAGAGAATGATGATGATCCCTCCCATGGTGGGTGTGCCGCGCTTGCTATATTGTCCCTCCAGATCGAGGTTGCGGATTGTTTCCCCAATCTGCTTTTTCTGTAAGCGGAGGATGATCTTCTTGCCTACAAAAATTCCGATCAACAGGGAAAAGATCGCCGCCATGGCTGAGCGGAACATCACGTATTGAAACATGCCTGCTCCGGGAAAATCAAGTTTGTCTAAATAATCAAAAAGATAATACAACATAGTTTCAATATTTTCGTTTTCTCTCAGGCATTTTGTTGTGCTGCAAATATCTTCTCCACCTCTTCCTTGTCGTCGAAATGATGTTTCACACCTTTTATTTCCTGATAATCTTCGTGTCCTTTTCCGGCAATGAGAATCACGTCGCCCGGTTGAGCCAGGGCAGAAGCTGTTTTAATGGCTTCGCGCCGGTCGATGATGGTGAGAGCAGCATACTGCTGTTCCGGGGTAAGGCCTGCGATCATATCCTGCAGGATATCGGCAGGTTCTTCAAATCGGGGATTGTCGGAGGTGAACACCACCTTATCACTGAGGTTCACTGCCTCGCGCGCCATGATCGGCCGCTTTGTCTTGTCGCGATTACCTCCACAGCCTACCACCGTGATGATCTTTCCCTTGTTGTTGAGAACCTCGTGTATGGCATTCAATACGTTGGTCAGTGCATCAGGCGTATGGGCATAATCCACAATTGCCGTGTAGTCTTTGGGTGAGCGGAAGGTTTGGAAACGTCCTGCCACCGGAGTCAACAGAGAGAGTATCCTCAGCAGCTCATCCTCGTCGAGTCCAAGTAGAACGGCTGCGCCATATACGGCCAGCAGGTTATACACGTTGAAGATGCCCACAAACTGAACGGTGAGTTCTCTGCCGTTTATTTCAATGTCGGTTCCATCGAAATGCTTCTCGAATATGCGTGCTTTGAAATCGGCCATACCCCTTACCGAGTATGTTTTTCGAAGAGCTTTGCTGTTTTGTAACATCACTGCTCCGTTTTTATCGTCTGCATTGGTAAGGGCAAAGGCATCCGGGGGAAGATGATCGAAAAAAGACTTCTTCACATTCCGGTATTCCAGCATATTCTTGTGATAATCGAGATGATCCTGGGTGAGGTTGGTGAAGATACCACCTGCAAAGCGAAGGCCATGTATCCTTTTCTGGTGGATGGCGTGAGAGCTTACCTCCATAAAGGCGTGCTGGCATCCGGCATCCACCATCTTGCGGAGATAGCTATTCAATGTGATGGGGTCGACCGTGGTATGGGTGGTCGGGTATCGTTCACCGTTCACATAGTTGGCCACAGTTGAGAGCAGTCCTGCGGGGTGTCCCATCTTCCGGAGCGTTTCATAGAGCAGGGTAGCAATGGTAGTTTTACCGTTGGTGCCAGTCACGCCCACCAGTTGGAGCTGTTCCGACGGGTTGCCGAACCACTCTGAAGCGATGAGTGCCAGGGCCGCGGCACTGTCCTCCACCTGTACATAAGTGATTTTAGAGAAGTACTCTTCAATCATGGGCTTGTCATAGACCACAACAAGTGCCTCCTGCTCAATTGCTTTACCAATATAAGCATGACCATCGGTACAGATACCCTCTACCGCAATGAAGAGTGAACCCGGTGTCACAGTGCGTGAGTCGGAAGTAATACCGGTTACCTCTACTTCTGCGTTACCCCGAAGAGCAACGACCGAACATTTTTTTATTAATTTCTGTAGTTTCATACGCTATTGCAATGTGATGGTGATGGTGGTTCCTTTTACCAATCTCTGACCTGGCGGAAACGATTGAGCAACGACTTTTCCCGCACCGGAGAGGTTCGTCCTGAGGCCCATTTTCTCCAGGAGGTACACCGCATCGCGTGCACCCATGCCGCGAACGTCGGGAATCTGCGACGCTTTCACCGGAAGTGCTCTTGGCTGATAACCCAGGCTATCTTGTGTGATCTTCACCCAGTTGGTTTCTTCATCCAGTGAGCCCGAGGGATAATGTAACGAAGCCAGCAGTGTCTGGTTTTGTTGCCAGTTGCCGTGCTTTATTACGGGATCTTTTTGCAGGGTGGAGTCTATCTTACAATCCTCCACGGTGAGCTGCACTTTTCTCACGTAAGTTTGTTCTGCTATATTTTTGAAAACCATGCCCGCCATACCGCCGCCGGAAGGCACGCCATTCGGCTTCCGCAGTCCCACAAAAATGGTATACATCGGCTTATCGGCAGGGAAATAACCACAGAAAGAAACATAGTATCCTCCATATGCGCCACCTGAGGCTATTTGGGCTGTGCCTGTTTTGCCGGCAATGGAAAAATAATCGGATTTTACCACCTTCGCTGTACCTTCTTCGATCACATTCAACAGCATCTCATGTATCTGTTGCAGTGTGGTTTCCTTACACATCTGGGGGTTTACCACTTCTGGCTCCACCTCTTTAACCACCTTTCCATCTTTTACAAACCGCTTGGCAATAAATGGCTTGATCATGTTACCACCGTTGGCTATTCCATTGTAGAACATCAGCATATAAATGGGAGGAATCTGCGTTTCATAACCGAACGACATCCAGGGGAGCGTGGTTTTGGACCAATAGTTTGATTTATCGTCGGGGAAGCGGATGGACGATGTTCCTTCTATCCCCTGGAGGGGTACATCCCACTTGAGCTGTTTTCTCAGCCCAATCCGGTCGATTCCTTCCACGTATTTTCGGGGGTTCTTTTCGTATCCTTTCAATACAATCTTGCTCATCACCACGTTGGAAGAAATGGCCATTCCTTCCGCTACGGTGAGGTATCCCCTATCCTGTCCACGTCGCCAATAGTGATCTCTCACCCATCTTTTGTTGTATTGGAAAAGACCGTTGCCTACGTAAAAGGAGTCGGTGGGTGTCACCACGCCATCATCGAGTGCCACCATGGTCGTCACGGTTTTAAACGTCGACCCCGGCTCATTCATATAAGAGAAGGCGTTGGGGTTCCCTTCGGCGTAGTTACCGTTGCTCATCCTGTCGAGGTTCACAATCCCCTTTATTTCACCGCTTTGCACCTCCATAATAATGGCTGTGCCCGATTCGGCTTCGGTCTCCACCAGCTTGTCCCGCAGGGAGCGCTCTGCAATATCCTGGATATCGGCATCGAGGGTAGTGACAATATCCCAACCCTCCTCGGCCGGTTTCTCCACCACATCCATCCATTTTCCCTGTATCTTCTGGCGGAACTTTACACCCTGCACGCCACTCAGGAGGGAATCATATTTCAACTCCAGGCCGCTGGCACCTCCCTTTTCCAGATCCTTGTACACATTTCCCACCGTGCGGGTAGCCAGGTTTCCAAAAGGTTTTTTGCGTGCATTCCGCTCCTCCGCAATGAGTCCGCTGCGGTTTGAGCGTTGGTTCCAGAAAGGATAAGTACGGATCTCCTTGAGGTCGACATACGAAATATCCTGTCGCAGTATCTTCACATATCTCGAACGAATGGTCACCTTCTTGTCGGAGCCGTTCGCCTTGTTGGTCTGAATCTGGCGTTCTTCATTCTCCCGCATCTTCCAGCCATTCATAATCACATTTCTGTATTGAGAAGCCGTGCGGTCAGGAAACTTTTTGGCAAGCGCCAGAGAAAGATCGCCCACATATTTTTCCAGGGTATCTTTTTGCATTCCTTCGGCCCAAAAGTCCATGTAGATGCTGTAGAGGGGCTCTGTAGTAGCCAACAGCTTACCATCGTGCGTATAAATATTACCTCGTTTAGGCAAAATTACCCGATCTCTAATGACCGTTTCTTTCTCACCCACCTCGCGCCATTTCTTCCCTTCGGAGGTAAACACGATTCTGGCAGCGCTAAAGATGATCGCACCGGCTAACAGCATCAACACGGTTACGATGAGTCCGTATCTACCCAAAACACCTTTTTTGTCTTTTCTGTCTTGTTGCTGCATTGCTTACTCGGGTTTATGCAGGATGCACCCCGCTGCAGGGGTGTCTGCATGCTGTTTTCTCTATTTTTTTGGATTGAGCAAATAGATGGGCTCCCTGGTCACCTCCAGATCCAGCCCCGCCTCCTCAACCCGTCGTTCAATTTCTCCCTGCCGGCCTGCTTCGGTGAGACTCGAAGAGATGGTGAGCGACTCATACTTCGCATCTTTCAGCTCCTGCTCAAGCCGCTCAATTTCCGACATTCTTTGTAGTACTTTATACCGATGTCCGATAAACAAGAACATAACCAGCACAATCGCAACAATAAACCACATGTTTTTGAGGAAGTAGTTCTCGGTGAGAACACTTCCTCCAAAAACATGGACAAACGATTTGCGTATGTTATCGAACTTCACTTTCATTTTTAATTCTTTCAGCTGTCAGCGTTTCACTATCCGCTCTTTTGAAAAAAAGCTTTGGGCTTTCAGCGGGATTGTTCTTTCGCAGTCTCTTTTATTTCTTTTTCTCCGCGATACGCAGTTTGGCGCTGCGTGAGCGCGGATTTTCCTCTTGTTCTTCCATCACCGGCACGATCACTTTGCGGTTGACCAGTTCGAAGGGTGTTTGCCAGTTGCCGTAAAAATCCTTGATAATTTCGCCCGCAAAGTTACCTGTTTTGAAGAAATTTTTCACCAGCCGATCCTCCAACGAATGATAGGAGATCACACTCAATCGTCCTCCCGGTTTCAGAACCTCCAGTGCCTGTGAGAGCATTTCGGTAAGCGCCTCCATCTCTCCATTCACTTCAATGCGAAGGGCCTGAAATGCCTGCGCCAATATTTTCTTCTCCCGGTCTTTGAAAGCAAATGGCTCCAGCACGGCGAGCAGATCGTCTGTTGTGGAGAATCTCCTGGTCTGCCGATATGACACCACCGAAGCAGCAATTCTGTGTGCGTTCTTTAGCTCTCCATATTTCGCAAATACCTCCCGGATTTTCTCTTCGGGATACTCATTGAGAATATCTGCTGCACTTTTTTGAGCGCCACGATTCATGCGCATATCCAGGTCCCCGGCAAAACGAAATGAGAAACCGCGTCCGGCATCATCGAAGTGGTGCGACGACACGCCCAGATCGGCCAGTATCCCGTCCACCTCCTCGATCCCGTGGTAGCGCAGAAAATTTTTCAGAAAACGAAAATTACTTCTTACAAATAGAAACCTGGGATCGTCAATCGCATTGCGTATGGCATCTTCATCCTGGTCGAAAGCCACCAGTCGCCCATCCGGATTCAGCCGACGCAAGATCTCGCGCGAATGACCTCCGCCACCGAAGGTAACATCCACATACAGGCCTGAGGGACGGATATCCAACCCGTCGATGCTTTCATTGAGCAAGGCCGGAATATGATACGCCGTCTGTCTGCCATTTTTTAACATCGTCTTGAAAATTAAGGGAAGTTTGCCATCAACTGCTGCAAGGCTGCAGAGAACTCGCCCGGATCGACCAGCGGTTGCTCCAGCTTCTCTTTTGCCCAAATCTCGATGGTTTCATCTACGCCGAGAAAACGCACATCTGTATCAATGGAAACCATCTGAAGATAACGTTTCGGTATGAGGATACGTCCACTTGCATCCATTTCTATCCGTTCTGCATCCAATACAAACTGGCGGAAGATCTGCTGCTGCTCCCGGTTCCACTTATTCAAGCGGCTTCGAAGTATTTCTAGTTCTTTCTCCCAAACACTCCCGGGGTATAGCACAAGACAATCCTGAAAAATATCTTTCCGAAGCACCATAAACTCCTCGCCTCCGCTTTGCAAGCGTTTTCGAAAAAGGGCCGGAATAAAAATTCTCCCTTTTGCATCGGCCCTGGCTTCCATATTTCCCAGAAACTGCAACATTTCTCTATCAAATTCAACAGGATAGAATCATTTATGCTGTAAAAGTACAAAATAAACCACTTCCCCCCACATTTCCACACATTAATTTGTAAAAAAGTTATCAACAGAATAGCAAAAACACATATAACTCTGTTTCAGAGTGCTTTACAAAACACATAAGTCGATCCTCTTTTTTTGATTGTTTATGATAAAAAAAGAAAAATGTCTGCTACTATCTTTGCGGGTTATCTAATTTTTGTACATTTGCGAGGAATTAGGAGTAGAGGAAGTTACGATGAACCAAGAGAATGGATTCAGGATTGATGTGGACAATATCTTACAAGCCAAGGCCCCCAAGTATTACCATCGAATCCCGCGGTTTCTGATAAATTATCTCAAGCGAACACTTCACCAGGACGACATCAACGGGATTCTTTCCCGCAACAGAGACGTGGAAGGTGTGGCTTTCATGCAGGCATTGGTAGAGAAGGAATTCAATCTGAAGCTGCGCATAGTGGGAGAAGAGAACATACCTGAATCGGGTAAATTCACTTTTGCATCGAACCACCCGTTGGGAGGGCTCGATGGAATTTGTCTTTCAGCCTATCTCGGTGAAAAGTATCACGGAAATATCAAATATCTCGTCAATGATGTGTTGTATTTCATTGAGCCGCTGAAACCTATCTTTGTGCCCATCAACAAGTATGGTGCGCAGGCGAGGGAATCGGCAAAAGCCATCAACGACGCCTATTTATCCGACAACCAGGTAATCACCTTCCCTGCGGGTTTATGTTCCCGCAAAATAAAAGGGAGGATTATCGATCTGGAGTGGATGAAGAGCTTCATCATCAAGTCAGTAGAACACCAAAGAGACATCATACCCGTCCATTTCAAAGGCCGCAACTCCAATTTCTTTTACAATTTCTCCAATTTCCGCAAGAAGATCGGATTAAAATTCAATGTGGAGTTGATCTGGCTACCAGATGAGATGTTTAAAAACAGTCGCCGCGAGTTTACCATCACCTTTGGCAAGCCCATACCCTGGCAAACATTCGACAGTTCGAAGACACCGCAGCAATGGGCACAATTTGTAAAAGAGGTCGTATACACAATGAAGTGACCTGTATTTATATAAGACGATATGGAAAAGATCATAGAACCGGTTTCCAAGGAACTGATAAAAAGCGAACTCACGGTACAGAAAAGGATGAGACGTACCAACAAGGCCAACAACGAGATTTACGTATTCACTGCGCACGACTCTCCCAATCTGATGCGGGAAGTGGGGCGGCTGCGTGAAATCGCATTTCGTCACTATGGGGGCGGTACCGGTCTCGAAGCCGACATCGACAAATACGACACCATGGAGATTCCTTATCGTCAGCTAATTGTATGGGATCCCGAGAATGAAGAAATACTGGGTGGTTACCGTTTTATTTTTGGCTCCGACGTGGAGTTCGATTCAAATGGCAAACCGATACTCGCTACCGCTCACCTGTTGAACTTCTCGAAAGAATTTATCGATGATTTCCTCCCCTATACCGTGGAGCTGGGTCGTTCATTCGTCTCGCTCGAATACCAATCTACCCTGATGGGACGGAAGGGCATTTTTGCACTCGACAATCTGTGGGACGGATTGGGAGCACTCTCCGTCATCGACCCCGATATCAAATATTTCTTTGGCAAGGTGACCATGTATGGCACCTACAACAAGGATGCCCGCAACATGATCCTCTATTTTCTGAACAAGCATTTTCCCGACACAAAAAAGATGGTTACGCCCATCGACCCCCTGGTGACGGGCACCGATTTCGGGAAAATGAGACAACTTTTCTATGGCCGCAACTTTAAGGAAGACTATAAGATCCTCAACAAGGAAGTACGCGCACTGGGCTACAATATCCCGCCATTGGTCAATGCTTACATGAGTCTCTCGCCCACCATGCGCTTCTTCGGCACCGCCATCAACGATGAATTCGGAGAAGTGGAAGAGTCGGGTATCCTCATTGAAATTGACCAGATACTCGAAGAAAAGCGCGCCCGCCATATCGAAACCTATTTGCAAAGCAAACCGAGCAAACGTTTCCTGATGCGACTCAGAGGAATGGTTGCTACAAAAAGCAAAAAATAAGCGGCCTGGCGTGTCGGGCTTCCACCTCCTTCACCCCGTATAATTTGTATTGTTCCGTTTTTTGTCTACCCTGAATGTTCTTGTTCAGGATGAGACCGGACTGGATATGCACTTATATTTTGCTTGTATTTATCCTGTATCGTCCTGGGGTTTGTCTTGTGATTCTCCGTATCTTCTCCTAATATACTTCGGATATACTTCGAATATGCTTCGAATAGAAGTGGAGAAAAATCGACGCAGGTTAGGTCTTGATCCCTGCGAATTCTACCGCGGATGGGTATCAATAAGGATTATGCCCAATTGTGTTGGGTTTTCTGAAACTTATGTTATCTTTGCGAACGAACAACGTTAAAATCACAGCAATGAAATCAATAGCAATCATTTACGGATCGAGCACCGAACATACCAAAAATGCAGCAGAGAAAATAGCTGCCGAACTGGCCGATTATACCCCGTCATTATCTGACATTTACGATGGCGATGAAGCCCCTTTTCACTCCAATGAAGTACTGATACTGGGGGTTTCCACCTGGGGTGTACAGGATTTGCAGGACGACTGGAATGATTTCTATCCCAAGCTGGAGAAAATGGATCTCTCCGGCAAGACGGTCGCCCTGTTTGGCATGGGAGATGCTTCTATATATCCCAGTTCATTTGTGGATGGCATGGGCATCCTTTATGAGATTGTCGTGGCGAAAGGAGCAACCGTCATTGGACAGGTTTCTCGCGAAGGATATGATTTTGAATACTCCAGGGCCCTTGTCGACGGCCAGTTTGTGGGCCTTCCCCTCGACGACGACACCGAGCCGGAACTCACCGATGAGCGCATCGCCGCCTGGGTAGAGATCCTGAAACCCTGGTTGAAGTAGATCATATCTTTCTACGGCAGGGCCGCTATTTTTGCCAATTCTTGTTTCACATTAACCGATCTCTCAAGTATTTCCTCCATGCTCTGAGAGCAGCTTTGGTGGATATAACGAAACACACATATGAAATGACACACGATCAACAATGCACCTTGCATATTCAATCGGAAACGGGAAAACTGGAAGCGGTGCTCCTGCATTATCCCGGGGCTGAAGTGGAGAACATGACTCCCCGCCATGCACAAAGAGCGCTCTACAGCGACATCCTGAATTTATCCATTGCCCGCAAAGAATACAATCAGCTGCTGGGAGTGCTACAAAAAACATCGCGGGTATATGAAGTTTCCGATCTGCTCACCGGCGTACTGGAAAAGGAAGATTTAAAGGAAAGGCTTCTCCGGAAAATATGTGAGGCCGAATATGTTACCGGCTACCTCGATCTGCTGATGGGACAGCCTGCCCCCTTGCTCTCAAAGATTTTGATTGAAGGGCTACCTCTTCGGGTCAACACGCTGACCGATTTTCTGCGAGAGGAATACTACGCGCTAAAGCCCCTTTATAATTTTTACTTTACACGAGACTCCTCGGCCATCATCGGGAATCATGCGTTGATCTGCAAAATGGCCAACAACGTGCGTCTGCGTGAATCGCTGATCATGGAAGCCATTTTCGGAAGCGGGCTTTATTTTCATACCGACGTGAGAAATGCGTACGATTTATCGGACAACAACCCGCTGGTGAAAATTGAAGGAGGTGACATCCTGGTCATCCGGGAGGACATCCTGCTTATTGGAAACGGGACGAGAACCTCGACGCAGGGCATCGACCTGCTGGTGCAGGAGTTTTGTAAAACAGGGTCGGGGAAGAAACATGTCATCGTGCAGCAGTTGCCGGAATCGCCGGAATCGTTTATTCACCTCGACATGGTCTTCACCATGCTCGACACCGACAAGGCCATGGTGTACAAACCGCTTATCATGAGCAGCTCTCCCTACCAGACGGTACACATGCAGATTGATGACGGCAAGGTGACGCGGATCTCATCGGCCAATGGCATCCTGAGCCTGCTGCGGAAGCTGGGCGTTGATCTGGAACCGGTGATTTGTGGAGGGAAAGCCGATGATTGGGATCAGGAGCGGGAGCAGTGGCACAGCGGCGCCAACTTTTTAGCCATCGCCCCGGGAAAGATACTTTCCTATGCGCGCAATATCCACACACTGGAAGAACTCAACAAAAACGGCTTTGACATCGTGACGGCCAACGATGTAATTCGCGGCCAATTCGACATTCATTCTGCCGGGAAATGTGTGATCACCATTGAAGGGTCTGAACTGCCGCGTGGCGGGGGTGGCCCCAGGTGCATGACGATGCCACTGGTTAGGAAGAATAACGATTGAATTACAGTATATCCCTGATTTCAGCCAGTGTTCTTACGGTATGCGTGGGTTCAAATCCGTCGGGAGCCTCGGCAGCAGGGTTAAACCAGATTTGTGCGATGCGGCTCTGGTATGCGCCCACGATATCGGCATCCCAGCTATCGCCGATCATGACCGTTTCGTTACGCCGTGAGTTGGTACTCTTGAGGGCATAGGTAAACATATCGGGATGGGGCTTGTTGATGCCGGCATCTTCCGAAAGAATGATCTTGTCGAAATAGGGTTTGAGCCCGGAATTCTCAATCTTTTTATACTGTACCTCGCGGAATCCGTTTGAAAGGATGTGCATGCGGTAACGGGGTTTCAGGTAATCAAGAAGTTCCAGAGTCCCCTCTATGAGCCGCGTCTTGCGGGTTGTACGATCCAGAAAATCGTCGCTCAGTTGCCGGGCATACTCCGGGTCGTTGATACCAAAGTCTCTCACTGGTGCCAGAAAGCGCTCCACAATCAGTTCTTCCTTTCGGATTTCACCTTGCCGGTACATCGCCCACAGACGCAGGTTGCCGGGCATATATACTGCGTAGTAGTCTGAAAAGGTGGGATAAAATTCTGCGTAACCATAATCCTGGTAAATCTCCTCCAAACACTCTCTTCCGTTGAGGTGGATGTCCCAAAGGGTATCATCCAGATCCATAAAAAGATTCTTGTAACCCATATGTTAAAAACGATCACGGAGTGATGGTTGTTTCACTCCGTGATAAAATGTATTGCCTTTTTCCGGCATGTATTAATTTACTTCGATGATCAGGTACTTGGTCAGACTCCAGAAACGCTGGGTGTCGGTGATGTGCAATACCAGATTGTTATCACTGCCCTTTACAAATTCATAGGTCCCCTCGGGATGGGTAGACCACAATTTCCCCTTTGGTGCATACAGGGGTATCTGCGTGACTTCGCGGATATCGATCTGGAGGAAATAATCCTTGTTGAAGGTGTCTTTCATCACCCTTGTCTGCTGCAAAAAGCCCCCGGAGAGAATCTTCTGATCCTTTAGTTCATTGCCTGTTCCAAAGACATAATAGGCGGTATGCAGTGTTCTGTCCTGATCCTGAATGACGGCAGACTGCTGCTCCGATTCCATCGCAAGTGCGCTCATATCCTGCGAGAGCTGCGCGATCTGCTCGTCTTTTAACGAGAGCTGGTTTTGCAATTCGACCAGTCGGCTGCTGCTTTCTTTCATTTCGTTGTTGAGTCGTGTAATGGTATTCTTCAGCGCCAGGATCTCTTTGTTGCTGCCACTCTGCTTTTTGTTGAGTTCAGCAAGTTGTTGCTTGTTTCGCTGCAGGATCTCACTGATCATTTTGAAGTTCTCATTTACACGATCTTTGGTATCCTGACTCATTTCGCCACTTTGTGCCGACTGGGTGGAGATGTATTTTTCGGCCTCTCTTATTTTCGCAAAGTTGGCTTCCACCTCACTGATGACCGCCATCATTTCCGCAGCCTCCTGTTGTGTTCCGGCAGACTGCATCAGCAGGGAATCGCGTTGAGCCTGCAACTCTTTATATTCCTTCGTTTCCTTTACGTTGGTGCATGAAACAATCAACCCCAGAAGAAACATGCCTAACCATACTTTTTTCATAATCTCAATTTTTTTATCTTTCTATTAAACAAATCACTCGATAAAATAGTTTGGTGACCCTCCTACCTTCCAGCTACGACAATCACAAATTCGCCTCTGGGTGCTTGTAGGGTAAAATGTGTAACCAGTTCCTGCAGTGTTCCGCGCACTGTTTCGGCGTAGATCTTTGAAATCTCCCTCGATGCCGAAGCCTCCCGTTGGCTTCCCAGATGTTCCGCAAGCTGTGTCAATGTTTTCAGCACCCGATAGGGAGATTCATAGAAAATCATGGTTCTGCTCTCTTCAGCGAGTTGTTGCAGTCTCGTCTGTCTCCCTTTTTTCTGTGGCAGAAACCCCTCAAAACAAAAACGGTCACAGGGCAATCCCGACTCTACCAGTGCAGGCACAAAGGCTGTAGCTCCGGGGAGGCACTCTACCGCTATCTCTTCCTGAATTGCGGCTCTCACCAACAGGAACCCTGGATCGGAGATGGCTGGCGTACCAGCATCCGATATGAGAGCAATCCTGCTTCCTCCTTTCATTCGCTCCACCATTTCGGCGGTGGTCTTGTGTTCGTTAAATTTATGGTGCGACTGCATGTGCGTTTCTATTCCGAAGTGTTTGAACAGAAAGCTGCTGGTGCGGGTATCTTCCGCCAGTACCAGGTCGCACTCCTTCAACAGGCTTATTGCCCGAAAGGTCATGTCTTCCAGATTGCCTATCGGCGTGGGTATCACAAACAATTTACCTGTCTCCATCTGCCGTCACAAGGTTACACAAACCCCCTCTTTATTGCATCCAGAAAATCCACCACTACCGGATCTTCAAAATCCCAACCACTCTCTTCCCTCAAATAGCGCTCCGCACGGTCGAAATCTTCAAAAGCGTGCAGCCGAATCATCATTTGATTCATCTCCTCCCTGCTATTGTGGAACAATGCTCTTTGAAACAAAAAACGATCATTCAGACTGATGCTCCTGTTCAAGTTCAACGCCGTGGGGACCTGTTTGACCATGTCGTTTAACGAAGAGACAACCGGCCTTTGGTTCTTCTCCGAAAAGGAGGGCGTGGCTTGTGGTCTCTCTGGCGGCGTTGCGGTGTGGGAGGAATGAGGATTTCTGTATTCCGGCAGTGAGAGTCCCTCGGCATAGCGGTTTCCGGGAGGTATATTCTTCACGGTTTCCTGCGTCTCTTCGGTCCTTACCGGCGGCACCTCTTCAACCGGTACGTTCCTATCGGAAGCATTATTTTCCTTTTCAGTGCTGCTTCGTTGATCTGTTTCCGACAGAAAGCGGACCAGTTGCTCCATCTGCTGCTTCATCTCATTGATCTGCAACCATTCCAGTTCGTGCAGCAAGCGGCTTATATCCTGTATTTTGTTGAACGATTCAGTGAAAAAAGAGAAGGGCAGCTCATCGCTCTTCCGAAGTGACTGCAGTCGTTCTTCCATCGAGCGAAGTTCGAGCTGCAAGCTATTGAGGTAATCATTTTTTGTTTCCGACATTCTATATGCTTTATCGAGACGTGACAAACCGATACTTTTTGAGAAAGCTGAAAAAGGCTTGCACCTTTCCCTTTCAGTACAAAATTAATCATATTTTGGAAAGTGCCACAAAATCGTCCGGTAAATTTACCAGCCAGAGTTGCTCCGAAGCCCGTGTGATGGATGTATAAAGCCACCGGTAGAAATTTTCACCCATATGTTCCTTTTGCACATAGCCCAGATCGAGGAACACATTTCTCCACTCTCCACCCTGGGCTTTGTGGCAGGTTATGGCATAGCCATATTTCACCTGCAATGCGTTAAAATAGGGATTCTCTTTCACTTTTTTATAACGCAACCGCTTCTGGGAAATGTCGCCATAATCTTCCATCACGTTGGCAAACAACAGGTCGTTCTGTGCACGGGTGAGACCAGGGACCTCGGTGTGCAACACATCGAGGTTTATTTTGGCTTCGAATTCAATGTCATAATCCCGGTGATACAACACCACATTGCAAAACCGGAAACCATACATTTCTTCTTCTCCTCTAATCCGCACCACCTCCACAAACTCACCGTTGGCCAAAAAGTCGAGATGCTCAAAATCATTCACCCAGAAATAGTTATTCTTCGTGATCATCAGCATATCTCCGGTAGAAAGTTCCTCTTCGCGGTAAAGCACCCTGTTGCGTATGCCGTTGTTGTAGGCATTCACCCGCTTGTTGGAGCGTGAGATGACGATGGTTTCCTCCATTCCCCCTTTGCGATAGGCATCCCCAATTTCATCAATCAGCTCGGCACCGTTAATCCGCTTCACATCGGCAAAGCCATTGATATACAGCTTCGGATAGTCTTCTGTCTGGTGAAAACGCAGTGCATTTCGGAGTGCAGTAGCATTGTGGAGTATTCCCGACTCTTCTGCCTGACGCACGATTTCAGTCAGCATCGCATCTACTACCTGCAACGAATAAGACTGCAACACCGCCTTATCGAGTGCAGGACTGTTTTCCTGCATCACCGGCGGCAACTGGGCATTGTCGCCTATGAGCAACATCCGGCACCCTTCGCCGGAATATACGTACTCAATCAGATCATCAAGCAAGCGCCCCGTCCCGAAGAGAGCATAATCGGCCGACTCATTGTTGATCATAGAAGCCTCATCTACAATAAAAAGTGTATGCTTGTGCAGGTTTTCAGCCAGGGAGAAGTGAGGCGTGCCTTCTGCAAACTGTTTCTGCCGATAAATCTTCTTGTGAATGGTGTATGCCTGTTGTGCAGCATATCCCGAAAACACCTTGGCTGCACGTCCCGTGGGTGCCAGCAGGATGGTTTTCTGCCTGAACTGTGCCATGGCCCTGACCAGGCTCCCGATGAGGGAAGATTTTCCTGTTCCTGCATATCCTGTCAGCAGAAAAAGCTGATCGGCAACTCCGGAAAAAAGAAAATCAGCAATCCGATCGAGGGCTCTCTGTTGGTCGTTTGTAAAACTGTAGGGGAAATTCTCGCTGATTTTCTCAATAAAGAAGCGATTAACCATTTTTTTTGGTATTTTTTCTGGTAAAAGTAGCACAATTATCATTCTTTTTCTAAATTTGTAGTCTAAATTCAGAAAATCAAAATCAAAACAATATAAATTAAAAAGAAAAAGTCCATGAAAGTTGTAATGAGGGTGCTTTTAGCACTAGCCATTGTTCTTTTAGCGTACATCAG
>DHTF01000103.1:4140-6782 GCA_002411515.1 Proteiniphilum sp. UBA5267 | reverse complement strand
AGCTGGAGAAGTATCCAGGGGCCCATTGATTTCAACGCGGAAGTTGACAAACGCGATAAGGCTGTCATCCAGCGACTGGTTGACATCCGTACCGCCCAGGTCGCTATGCGTGCGCAAACCGGTTTCTATACGTCCAGTTTCGATACACTCATCAGTTTTGTGAAGGATGGAAAAATTGCCACGCTCATTAAATCGGGTGATCTTACAGAGGCGCAGCTTGAAGATGGCATGACAGAAGAAAAAGCCATGAAGATCATCCATTCAGGAAACGAGAAAGCCATCAAAGATGCTGGTTTGTGGGATGAATCGAAAAATGCTCCACAGCTGGTAAGGGACTCTATATACTCACCTGCTGTAACCGTATTGTATCCAAATCGCACTAGTTTCAGCGTGGATTCACTGAGATACATACCTTTTGCACAAGGTGCAGAGTTCGAGATGGGAACCGACTCTTTGATCACCGCCTCGGGATATCCCATCCAGGTGTTTGAAGCCAAAGCTCCTTATTCGGTATATTTGGGTGACCTCGATAAGAAACTGCTGGATCAGAAAATTCAGGAAGTACTCGACCGTCCCGGAAAAAAATATCCCGGCATGCAGGTAGGTTCACTGGAAGTTGCCAACAACAACGCAGGAAACTGGGAATAATGGGCTTACCAGCCTCAGGCAGTATGTTTCTACCGGAAAATATCGATTTAGGACATTCTGACGAATATAATTTATCCATTCGGCTTACGCCGAATGGATTTTCTTTTTACATCTATTCACCTGCCGATCCATCAATCTTTCACTTCCAGGAAACCTCGTTGGGAAGCAAGCTTTCCTACCTCGATCACATCAAAAAGGTGATCTTCGATCTCGGTTTTTTTAGTCAGGTATTCAATAAAACTACGGTAACAACCGTTTCTGATCAATATACCCTCGTACCGGATGCTTTCTTCGATCTAAAAAAGGTGGATGAACTGTTTCGCTTCAATTTTCACAATCCACAGGGCGTGGTTCTGAGCGAAAGCTCTTCAACCGGATCCTGGCATGTCCTCTTTCATATCCAGGAAGAGATGCATGCTTTTTTGTTGCGTAATTTGTGGAATCCGGTCTTTTGTCACCAAGTCACACCGCTGTTGCAGTTGTTTGAAAAAGAACAGCAGGGGGTGTCGACAAGGAGTTGTTTCGTGGACTTTCACGACAACTTTGCCACCGTCATCTGCTTTGCAGGCGATCAGCTTCTTTCGGCCAACACAATCCCCTGTTTGAACCCGCATGACACCACTTATTTCATCGCGAGTATATGGGAAAAGCTGCATTTCAGTCAGACCAACGATAGGCTCTGCCTTTCGGGAAGGGTCGATAGGGAGAAAGCGGTGATCGACATTCTAAAGAAGCTGATTCGCAGAGTGGAGTACATCGACCTGCGTCCGAAAGTCATGCTTACCGAAACACAAAGAGATTCACTTCCCACCGATATCCAGGCTGTCTTATGCGTATAATTAGCGGAAAATATAAATCGAGAAGGATACAGGTTCCTCCCAATCTGAAAGCGCGACCTACAACAGATTTCGCGAAAGAGAGCCTTTTCAACATCCTGCACAACAGATTAGACTGGGAAGAGACTACAGCGCTCGATCTGTTCTCAGGCACGGGAAGTATTGCGCTGGAGCTGGTCTCCAGAGGATGTAACTACGTGGTGAGCGTGGAACAGAATCAAAATCATTTCAACTTCATCTGCCAGGCGCAGGAGAAGCTGGGCGCAAAGGAGCTTTTTCCGGTCAGGGCCGATGTCTTTAAATACCTTCAATCCCTGAGGCAACAGTTCGACCTGATCTTTGCCGACCCTCCCTATGATTTGGCGGGAGTTGATTCTCTGCCTGGCATTGTCTTTGAAAGAAACCTGCTGAAGGAGGAGGGGCTTTTTGTACTGGAGCATTCCAAAAAATTCAATTTCTCACAGTTTCCTCACTTTCTGGAGGAACGTTCATACGGGAGTGTTCATTTCTCCTTTTTTACTCTCTGATACTATACGGTTTGCCCTCTTTTTCCGTTCATTATTTCCACACTTTACCGTATCCGGAGATGCTCCCTTTTGTGAAAATTTCCTTCATGGATGGGAAACGGTTTTCGCGCTCTCATAATTTATCTTATTTTTGCAGCGAGATATTTTTATTAAAAACCCTTGCGCGTGTAATTCTTGCAATGGACATCACCAAAGCAAAGAGACATCACATTGCCAATCGAATGCTTGGGGAGTAGGCATAAGACTTACATGGCGTAAACTTCAACAAAAGTAACATGAACAGAAAACAATTGAAAACGACGAAGGCGTTTCGTTTCAAACGATTCGCACGGAAGTCGTACAGCGTTTTCAACAGTTTGCACAAGACGGTCACCATTGGTGTCTTGTCGGGTTGCACCCTGATGAACGCCCATGCGGCGATTGCTGGACCGGCTGAAAAGATTGCCGCCGAAAGATCAATCGACACCATCCCGCCTACGGAACTGGATGAAGTAGTGGTTACCGCCTCCAAAGTGGGACTACCGCTGAACCTGGCAGCCAAGCAGGTAACCCTCATCTCCAAACAGGAAATTGAGCGAGCGCCGGTGCGCAGCATCGAAGACCTTCTCAATTACGTGGCAGGCGTAGACAT
>DHTF01000103.1:1489-3946 GCA_002411515.1 Proteiniphilum sp. UBA5267 | reverse complement strand
CCGCACGGCGTACAGGCGGACATCTCTCTTCGTGGCGGATCATTCGATCAGACTGCCATCCTTCTCAACGGAATTAACCTCACCAATCCCCACACCGGACATTACAGTTTCGACATTCCTGTCAACCTTTCCGACATCGAGCGCATCGAGATCGTGCAAGGACCCTCTTCCATGGTATATGGGGCCAGCGCCTTTGCAGGGGGAATCAACATCATCACAAAAAAAGACAACAAATCCAATGCCTTCGCGAAGCTGGAGGGAGGGATGCATGGCCTCTTCGGGGCAGAGGCACGGGGCGCATATCAGGCTGGCCCCTCAAGACACTCGTTCTCTGTCGGCTACAAACGTTCCGACGGCTACATCCGCAACAGCGATTACAACATCAAGAACCTGCTATGGCAGAGCAGGTTTGATATCAACGGATCGGATATCGACTTTCAAGCAGGGTTGAACAACAAGGCATATGGTGCCAACACTTTCTACAGTGCCGCCTACCCGAATCAGTTCGACAATACGCAGGGCATTTTTATCTCCGTCAGGGGAGAGTCACACGGGAAATTAAAGTTTATCCCACATATCTATTGGAGCAGGCATTACGATGAGTTTCAGCTAATCAGGGAAGGTACTCCTGACGTGCCTGCCTGGTACAAGAACCACAATTATCATCGCAGCGATGTATTCGGAATGAACCTGCACACGCAGGTTGCCTCCACATGGGGTATTACCAGCTTTGGCGGTGAGTTCCGGAACGAGGGGATCCTGAGCAACGTGCTGGGCAAGCCGATGGAGGATACCATCGGGAGATACACAAAGTCAGACAATCGCACCCACATCAGTTATTTCGCAGAGCACAATTTTGTATGGGAGAAACTGACGCTCTCGCTGGGCGGATTGTTGAATTACAACACCGCCATGGCAGATCGGTTCGACTTTTATCCCGCACTGAACGGATCGTTCCGGGCGACAGACCGCCTCAGCCTCTACGCCTCCTGGAACAAGGCCACCCGCATGCCCACCTTCACCGACCTTTATTATACCACCGCCACACACATCGGTAACAGCGATCTCGAAGCAGAGCAGTCGGAAGCTTTGGAGACCGGCATCAAATACAACCATCCAGTGGTAAATGGCAGCCTTGCCCTCTTCTACATGAAAGGCAAGAATATGATCGACTGGGTAAAAGCATCTCCCGAAGCACTTTGGGAATCGCGAAACCACACCCGGCTCAACAAGCAGGGTTTTGAAGCAGGCCTGAACCTCAATCTGACGTCCTGGCTCGGGCAAGACCAACCTCTGCGAGCGCTTTCAGTCGGGTACATGTACATCGACCAGGAACGGGTGAAGGATAAACTGATATCGAACTACACGCTGAACCATCTGCGTCACAAAGTGACCGCAGGCCTGCATCACGAGGTGGTGAAACAGCTCACCCTTTCGTGGCATTTTCGCTGGCAGCAGCGGGTAGGATCTTATGTTCAGTATGTGGACCTGAAGCCGGGAGAACAGGTGGAGTACGCTCCATTTGCATTGCTCGATGTAAAGGCCAATTATGCCCTCTCGCGCGCCAATCTGTTCCTGCATGCCAACAATATCTTCAACACCACCCACGTGGATTTCGGCAATATTCCCCAGCCGGGATTCTGGCTCTCGGGGGGTGTGAGCGTCCAGCTATAGAAAAAGTCAAAATAGACAGGAGATGAATCAGTTGATAAAAATTTGATAATGAAGATCCCCTCCGCGCAGTCCAGTAAGGATAATGGAGGGGATTTTAACTGAAAGAGTCTTTTATCGTGGCATATTGAAATACTGAGTTGCCAACCAGTGTTTATACATTGGATCGAGAAATTCTATTTTACCATGAATCTCATCGATCACATCCAATTCTATCAGACGTTTCTTGAGTTGAATGACATTTGCAGAGGTACCCAATTATAATTTGTCAATGTAAGTCTTGGCCGTAAGCTGCTTTTCCTGCTTCAGGATAGCTTCCAGGAGCGACAATTGTCGGGTGGTTAACAGTTCTGTCATATTGACAAAAAGAAGGCTGAGCTGGCTAATGATATCTTCAAAGGCGTTTTCCACGATCTGGTAGGTGGCTCGTTTCTCTGTTCTGAACCAGACCTGTTGCGCCAGCTGTTGTACATAATATGAATGATTTTCTGCCAGCGCAGCGATCTGTTCCGCGTCGGACGTGGAGATATTTTTCCCTGTATCCTGAAACCGTTTTTGAATAAAAGACACCCATTCCTCAGCAGCTATCTTCTCTAAAAACAAAATATCTCCAAACTTATAAAACGGCATTGCATAATTTGAAAATACATCCAACAACATATGTTGTTTGCTTCCATAGAGACAATATGCCGTCTTCTTATGTGTTTGCCAATGCGATCGTAACTTCCGTTGAAAGGCATCGGGCTGATCAAATAATGCAATATTCTGAAATTCATCGATGCAAAT
>DHTF01000103.1:0-1321 GCA_002411515.1 Proteiniphilum sp. UBA5267 | reverse complement strand
GTTCAGATCCTTTTTCAACGCGACATTTTCTGCCAGATTCAAAATATCGTCCGGGTGCTTCTGCAACTCTTCCCACCCTATTGAAAAAGACACCTTACTTTGCATATCGGGTGAAAAAGATATTTGAGGTATTAACTGCTTTAAAAAATTCCGGGTATTTTTTACCATTTCATCCACGTTGGAGGAGGCTGCTTTTAATACTTCATTGGCAAGCAGCAGATAAAATTCATATTCACTCCTGATGTTGAAAATATCCAGATGTACTATTTTCAGATTCTTGTTTTCCTTCACCGCCAACCGGGATGCCTGCTTCACCAACGAAGTTTTTCCCCACCTTCGGGGTGAGATTATAATGGTATTTACCAAAGAATTAAAATTATTCTTTAGCCGGTCAATCTCTTTCGTTCTGTTGGTAAAATCAATTTCCTCAGGCAACTTTCCATAAACAAACGGCGTATGCATCATCTTCGGGTTTTTCACAAAGATATGTTATAGTTTTGTAAGTTACAAATTTATAACTTAGTATTTTATAACTTAGTAAATACTGAGATTCTTCATGATTTGATTTTCCGGTGTAAAAAGCCTATATTTGTAGAAATAGGTGATGTACACACAGAAAATCAAATAGTTCACACAGAAAATAAACAATCATGATGTTTCAAAAATTGGTGGCGATAGAGCCTACAAGCCTGAACCCATCGGCGGAAAAAAAATTATACGCTTTTGCCAACGAGGTTATTTTGTATTCCGATATACCGGGTGACGACAACGAGATCGCAACACGCATCGGTGATGCCGATGCGGTATTACTGAGTTATACCACCCAACTCCGAAAGGGAGCATTGGAACAATGTCCCAATGTAAAGTATATTGGCATGTGCAACTCGCTCTACTCCCCGGAGAGTGCCAATGTGGACATTTATTACGCAAACAGCCGGGGAATCACGGTGACAGGTATCCGGGATTATGGCGATGAGGGCGTGGTGGAATATGTGATCAGCGAGCTGGTACGCTGCTTCCATGGTTTTGATCAGGAGCCATGGGATGGCATGGCACGAGAGATTACGGGACTGAAAGCAGGAATCGTCGGACTTGGTAAATCGGGCGGCATGATTGCCGATGCACTACACTTTTTTGGCGCCGAGATCAGCTATTTTGCCCGCAGCGAAAAGGCAGATGCCCATGCAAAGGGTTACCGTTTTCTTCCATTGGATGCATTGCTTGCCGAAAACGAAGTGATCTGCTGCTGCCTCAACCGGAATACCGTGCTGCTACATGCACCGCAGTTTGAAAAGTTGGGAAACAAAAAGATACTGTTCAA
>DHTF01000013.1 GCA_002411515.1 Proteiniphilum sp. UBA5267 | reverse complement strand
ACAGATTTTAGAATGTTGCCGCCGATGAGTCCAAAAAAGTGAGACTACCGGGGTGAACGCATTCGATAGAGCTTTAAAACTTTGGTAAAAATATCGGTATTCTCGTATATGCCGGCAAATTCGGCAGCGCCCGCACCGTAGGCAAAGACGGGAACCATCACTGCAGTATGCCTTTTTGTACCATAATTGGCTTCCACTTCTCCGGTCGACAGGTCACCTCCTGTAAGCGACAGGCCTCCTGTCTCATGGTCCGCGGTAATAACGACAAGCGTATTGGGGTCCTGGTCGGCATAATCGAAAGCCACTTTGATAGCCCGATCGAAATCCAACATTTCATTGATTGTAGCCTCCTTATCATTCGTATGGCAAGCCCAATCGATTTGGGAACCTTCCACCATCAGACAAAATCCTTTTTCATTGTTTTTCAGAAGATTGATAGCCGTCTGTACACTTTCGGGAAGGAATTCCCCCCTTTCCGGATAGGGAGCCGGATGTTCGTCCGCTACCAAACCCGCCAGTTTTCCTGAGCCGACTTTCTTGATATCGTCCAAGTTGAAAGCGATCTGAAAACCTTTGACGGAGAGTTTATCGAGCAGATTCTCCTTGTCAGAGCGACTATCGAAGTATTTCTTTCCTCCTCCAATAAAAACCGAAAGATCAGAATTCACAAAATCGACCGCAATCTCCTCTTCCATATCACGCCTAGGCTGATGTGCGACAAATGAAGCGGGCGTAGCATGGGTGACAGCACAACTCACCACAATCCCAGTGGACAACCCGTTTTCCGCCGCATACGTCAGCATTGATTTAACCGGACTCCCATCGGGGTCGACACCAATGGCGCCATTCTTCGTTTTGGTTCCACATGCGATGGCAGTACCTCCCGCAGCCGAATCTGTCACATAATTGCTTGCGGAGTAGGTCTTCGAGAAGCCTATAAATTGACTCTTTTCGAGGAAGAGTGTTCCCTTATTTGCCGTCAATCCCGCATACACCTGACTGACACCCATGCCATCTCCGATCATCACAATAACGTTCTTTACGCGCGGGGCTGCCTTTTCTTCGATCTTATTACGTGTAGATGCACATTGTGCAAAGAATACCGATAAAACGATAAGAAGCAATAATTGAATTTTTTTCATATTACAAATATTTAAAACTTAACGAATGATTCCAGTAGCGTGTTGTCAAAGAATTTTTATAAGCCAGATATCACAAATCTTGGAATATTGACGCCAGTTCAGGTGAGACTCTTCCGGTTCATCGAATGAAACCTCCAGCTTACCGTCCTGAAAGAATCTTCTATCTATGGGGAACTCTTTGAATTCCTCCAGCTCCTTATTATAGAGGGTAGGGGATATACGCTCTCCATCCACCCTGAGCAACGCATCGCCGTATCCGGCGGTACGGATCAGGTAACGCGCTTTGGGATCAAGATCCTCGTACAGGAGTTTCGGGAAGTTCTGGAATAACTGGGTAGACAGCCTCTTACGACTCATTCCGCCGTCCCACCAGGCCACATCGGCAGCATCATAGACTGTTGTTTTTACCCGCGGACTCCGGCTGATATCCGATATGTTATCGTAATAACTTCCCTTTCCGGGATTTTCCCATCGGGCGATCACCTCTAAAGCGGCCAGCTTTTCGGCTTCGGTTTCCATTTGTCCGATCTTTTCAAACCGGTCGGACAACCACCAGCGGTTGTTCAGCGGATAGTCCGCGAAATCGAGCACACAGCCTCGTTCAGCGCCGCTGGCCTGATATTTCTCCACGCTTGTCTGCAAACCTACCGATTTATACAACGCGTCGCAATAATCATCGATCTTCTTTCTCAACGAAGGGGCAATATTTACCCGGTCGGCCTCGTTCACTTTCTCCAAAGCCTGTTTCATCGCCCCGGCAGCACCCATTTCGGAGACCTTCCCGAGCAATTTACCGGCTTCCCGCTCCAACCTTTGTTCGAATAACTTCCGCCTTTTGGTATAAGTGTCATAATAAGCGCGGAGCAACAGCATCTGCCATCGCCAGTCACTTTGTAGGCGGGGATAGGCCTCTTCAAGCTGCCGCCAGCGCAGGAAAGTCATCTCTATCCCCCCGTTTACCTCTATGGGGCCGTCCCAGTTGCGTTCCAATCCCAGTATGGCGTCCGTTACCCGATCATCGGGTTTGGCGCCAAAGAAGAACCGTACATATTGCTCCGTGATACCGGCGGCATCTTCCTCCATACTCCATCCTTTGCGGCTCCATACGAACTTGTTCAGATCGTCATGCGCTCCGTCGGAGTAGGTGAGGAAACCATCGGTGAAAGGGGCATACCGGTCGTGTAACTCCGCGTAATAAAACGGTTGCGGGTTGACCGGCTCCCGGCCCAAGGTAAGGGCGAACGCCTGATCCCAGCGGAGGGTGGGGTAGAGGCAGCGGACAGTATGGGTAATATCGGGGTAATGGCGGTGCATATACTTCCCGGGTAACCGGTAGCGCGTGTCAGACAGGGAAGGGCTACCCGGACCGCTTACCACTCCCCGCAACCAATCCGGATTTTCTGTCTCCAGATAATGGTAAAAATAATCGATCTGCTCATCGCTGAAACCCTGCAATGAAACCCAAACTCCTGCACGGGGATGGTACTTTTCCAGCTCGGTGGCAATCGCTTTCAGGAAAGGCATCACATGCCGCGGATGATTATCCCCGGGATCACCGCCCGGCACAAAGACATGGCTCAGATGCGGACATTGCCTGTAGTAATCGCTGTGCTTCTTCACTTCGGCCCTGAACAGGTTTTCATCCGACAGATCCACGTTGGCCGGTGTCCATACCCAATAATCAATGCCATAATTCCTGCATACGGTGCTTATATGCCGGTTCATCTCTTCCTTGGAGAGTTTCATGTGGGGACTGGGCGTATTGTCAAAAGGAATCGTCTCTATACAGTTTGTCCCGAAAATAGCCAACTCGCGGATATATTGCTCATACTGCTCCTTTGTCCATGCATCGTAGGAATTGGCGGTATTGCGATAACCCAACTGATGTCCCCGGATGGGATAATCCGGTGCGCTTTGTACGGCGTTTGAAGAATCGAACAGGATCTGCTTGTTGGCAAGCAAAGATGTGCGCAGCAGGTGTCCCGCGGCAAACAAAACCCCGCGCTCATCGGCTCCGACAAGCCAGATAACCGGCCGGGGGGCGTCCTCTTGCACCACCACGCTGAATGATTCGGCTTGCAGGGGAAGTTTTGTCTTTTCAGGAAGCGTGTCAGGAAGCGCCTTGCCGTTCAATATCCCATCCGAAGAGAGAGCCAAAGCGATGACCGGCGAACCGCCCCAGGCGTCGGTAACACCTAAAGGAATGCCCGTACGCCTGTGGATCTCTTCCTGCAAGAGCTGAATGATGGTCTCCTTCACGGGAGATTTGATGGAAGGCGACACAAGCAACCTGCTGCCGGAAAGATCGATCTCACCGGCAAAAACGGTGGAGGAAATGCACAATAAAACAAGGCAGATTTTCAACGCCGCATTCCCTTTATTCATGATCTCAAGTCTGTACATGGCGACCAGTCTGTTATTTTTTTATCCGTTCCACATTTATTCCCTGTATGATTACCGAAGGTTCGGATGGCGCGTCAGCCAGGCTACAGCGAGCCCTAATCGTTCTGGTGTCATCATTCACCAAAGACACATAATTATCGCTCCAATATACCGGAAGTACGGGATTTTCCGTTTGATTGTCCACTAATAGTAACTCTATGCCGAATGCGATATTTTTACTCGTATTGTCCAGATTCACCTCCACCACCCATTCGTCGTCCTCTTTGTACACTTTCTTTGTGACACTCACCTGAGGCTGAGGCAGGTCATTCAATTCGTGAAAATCGGCATATCGCTTCTGGGGAGTGTAAAACCAATAGTATTGATCCCAATCCATCTGGTCTTCCTGACCCGACAACCAATAAAAATTGTCGGCAACCAGCTTATGCTGACTGTCGTGCAAGGTCAAATTCAGGAAATAAGTCCCTTTTTTATCGGACAGCTCCGGTAACTCCGTAAAAACAACGGATGAGTTCTCTTGCACGGACAACTTTTTCCCCTGTTCGAATAGTACTTTAGACTGACTGTCATATAACGTAGCCCTTACAGTATGATCGGTTATATCTCCCAATATATCGTTGGCGACATATATTTTCCTGTCATGGTAATTGTAAATGATATTGACCGGCTGACACGCTTTCTTTGTACCGAAGTATGCGCCGGTAGGCATTAAATACCAATCGTAAAGCTGCCAGTAAAATTCCGGCCAGGCTGAATTCAACTGCCATTGCACCACTCCCGTTGCTACCGGACGGTTTACAACGAATGCCTCGAACATCGGCCGGATGGCTTCATAATTCGCCCATTGTGCCTTCATGGCCAGTTCTTCCAGATCCCCGGCGGTGCCGTATCTTTTGTTTAACGCATTCAGGTAGACTTTCACACTGTTGAAGTCCTTCCGTCCCGAGTGATAATCCCACATCTCGTTCAATGGCGGCCAAAGATATTCTTCGGGGATCATTTTCCTGATACTGCTTATCGGGGGTATTTGCGGTCCGGGACCTGTTTCTGTATTGAACCCGAAAGCGCCCCCCAGTTTTTTATCTTCGAACCAATAGACGGGAGGGACGTATTCATAAGGGCCGTTCATCTTCATCCCCGTTACTCCAGAGAGCTCGCTGGTAAAATCACCGGCAGAAACCAATAACGAACGGCTTTTGTCATATCTCTCCATTGTCTCGGCGTATTTCTTTTCCAATGAGGGTTTAGGCATGGCATCGCTGCCCACCGCCCAGACAAAAATAGAGGGGTGGTTACGCAGCCACAACAGCTGATCCCTGAACATATCCGATAACAATTGTTCTTCTTCAGGAGTGATTTTCACGCCATATTTATCGACCCCTTCATTGATGGGAATATTCTCATCCTCTTCCGGAACCTCCATCTCCAGACCGAGGTAATCGGGCCATTCCCATTGACAGCTCCATCCGACCATCAGCAGGATACCGTTTTCGTCGCAGAGGTCATATATCTCCCGGCCCGTCCCCCAGAAGCCTTCAAACCGGAGAGAATTAAGGTTCATCTCCTTTACGTAGCGTATCTGCGCCCTGTTACTACGGGTGTTATCACGAAGAAAGAGGTCGTCTACCCAACCGGCGCTCTTGATCAGCACTTCCCTTCCGTTTACTTTATATCCCCGTACGTTTTGTTCATTGAGATAGGTATCTATGGTACGGATACCGAAGCGGACCGTCGCCGTGTCGCAGAGCGTATTCCCCTCTTTCAGCGACAGATGCATGGTGTACATTTCCGGATTTCCCAGTCCATTTGGCCACCAGAGACGGGGATTCTTTATGGTCAACTCTTTGAATTTCTCAGGGCCAAGTTCGGCCAGAAAGGTCTTACCCGGCTCCACGGTAAATGTCTGACTGACCACACTGTTTTTTATCCTGGCTTCCAGGGTCATTTTTTTTGGCTCAGAATGATGATTGGTCAGTTCTGCCGAAATGGACAGGGTGGCTTCATCCAATGTTTGGGTGTTAAGATGGGTTGTCACAAAAGGGCGGTCTATTGAAGCCTTTCCACTCCGCTTGATCCTTACCGGCCGGTACACACCCATGTTATGGTCGGGTGGGACAGGCGCCCAGTCGACAAACCCCATATAGAAATCACCCGGCTGCGGAGGCGATATCTCGATAGCCAGATTATTTCCCGATTCCAAAGCGATAGAGGTGATATCGCAGGCGAACTGCCGGAAGGCTCCGAAAGCACTGTCTGCCGAAAGGATCAGGTGGCCGTTGAGCCATACATTGGCGCTATAATTGATGCCGTCCAGCAGCAACTTCGTCTGTTCTTTCTCCGAATCGAACCCTGTCAGGTCGAAAGAGGTCCGGTACCACCACGGTTTTTTGAACTGCTCAACCGGTATCTCTTCCAGATTCATACCCAAAAAGGGGTCTTCGTATATGCCTGCATTGCATAATGCCCCCAACACCGTGGCGGGTAAAGATGTTTGTATCCAGTTATCCGTCACCGGAGAGACAGATAATGCCGCTCCATCCTGATCCAATCCCTCAGCAGAATGGATATACCAGTTATCGGTCAGGATAAGCTCTTCAATCGTGCTTTTTTGTATGCAGGATAACAGTAAGAAAACGCCTGCTAATGGTATGATAATATAACTGATTTTCATATGACTATATCTCTTTCTATTTATTCATTTGGCATAGTTGTATCAGAAATAGCCTCCGTCAGAAGATTTGTCGCACCTTCCTGCTTTTTGAGCATGAACTTGTCGTATAACCTCCCCGTAGCGGTATACGCCTCATAGGTCAGCTCGCCGGAATTTATACGGATAATCTGGTATAGCTGTATTTTCTCGGCGGACCGGTGCATCCATTCCTGCTTGTCGAGATGGTATAGTTTCGGTCCACTGACGGAGACAATATATGCAGTCCCTTCGGAATGGGTGCGGGCATAGGTATGATCATGCCCCGTCAAGACCAGGTCGACTTTAAATTCGTCGAACAAAGGTTTCCACAAACTGCGTAATTCCGGGTTATCACGACCTGCTTTTGGAGAAAATATCGGGTGGTGAAAGGTAACGATTGTCCATTTCTGCGGATTATGGGAAAGCAAATCCCGTAACCATTGCTCCTGCTCTTCTTGTTTCTCATTCGAATTGAGTGAAATGATCCGCACTCCCTGGTAATCGATATAATAACAACTCTCTTTTACTCCCTCGGGGCCATTCTGGGGGAAAGTGAACTGAGGCTGCCAGAAGCTGCTTAAACGTGGTGAAACGGATTCAGCGTGGTGGTCACGAGAATACTCATGATTTCCGGGAGTGGCAATTATCGGCACAGAAGCATTCACCCATCCGGGAGCATTGAACCATTCACCCCATTGTTCATCATTTTCGGCCCTGTTAATGAGGTCTCCCGCGTGAAGCGTGAATGCCGCATAGGGAGCATGTCGAAAGGCCTGATGAAAGACACGTGACCAATAAGTTTTAATATCTGCCTGCGCATCGCCGAAGTAAATAAATGAAAAGGGTTCCGGGTTGGAGGAAGCAGTCCTGAAATGAAACCATTCAGTCCATACATCCCCATCTCCTACCCGATATGCATAAGTGGTTCCGGGGACCAGTCCCGTGAAGTTCACACTATGGTAACAGACCTCTCCACCCAGTTCACTGCTAAATGGTGTGGTTGTCGCTTCTATCTCAGTAGGCCTGATATCCTGTCCATTCTCTTCTGCCACGGCAATCTGTGCCAGCGCGCGTTGCACGGAGCGACCCGTCCTCCAGGTGACAGCCTGGGAGTTGGACGGATTCCCCGCCCAGGTCAGTACAACTCTGTCGGGATAAGGAGACGCCGCAATAAAAGAAGATGCAATGAAGAAGAATAGAGTGACAGAGAGAGTCTGTATCGTGGAATAAAGTCTGTTGTAGCGCATCTCTTTCATGTTTGATTATTTATTTCTTGAGTGAAAACTGATCTATGATCGTACCGTCAAATCGTTTGGATATAAAATCGAGGGTATTGTTATCGATACGGATAACCTGGAACAATCCTCCCTTATTGGCATACACTTCATTATACTTTTCGGATGGCGGTTCAGGTTTGCGCGGCTCAACCACTACCGAAGAGAGATAGATCGTTCCATTTTTTGCATCGGTTACTACCTCCCCATTATTAATCGGATAGGAGCGGAAATATTGATGTACATGTCCGGACAGCACCAGATCGACATGATATTGGTCGAACAGTGAACACCATGATCTGCGTATTTCCAGGTAGGAGTTATCCTCCACATAAGGTGGAAAGTGGGTGACAACTATTTTCCATTTCTCTTTGGTCTGTCTGAGTTCTTCTTCCAGCCAGCAGGCAATCTTTTCTATATCGCCCGTAGCATCAATCATAAAAAAACGTGCATCCCCGTAAGAGAAGGCATAATTACGCTCCGGGGACAAACTGCATGCATTGTCCTTAGGCAACATAAACAGTTGTGTATAGAGCGTAGGCGGCAGGCCATCCTGGCTGTCGTGGTTGCCCAGAGTGGGAACAAAAGAGAATCGGGGAAAAACATCCCTTCCGGAATGTAGGTATTTATCCCATAGGTCCCTGAACAGCCCGGTATTTACATGGTCTCCCGAATGTACCAGGAATGCGGCATCCGGCACTTCTTTCACTGCCTGTTTCAACACCGTTTCCACGATATCGTCGTTATGGGTATCACCCAGATGGATAAAGCTGAATGACGATTTTTCCCCGGGTGCTGTACGGAATGTATAAACCGGACTCTCTTTCCCGCTATCCGAATTATATATCTGATAACTATATTCATTATCAGGCTGTAAACCTGTAATATTTACTTCCCAATGTTTTACAACGGGGTTGTTGTGGATATACTTATCGCTAAGCAGTTGTTGTGAAGCCGGTGCCTCCGAGAATTCCTGCTTATCACTCTCTTTACTCCTATAACGAATCGTCATTTTATCGACCGAAGTATCGGTTCTCCACTGGATCGCCTGTGTAGTAGCCGGGTCATCACACCAGGTCAGTACAATCTGGTCCGCTTCAGGTGATGCTGGATAGGCTGTCTCCCGGAAAGAATTCAATATGGCGGCTTCACGTGCACGTCCCCGTATAGTGGTAAAGAGAATATGCCCTTCAAGCTCTTCGGGTAGCTGTTCGATCACCAATTCATCCCAGTCGTTATAGGTATAAGCTCCTTTTTCCATCGGGGTCACTATCCATCTGGCGGGGGAATGATGTAAAATTTTTGGCATCTGATTTCCGGCAACCGGACCGATCGTCACAAAATAGACCACCCGGTGCAGGTCAAATCCGTTGATCCCGAGGTTAATCTCTCCGGCAGGAAACTCCTTTTGCCATACTTCATAGTCGTAATTTTCGTTGGATACCGACATATCGGTCTTGTGGAATCCCTTTTCCTCCAGCCAGAAAGGAACGATTTCCTGCCCTTTATGACGCATTACCGACACCAGGGCAGGATTATCAACTGTAAAACGCCAATGATCATTGGCGAAGATCTCTTTTTCCTCTTCAGTGATCATTCCCAATAGTTGCTGATGGGTCAACCCATTCAATTTCCCTGCCGGAATTTCAGAAATAATCCGTTCCAACAGTGCATCCCTCGCCTGTTCGATCACAGAAGGGAGTGGGGGAGTAACAGGTAACTCTTCCAGGAGTTGGCGCAATTCTCTATATACAAGTGGAGCGGTCTCGGGACCGAGCGAATTCTGTTCACCGTAGTAAGCCTTGTCCCGGTATACATACGGCTCCTTCACATCCCACTGGCTTTTGGGAATTATATATCCGACCTCGTCATTGGCAAGACCGATGCCAAAACGGAACTCTCCCTGCATCAGGTCACGCAGAGGTGGCGTTTCCAGGGGATCGACCGGAAAATCCCGGCCGGGAAGGGCTACTACCCCTCCGTTCAATATCTCCGGATAGAGTTCTCCGGGGAAAGTGATAAAACCGGCCGGCCCGATGCTCCAGGCAGCAGCTTCGGTACGCTTTTTCATCCATCCGGTCATATCCGCATCCATTATCCCGATAGCGGCAGCAAGGAGGAACAGCTTATTTTTCAGGGGAATTTCGAACGTCTTCGCACGTAGGTTGATGCCTGCTTCTCTCACTTCAACAGCCTCTTCCTGCATCGTACGGAGTATGATCAATCCAAGGGTATCTCCCTGGGCACGTATCTTATCGAACGACGGCTCTACATACACCGTATCGCGGAACGGATCATGTACCTCCATGCTGGCATGGGTAGTCATTAATCCACCCAGTGCCCCGTTTACATAAAGGGCAACGCCGCCGACCCCCTCTCTGACAAGGCTGTCTCCGTGATAGACTCCTTTCTCGACGGCTTCCCTCAGGTAGTGAGGAAAATCGGAGGAGATAAGCAGGTTTTTACTCCACAATGTTTCGGGATGGTTCGCCCATTGGATCAGTGTCCCAAGCGTTTGTGAGGTTTCGGCATCGGTGACCTGCATCATTCTGAGGCCTTCGTCAAAGACATAAGGTTCACGCGTGTCTTTCAGCGTCACCATCCCCTCCGTGAGGTTTTGGGAAAAACGGAAATGGGCAGGACGCAATGCATCCACGGCCTCCACGACAGATTGGGCCACCCTTTTCTTTATATACTCTTTCCACTCCTTGCCCACACCGCTCTTGAAGGGTGACTTACCCCAAAGTCCCAGCAGATCTGGGGCTTCGTGGGTGTGGGTGGATGTAATCACGAGATAGGTGATGCCTGCTTCTTCCGGCAGCATTTTCCGGATATCGATTACCATCGGGTGAAACATACCGATCACGTCCACTGTCACCACTGCAAGGCGGGTATTGCTATCATCCAGCACCATTGTCCGCGCCCACAAGTCGTCATGCACACCCTGTGCAGCAACCCGGTTTCCGAAACCGGCGATCCAGTAGGTATCGAATTTCCCGTTTCCGTTCAGATCCTCATAGGTATCTCCTTTCTTCGGCTCATAACGTGCATTGTTGTCCATATCGTTCCACGGTTCCATATACTCAGGCGTGATCGTAACCGCGGCAAAGCCGGCACGCATGACTCCCGGTTCCTTACTTTCGATTTTCAGGTCGATACTATATCCCGGATGACGGTCGCGCATATTGGTGTAACTGTAAATACAGGCCAGGAGAAGCAACACCAGCAACGAGATCCCTATGATTTTTATTTTTTTCATTTTTTTCTTTGCAATTCAAACAAGGGATGGTAACTGATAACAATGATACCCTCTTTTTCAATCAATTGCCTGAACCGGTCACTGGTAAAAAATTCCAATTCCTTTATGCGTTTGGGAGCAGAACCGGTGATCGCCCGTATCTCGTCCCCCTCTGTGGCCGCATGAATATAAATTTCCGTCACTCCGGGCTGTATATTTTTAATATACCCTGTCCAGAACTCCTCCAGATTTTCTGTTTTGTAGTTTTGCAGCTCCTCGTGAATAAAGTAATCGGGATGAATAATTCCTTTCTCCTTACAGATATCCCTGAAAGAAGGTGCTCCCATATTGTCCAGTGTGGATTGCGACGGCATACGCACCGGCAGGTTAAACTCTTCTGCCAATTGCAGGTAGACATACATATAATCCGGTGAGTACTGATAGGTTCCCATATGGGAGTCGATATGGGTGACCCGTACCCCTGCATCCAACGCCTTACGGATCTGCGCCCTCCCTTCAATCAAGGCTTCTTCGGTATTGGAGGCGTTGTACACCTCCCTCACACCTTTCCACATATAGCCCTGCCCGTCGTATAACCCCGGGACTTCATTGCGCGGCGCCACGGTTCCCCATCGGTAGTTCTTCCATTCCGAGGTCAATGTGAGGTGCACACCAAATCCTTTATCCGGATTTTCTTTCGCATACTTTACGATCTCATTCGACCAGGAACAGGGCATCATGATGGTAGCCGAGCTGATAAACCCGTTCTCCATCCCTTCAATCGTAGCGGTATTGGCAGCATGGCACATACCGGCATCGTCATTGTTGATAATTAGCAGTTTATCCGTTTTTTTATATCCCAAGCGTTCCGCCAGCGTTTGGGCGGGCAGGCTTCCTATAAAAAACAATAAACCCAGTATCAGAATTCCTCTCATCACTTTTGATCTATTTATTAATTAAGAAACTGTTTTGAATTTTACGAGTAATTATTCTACACTTATTTTTTCACTCTTTCATCTTGTTTTTTGCCCTTTTTTGCGCCTTCGAATTTTCATTTCTTTCAAGTAGCCCGCTACATTTCAATAAATGAAAATCCAAATCCATCAAAAAATTACTAAAAAACAATTGATGAAAAAAATCAAAACAGTTTCTAAAAATCAGCCATTACTCTACAAATACTTTTTTGTTGTCCGAGACAAAGGTCCGTGTACTGACCGTGTATTCGTCGCCATGAGGATCTTTATAGACCAGGTCCACATAAAAGGCTTGGAATCCTTTTTTCGGATATTGAATCCTGAGGTCGACAGCCGACCTGTTCTTGGCATTCAGCTGTATGTCGCTTTTGGTCCAGGTCGCTTTACGGAAATCCCTGCTGTCCGAGACCGATTTCCATAGAGTAGCCCCTACCAAGTTATCGGGAGAGGCTTTCACCTTCAGGTCAATATTTTTACCTTTCCCCGTCAGGCTCCACTCACAGGCAGGATAATCCGTCTTGTCCAGCATATGGGCGAAGAACGAACCGAGCGCTGCAAAAGCCTGCTTCTTATCTCCCAAACCGTGGCCTGCGTTGGGAACGTAATGCAACAGGTTATGCCCGGGAATATCGTTGATATAGTGTTTAATGGCGTCCACAACCCAATAAGGGTCATTTGTCCCCATAAAAATCATTTTGGGCATTGTCAGTTTTTCGCGGTAGGAATAAGGGTCTATCATCTGTACCACAGCGTTTCCAAATTCACTATGGATTGCCTGCGGGATCTCCAGTTTGACATAATCATTGATCTCTTCACTGTATTCACCGTATACCTGTTTCTGATAATCCAGGCTGGCCGGCATGTTCAGCATTTCAATCACCATGGGAGCGATGGCTTCCACACGTGGATCCTGAAGCGCCCCGGTAAGCCAGGTTGTCCATCCCCGCTTCGATGCCCCTGAAACCAGGAAACGGTTTACCTGCCGGTCCAATTGCCGCGCGGCAAATTCCTGCACCGCATCCATGGCCTTGTACGCCGTTTTCGTCATAGGAAAAAGCAATGGCCAGGAGTAATCTTTGTCTTTCCTGAACTCATTGAGCGTATGGGAGATCAACGCATCTTCTTTCAAGCCGCCATAAAGGGGTTGATTGGGCACCTGTTTCAATATACATACAAGGGCATTATTCCGGTTGGCCAGGGCCGAGAGGAACATGAACAAGGCATTATCCTCCTTCGAAAATTTGGGAATGCCGTCATTTACCGACCCTCCGTCAATAAACAGGAGTGCTCCGTCCTGTTTTACAGATTGCGGAACAAAGACAATGAGTTCATGCTTCCATAGCATCCCATGCCATTTCTGAGAGATGAACAGCAAGGAATAGACCTCCGTGTCATCGATTGGGTATCTGTTGCGCACTTCCCATCCCCACGTAGGATCATCGTTGCGGACATAGGCACCCAGTGCCGTTTCAGGCGTAATCGCTTGTTGGCCAAATCCAACAATAACGCAAAAATAGACAGTTAAAATAAACAGTAATCTCTTCATACGTTCAATTTTATTTTTTAGTTTTATAATGAATTACACACCATCACGTCATCGAATCACATCAAGGTAACGCGCCATCCAATAAGGCAACAGAAACTCATCGCCGGTAAGCTGCTGATGCGTGCCCCTTCCTCCGTCAATAATAAATTCGTTATTATTATGCCTGTTCAGCGGCCGTTCCCTTTTAGGGATAAGTTGGGTAGTTGTCTGCTCCCTGAAGTTGGTGCTGGCATCTTTCGGCAGAAATTCCAGGTCTTTCCGGTGTGAGTTTTTCACCACATAACGGCGACGGTCTTTTGGAAACCCTTGCAGATACCAGAGGGTGGATTCCAGATCGATATCACCCGATGTTCCATAGGCCAGCAGGTTCCAGAGTGCATTGCGTTCCGGTTTCTCAATCTCCCAATGATCGCGTATCATTTTCGCATATTCCCGCTTTAAGGTATCGTCAAACGCATAATGGTATAACACCCAATAGGTAAGGAATGCCATCTCATCATCAGAATGGTTCCAGTCCTCTCCCATAGTGATTCCCTGGTGCTGGAATCCCGGGGTAAAACGGATATTGCCCATCGGTATTTTCATATTATCCAGATATCCATGCTCTTCCATCATACGAAACGCCTCACTCTTATAGATCTCTTTTCCGGTGAGTTTATAGGCCAATTGCAACCCCGTGATGGTCAATGTGCTGTTCAACCTGCGGTCGAACTGGGTGGTGGCAAAAGAGTTCACATACTCGGGATTCCATCTGCCCCAGAGTGTGGGTTTACCATCATGATCGATAAAATAATAATCGTTGGCGATGATATGGGTCATGATAGCATCGAAATAGTCCGCCACCCGTTTTTTCTCTTCCGGCGTCTGCGCGACAAACTGGTCTATCACGGAAGTGACGAACAGATAACCCACGAACTCATCGGTGCTGGTGGTTCCCTTCCACCACCAGTTCTTGTCGGGGGCGGGTCTCCAGGGGATGGTGTCTCCGGCTATATAACCTGTCCGCTCGAATGTTCTTGCCGAAAATCCCTCTATGGGATGGATAGTCAGTAATCTTTCAAAAGCCTCGAATGATTCCCATACATACTCTTTGGCTTTCTCCTCTTTGGTGACGGCATAACGGAATGCCTGACTTCCCAGATAGAATGAGGTCCATAAACCGTCATTGTCATCATCGTCGAGGCGCAGGGTGGCAGGATCGTCCGGGTCGACCAACCGCGAAGCGGATGAGAAACCATAACGGAGATGATACTTGCGCAGGTTGTCCTGCAGAAACGCTGCTTTTTCAGCCAGTGTTTCCTGCTCAAACTGCACCTTGTTCAAACCGGCCGGGGTTAAAAAGTAAAGGTTTCCGTCGCTGTCCGCGGCCATATCTATGATCTTGTCCTGATCGAGCCAACGTTTGGAGGCGTAATAGTCGAACCCCCCGGGTTGTTTGACAAAAGCGCCCTGATCGGTTGCAAACCAATACTTTCCATCCACGGCCAACATCACGTTAATAAGGGGTACGGGAAGCTTATTGTTGTGAGATTCAACGATTTTTCCGCTCCGGTCAATCACGTAATAGCCATCCGTGGTACCCACGGCTATCTTATCCCCATTGAATGCCATTGCTGTCAGGTTTTTACCGGAATGGATCCTCACCCATTTGTCACGGTCAAGCCAATAGATGCCTGTGGCAGACAGATACCAAAATTGGTCATCCGACACATACACCCTGACCAGCCCATCATGAGGAAGACCCAACTCCCTGACCTTGGTGTTTCGGTTATACATCACACCCGTCCGCTCCCCTATCAACAAGACGTCATCCTTGCTGTTTACGGCCACGTGACTGTATTTGTTTTCAGGCAGCAGGCCGCATATTGCTCCGGCATATTTATTGGTAAGGAAACGGTCGGGATACAGATAATAGAGATAACCAGTCCCTTCCTGGACACAAATATCGACAGGATATTTATCTGCCAGGGAGGCGTACCGGAGATCCTTGGAAATGATTTCCCCCGGAAAATCTCGGAACAGGCCGGCATCGGTCAGTATAAAAACGCTGTTATCGCCGTCCAATACTAATTTCCTGAAGCGGACATCTTTCCATTTAGGAGATAATGTATACTTGATCGATACCGGAACCGTATAAGGTTGGTCCTTCACCGGCAGATTGACTGTTCCCGCAAAAGCAGATTTTATAAACAAGAGACATATCAACATGCCTATCTGGTTTAATTTCATACGATTATAATTTTAAAATAAGAATTAAGATCATTTCAAGTCTTTTGTTCCTGGTTCTACTTATCCTACCACGGCTTGCCGGTTCCTTGGAGAAGCCACATTTTCGACCATGCGCTGTTCTTGGATTGATCGGTACCCTGATACGGCGTTGCTTCCAGTCTTCCGATGGCTGCCTCGGCATTTACCCTGTTTTTATCGATCTCATCAGCGGTGTGATAATACCATCGGACAGGAATCACCGGGCGCATTGCCGCCGGACCTGTCTGCAAAGCGGGCAAGCCGGTCCTGCGCCAGTCGAACCAGGCCTCTTGTGCTGTACTCCAATGAGCTATCCATTTTTGTTCAATAATACTTTCCAGCCCGTCGTAAGATGCGTTCTCAATGTAATTGCCAAATTCAGCTTCCACTCCCCAGGCCCTGAACGATTCCCTCACACCGTCGGTATAATATCCGGCGGCAGCACCTGAAATCCATCCCCGGTATGCCGCTTCGGCAAGTATCAGATTGATTTCTGCAGCAGATATCAATCTCATCAGCACAAGGGGATCGGTTGTCTTCGTATACCGGTCGTTTAGATGGGAAGCATGGGGATTAACGGTTCCCTGTGAGCCATTGGCGATGTTCATATTGAAAATCTGCACCAACGGATGGGAAATGGTCACTCCCGCATATTCCGGGTTAAAATCCACCTTCATGCCATTGGCTTCAAAAGCGGTCACCTTATCCTGTGAAACTTCGCGGACCTTATGTGCGTCATCAATCTCAACGATACGATCGATCCCTGTCCCCGAAACCAGTTTCAGCGGGATTTCTATCTTATTGGCCCATACACCCAAGCGCGGATCATCGTAGTCCCTCATTATGTCCACCAATGTCTTTCCCATTTTCACCCGCATGTAGGCACCGTCGTCCGGCTTGGCATCGTAAACGATGTTTAACGGGTTGGAAACACTAGCTGACGTTCCGGGGAAGCTGATGTTCGCGTCGTCGCCGGCCACCCTGATCAACGGGTATTTGGCAGGATCTCCGGCAATTCTCTTGATCCCTTCTTCAGCAAATGCGGGTTCTTTGGCCTGTAATCTCATATAGTACCGTAACGCCAGTGAATTTGCAAATTTCTGCCATTTGGAGACATCGCCCCTGTACACCACATCTTGTTTGGGCACGATATTGCGATACTCATTCGCACTTTTCGACAAAAGCGTATTCGCTGTGTCCAGGTCGGCAAGGATGCCATGGTAAATCTCCTGTTGCGGATCGAAAACCGGCATAAAATGGGCTGATCCCTGTTCGGCCTTGAGAGCGCCTTTATAGGGGGCGTCTCCCCATATATCGGTGATCAGGCCGAAGACATACGCCCTCATGATCCGCGCCACACCCTCATGGAACTCATAATTATGCTCTACTGCCTTCCTGAAATACTCGTCATTGTTCATCAAAATGCTGTAAAAGCCGTTCCAGCTATGCGAAAGGGTATTCCAATCGTAATTGTTGTAACCTCCGAACCAGCCTGTCTGCTGCGTATGTTGCATAATTCCCGAAAAGGTACCGAAGCCGATATTATAAACAGTTTGTCCCACATTGGTTTCGACCGTGGGCAACAGGAAGTTTACATCCGCGATGGCGGGATCCACGCCGTTCGGATTGATATTCAGTTCATCCAGATCCCTGCAGGAAACGACCAATCCGAGGAGCAGCGTTAAAAAAAGATAAAACTGTCTTTTTAATGTATACATGACATTCTTTCGATTAAAAAGTAAAACTTAATTTAAACCCAACCGGAACAACCCAAGGTTCGGCGTTAAAACGTTCCACGCCTTGCTTGAAACTTCCGTTACCACTCGATTGATAGGCCCTTTCCGGATCTATTCCCATGCCGGCGCTTTTCGCCCAAAGCATGATGTTCCGGCTGTATACCGAAATGTTCAGATCTCTCATTTTCAGTTTTTGGGCTGTCTTGTCGGGAACCCTGTAGTTGAGCGCGATCTCTCTTAATTTAATGTAATCCGCGTCAAAAATATTGGCTTCTCCGATATCCCAGGGGTAGCTCATCGCATAGGGTCTGAATTCGGTACCCTCATTGCCAAGATTTTCCTTGATAAGTATAAAATTACCGTTATCGTCATACCGGCCATACACACCAGGAGCAAAAACCCCGTCGTAGGCCCCGATACCGGTATAAAATTCATTATAGTATCCACCGAAGTCGGGGGTAGGTCCACCGACCGGCCTTGGATTATTGGTATAAATCAACCTCTCGGCATTGGCTACCACCCAGTCACGAAGTCCCTGGCTCGGACCACCCCCCAATCCTTCGGGCGGCGTAACCAACTGGTTGAGCCAGGTATTCGACACGACCCCCTCGGTCAGGTACCGCCAGGTTTGGGACACATATTGTCCGCCCGACCGCCAGTCGAACGTCATGCTCAAAGTAAAATTCTTGTAGGTGATAGAGGTCTGGACTCCCATAATGAAATTGGGGTTGTAATTGCCCCCTTTGGAATAGTCGTCTTCAGACTGCCATTCGGCATCTTCGTCGTTCTCCGGTAACAGCGGATAGCCGTAATATTCAGAGTTTTTGTCGGTCACCCTCAAGATTTTCCGGGTATAAAGGTTACCGATCAACCCGTCCCTGCCCAGAGATTCATCTTTTGCATAAGCAACATTCCTCACCCTGGCTTCATTCCAGAATTCGACAAAATCAGTACCTTCCGACAGTTCCAGCAACCATGTCTTATTCTTCGTGAAATTCATATTCAGATCCCATCTCCAGTCTTTGGTTTCAATGGGTGTAAAGCCAAGCATCAATTCCACGCCTTTGCTTTGCAAGAGACCCGCATTGATCTTTATACTGTTGAACCCCGCAGATCCGGCCAGCGGCACGCTAAGAATCTGGTTTCGGTTATCCGCCCGGTACCAGGTCCCTTCGAACCGCAACCGGTTATTGAATATCTTCAGATCCATCCCCACTTCATAGGATTTCGACTCTTCGGGAAGAAGGATAGGATTTAGGAGGTTCCCCGGCTTTCCAAGACGGATGGCGTCACCCCATTGACCTGCATTATAATAGGTTGCATATAGGCTGTAAGGCGAAGTGTCGTTTCCTACTTGGGCAATGCCACCTCTTATCTTGAAAAGATTTACGTTCTTTCCCATATCGATTAAATTATTCAGCAGCAGGCTCAATGAGGCGGAAGGATAGAAATAGGATCTGTTTTCTGCAGGAAGCGTGCTGGCCCAGTCGTTTCTCGCCGTCAGATCAAGGTATACCATGTCCTTCCATCCCAGATTAGCCGTTGCATAAAGGCTGTTGATCGCTCTTTCGTAACGGGCATTGGAATAATTCAGTGAGCTGCTTTCAATATTCTGGATCGTATACAGATAGGGGATAATCAGTCCTGAGCCCGGTTTGGATGAGTTACTGACATTCGCCCAGTGGGAATAAAGAAGATTCCCTCCCGCAGAGGCTGCAAAGGAGAAGTCATTCCAATGGTTTTTATAGGTAGCCAGTACATCAGCGTTGGTTTCAGTGCTTTCGCTGGTAACGATACCATACGCTCCTTGATTGGGTTCACCGGTATATCCGGGATCTATCTTCGTTTCCCTTGTTTCGTCCGACTTGTTCAGCGCATATCTTCCCATAAGGCTCAATTGCGAGGTTATCTCCCAGGTAGCGGAAACATTCCCGATAAGCCTGTTCCTTTTAAAACTATTATTGATGCCGTATGCAAGGAAATATGGATTATTCCAGCCTTTCCCAATAGTAAGCACTTCGTTGCCTCCCAGTTTATAATCTTTCATCTTGCGGATATCCACATTGGGCGGTGTCCATGCAGCCCACTGCAGAGGATTGGCACCTCGTTCCTGCGTGGCCGGCCTGTTATCGGCCCAGTTCTGTGAGTAGTTGATATCGGTACTTACATTCAGCCCTTTTACTACTTCCGATGTGGCCGCAAGGGTCAGGTTATTCCTGTTAAGGTCCGAGTTGGGCACCAAACCTTTATTGGTCATATTGGATACGCCGAGCCGATAATTCACCCTGTCGCTGCTGCTTGATATCGCCACACTATTGGTAGTAGTGATGGCACTACCATTAATAAAATTCTTATAGTTATCGGGATAGGAAACCAATTCCGTAGGTACCGGAACACCGTTGGCATCGAGTGGTGCAAACGGCTGAACCTGCCAGTAACCCTTGTTCAGTTCCGGTCCTGCCCCAAGCTGTTCCGAAGGACTGTAAGGAGGAAGGATCCCTCCGGGAAAGGAGGTATCGGTATAACTCCTGGCACCAAAGCCAAAGCGGTTCTGCAGGTCCAGGTATTTTGACGGGATATCGAAAACGGTATTTGAAACCACTTCCACTTTCATTCCGCCTTTGCGATCCGATTTTTTCGTAGTGATAAGCACCACTCCGTTACCGGCACGTGTGCCATACAAGGCCGCTGCACTTGGGCCTTTGAGGATGGAAATGCTTTCGATACTTTCGGGATCGATATCCGAAATGGAATTCCCGTAGTCGACCAGATTGCCGCTGCCAAAACCTCCGACATTGTTTACGGAACTGCCCATCGGCACCCCATCGATCACGAACAAAGGCTGGTTATCGGTACTCATCGAGGTAGCCCCCCTAATGATCATGCTGACTGTAGATCCTGTACCTCCGGTGGAATTGATGGTCACCCCCGTTACTTTTCCCGCCATCGAAGTGAGTACGTTCTCATGGACCACTTTGGCAAGTTCTTCGGATCCAAGTTTCCCCACCGAATACCCAAGTGATTTTTCTTCACGACCGATACCGAGGGCTGTAACCACTACTTCACTCAGCGTTTCAGTACTCTCTTCCATGACAATGCTGATATTCGTACGGCCTACAACAGCTATCTGTTGTGTTATATACCCTATATAGGAAAAAACAAGTGTTGCATTGGACGGTACATTGATTGTGTAATTCCCCTCCATATCGGTCACAGTACCTTCGGCTGTTCCCTTTACGACGATGCTGACGCCGATAAGCGGCATGTCGTCGGTAGCTGATGTAACCGTACCCGTAACATTTACAATGTTTTGCCGGGTATCGGTTGTCTCTGCGTAGCCATTACCCATAAAGAGGATAAGTAAGGCAACAGAGATAATAACTGTATACAGTCCTTTATTTTGATCCTTTTGCAAATTTCTCATGTCTAAATTGTCTGAATAGGTTTTAATTAATTGCTTCGAATGTTAGAATTGCGGCAGAAGTGCTTAAGGCAATCAAGGGGTTTTGACTGAATATAGCCTTGGGATCCAAAGTCATAAACATGACCAACCGCATGGTGTTGTTCGTGATCTCCTGCATAATTACTCTTCGGTGGAAATCCCTTATTCCGATGAATGCATTCGAGTTGGGAAAATCCAATGTCATCACATCCGGATAGGTCACCACAGGAATTCCGGGAGGTTGCGTGCCTGTAGCAAACTTCGTGATGGTAGGGACGGTGAAATCATCATTCTCATTCAATACAAATGTCGTGTTTTTATCAGGCGTGTAGGTTGACAAAGCGAAAAGATCGGCCCCTAACGCCGCTTTTCCACCTACTTTGGTAATTTGGGATGATCCCATCTGTTGCAAGATCATTGCATAAACAATACCACCGAAAGAGGTACCATCGGATGTGCTGTGTTTGTAACTACCGTCATAATAAAAAGTAAATTCGTCATTATAGGCTTCTTTGAGTCCCACATATACATCGAATGCTCCCTGGGGAAGTGACGGAATCTTGGGTGCAAGCAATGAAAAATTTGCATCTGAATTAACCAATTTGTCATTGACGGTATGCGACTGTGTCAACCTCCAGGT
>DHTF01000077.1:30441-33449 GCA_002411515.1 Proteiniphilum sp. UBA5267 | reverse complement strand
GTTGTTATCTTATCGTCTGCCATTGTTCTATAGTTATTGTTGCTTTTAGTCTTGTGCATAACGGGCTGGAGCTTGGCGCAGTGCTTCTAGATAATTTTAATTATTCTCTGGAGCATTGCGCCAAGCTTATGATGTGCGAAGTCCGCGAAGCGGCGAGCACGTCATGAGTGAAGCTCCAGCCCGATGTGGCGAAAGGAGCGAAGCGTATTTCGCCACATCATCTGTGTATACGCCATACTATTGCGTATATATTTCATATATACTTCGCATTCGTTTTTTAACGATCATATTATAAGTGATATACAAGATTGTTTGTTATTAATGGAATTACGCATACATAAATTTCATGGAAAGGTTTATTCATGGATTTTGCCTTCCTTCAAGATTAAAATTTACCCACTGTTAGTTTTCATTTCGACTTGATTAAATTGATAGGATTTTACCTCACATCATTGAAATGTTCCTGGTAACTGATTCAAGCGACGAATTTATGAAAACATTCCACTAAAACCAAAAAAATAGCAAACAATTCATAAATTATTATTCATTCAGTCACAGTCATTTTATCAATTTAATTCATCCCATCCTCAATTATATCCTATAAATATGTGTTGCCAACGGTTGAAGACGGATTCTCTTCTCCCTACAAGTCATCCATTAAAACCCAACGTGCCGTGTTGGTAGTGGCGAGACCCACGTTTTTGTGATATGAACACCCATTTGGTCGCTCTCATTTTACGGATAGTCACAGTTGATCTCAGAGGGTTCATTTTAAAAATAAACATCAATAAATGCAACATATTAATTTATTCTGGGATATGGATTGAGAGATTAAATCCCCCCCCTGACATCCCTCTAACCTGAACCTAAATTTACCCGTAACAAACCCAGTATTTCTCCGGATATATTTGGACGATATACGGCGTATATTCGAAGGATATTCGAAGGATATTCGAAGGAGTTCCGAAGATGTTCCGAAGATGTTCGGAAAAAGCTCCGGAAAAATTTGGGGAAAATTCGGGAAATGTTTCCAAAAACATCACCATTTTAACCCAACATAAGCACCTGCATCACGGGGTTGGTTGTGCCCATAAAAAATGTCCAGGCTGATGCTAAAACATCGAGCCTGGACAAATAGAACGGAATGCATGCCCGGGCAATTACGCCCGGCGTAACCGCATCAAATTAATTCCATCCGGGGTTTTGATTGCCTTCCAACGCGGTGTTGGCTTGCATCTCACTCAACGGAATAGGCCACAACAGGGCATATTCGGGTATGGCCCCTACCCTTGTGGTACCGTCGGGTTTGTTCTGGATCGCTGCAGAGGCGAGAGGTACCCACCTGAGGCGGCCCGACTGCATGCCATCGGCTTCGGGATACAAGCGGGTGCGACGGATGTCGTCCCAGATCTTGAACTCCAACGGAAACTCGTGGAAGCGCTCGGTGAGAATCGATTGGATCAATGCATCACCCGAGGCTGTTTCATTGGCCAGGCCGGCACGACGACGCACCTGGTTGAGATAACCTCTGGCATCGGCTTCATTGCCGGTGCGGGCTAGTCCCTCGGCTGCAATCAGCAACACTTCCGCATATCGGAAGATGGGCATGTTGTAGTCGCCATCGCGTCCATTAACCAACGAACCGGCATCGAACCAGGCCCAGTTGCCCAGGTTGTTCAACGTGTGGGATACGCCCGTGCCATCGGTGTATTCGCTGAAGAAGAATTGTTTTTCCATGCTTCGCACGTCGGAAGGATGATAACTATTGATCAGCAGATTGGAGGGAAGGTAGGCATTGTACAATACATCTCCGCCCGGTTTGAAGACACTCTCGTTGTTGGCATTCTTCCACTGGAAGGCGTCGGTGCCGATGGAACGCACGGCATAGGAGTTACCCACATTGAAACTGGTCTGGTTATACTCTTTTGCAAAGATGATCTCGTTGGACGACTTGGTTGTCTTGATGACATTGTAAGCCGAATTGAGATCGGTACTGCTTCCATTGGGCTGAATGAGGGCATGCTGACCGCCATTGATCACGTTCTGAGCCATCGCAGCGGCCTTGGCATAATATTCATTGCCGCCGTTCACGGGAGCGCCGGCCCATTGCAGGTAGACCTGGGCCAGCAAGGTTTGCGCCATGGGCCTTGTCACATAACCTCCATTGGCGTAGAAGGCCACGTTGGGCAGTGCATTGCCACCGATGATTTCGAGCAAATCGGCTTCAATGTTCTCGTATACCTGCTCGGCAGGCGTGCGTTCCACGTAGATTCCCTCGAGTGAAGTGTAGGGCTTGTCGATATAGGGCACCCCTCCATATTCTTTTACCAGATAGGAATAGGCATAGGCCCGGAAGAATTTCCCTTGTGCCACGAAATTGGCGATCTGCGCTTCTGAAAGCACATCGGTCATGGTCGGGATGTTGGCGATCACGAAGTTCGCACGGGAGATGCCGATATAGAACTCGGTCCACATCTTCTGCGAGGTGGCATCGAACGATTCAATATTGAAGTTGGCTCCCTCTGAAGCATTGGTGAAGGTTCTGTCTTTGCGTTTATCCACGAAGAGTCCCGACATGACCCCTCCCCACATGGTGGCTTTGGGTGTCCAGCCACCATCCACATCGATGTTGTGCAAATAGGGTACGCCGCCGAAATAAAGGGCATTGACCCCTGTAATGGCATCCGACTCGGTCTTCCAGAACTGGCCGGTGGTTTTTTCGTCCTGTGGATTCTCATCCAGAAAACTCTCGCACGAGCTCATTGCCAGCGTCAAGCCTATCAGGAGAATAATGGATTTGTATATGCTATGTAATTTCATATGATTCAATTTATTTATTTGCTGACTTTCTTTTAAAACGTTACGTTCACACCTACCGTGAATGTCCTGGGACGCGGATAGGTAAAGAACTGACGGTTCGTTCCCCATTTGTTGTCTCCCAAACGTGACGAGTTTTCAGGATCGAAGCCCAAATAATCGGAAGAGGTGATCAGAAAAGCGTTGTTCAC
>DHTF01000077.1:27946-30294 GCA_002411515.1 Proteiniphilum sp. UBA5267 | reverse complement strand
TTCACGTTTCCGTACAGTCGCAGTGCAGAGAGTCCCACGCTCCGGAGCGACTCGCTGCTGAAGGTATATCCAAGCTGAATGAGGTTCCCGCGCAAATAAGATCCATCGGCCACCCAGGTATCATCGGCATTGGCATTGTTACCCATTCCGAAGTTTGCCAGCCTGATGCCTTGTGCAGTACCGGTGGGATTGAGCGTGGGATGCCATGCTTCCTGCCAGAGACGATCGATGCCGCTGGTTAGGAAACGGCCCTCGGTAGAGTGAAAGAACTCCTGCATGATGTCGGCGCCCCATGAAAACTGCAGATCGAGGGTAAGGTCGAATCCTTTGTAATTGAATGTGTTGATAAACGAACCCATCCAGTCGGGAAGTCCGTTACCGAGTATCTCCCGCTGCTTATAGGTCACTTTTTCACCGATGGTCGAGGGTACATTCATTGTTTCGGGATCCCAGTTGGCAGCTACGCCATCGTAAATACCCGCACGTCTGTAGCCATAGAAGGAGGAGAGCTCTTCCCCTTCACGAATGAGCATGTCGTACCCTACGAAGCCATCCAGCAGGATCTGGCGTTTGCCGGTCACCGGATCGACCGAGGAGCTTTCATCGAGTTTTTCGACCTTGTTCTTGTTGAAACTGAGGTTCAACATGGTATTCCACTGGAAACCGTTCACATCCACCGGATAGGCATTGATCAACAGATCGAAACCCTTGTTGGATACCTCTCCGATGTTGCTGGTGATGGAGGAGAAACCGGTTGTACGGGGAATGGGACGACTCAGCAACAGATCGGTCGTGTACTTATAGTAGTAAGAAGCCTCCACGTTCAGTTTGTTGTTGAACAAACCCAGGTCGACACCCACATCCCACTGGTTGGTCTTCTCCCACCGCAAGTCGGGGTTGGGCATGCGCTGCGTATAAGAGACTGTTTGCAGGTCATCACCGATGATGGTGGTGGACTGCCCGATGGTAGCCAGTGAAGCATAAGTTCCGATCTCGGAGTTACCGGTCACACCGAAGGAGGTGTGGGGTTTGAGCCTGCTGATCACCGGATGGTCGACCAGGAAGTCTTCGTTCGACACCAACCAGCCAAGGCCGATGGAGGGGAACCAGGAGTACTTGTTGTTGGATCCAAATTTAGAGGAGCCATCCCAACGGCTTGTGACGGTAGCCATATACTTGTTGTCGTAGGAGTAGGCTACACGTGCAAAGTAGGAGTTCATGGTCCACTTGTCGTGGTCGTTGCCCACAGAAGGCCGATCCGATCCTTTGCCCAGGTTATAGTACCCGTAGAAATCGTCGGAGAAGTTGGAGCCTACGGCACTGAAATAGGTATAGCCCCTTTCCTGCCAGGAGATACCTCCCATGGCATTCACAGAATGGGGACCAAACAGTTTGTTATAGGTCAGATAGGTTTCCTCATGCCAATAGAGCGTGTTTGAGTTGTTCCCTTCTGCCCGTCCCGTAGAGCTCTGGTTGATGAGCGGACGCGGCGTGAAAGGGGTGTAGTTGGCATTGCGGTTGTTGTGGTAGTCGATACCGAACTGCGTCTTCAGATCGAGCCCCTCTGCCAGGTGGAACGTGAGGGCTGCATTTCCGAAGATCTGTGTTCTGTATTGTCTTGCCTGCATTCGCTCGAGCAACTCCACGGGGTTCCCCACTCCCTCGGGACTGAATCCCTGCATGGCCGACGGATTGGGATTGTTCTGGTCGCGATAGATGGCGCTGGTGCTGAAGCTATTTGTCTGCGCGTAGACGCCATCGAGCATCACGGGAAGAAAGGGCAGCAGTTCCACCATGGTACGCAGCGCTCCTTGCCCGTAGGGGTTGTCGGAGGTTCTGTTACCCCATGAATGGTTCACAAGCAGGTTCACGCCTGTGGATAACCAGGAGGTGGGCTTGTCGTCGTAGGCCAGCTTGGCATTCAGACGTTTGAAGTAGGTGTTGTGCAGGATACCCTGTTGATCGGTATAGTTGAGGAAGGCACCCACGGAATGATCGGCGTCGCCCCTTTGGACGCTGAGCTGATGATTGTGCGAGAACGCGGTGCGGGAGGCTTCTTTTTGCCAGTTGGTATTGTATATGGGTGTCCCGTCGGCGTTGAACAGCCGTTCATCGGTAAAGATCTCGGAGAGATCGGTGGTGAAGTTCCTGTTCTGCCATGCATTGGCATTCTCCAATCCTTGTTTGAAGGTTGACATCCATTCGTTGGCGTCCATCACATCCATGTATCTTGACATGTTGCTCAAGGAGATCGAACCATCGTAAGAGACGCGGGCACGATTGCCGGTGTTGCCTCCCCTTTTGGTGGTGACCAGGATCACACCGTTGGCTCCTCTGGCACCATAAAT
>DHTF01000077.1:26844-27850 GCA_002411515.1 Proteiniphilum sp. UBA5267 | reverse complement strand
ACGCGGGCACGATTGCCGGTGTTGCCTCCCCTTTTGGTGGTGACCAGGATCACACCGTTGGCTCCTCTGGCACCATAAATGGCAGCCGAAGAGGCATCTTTCAGTACCTCTATCGATTCAATGTCGTTGGGGTTGAGGTACTGGAAATTCGACATCACCACGCCATCCACCACGTAGAGCGGACTCGCAGAAGCGTTGATGGTGGAGATACCACGAATGATCACACGCAGCTCGCCACCCGGTTGTCCGGTATTGGAGAAGATGTTCACACCGGCAGCTTTACCTTTCAAACCTTCCAGGGCATTGAACGACTGATTTTTGATGACATCGCTTCCCTTGGCCGTGGAAATGGATCCGGTCACATCCGATTTGCGCATGGTACCATAACCCACCACCACCAGTTCGTCCAATGTCTGGGTATCCTCCAGCAATATGATATTGAAAGTGCTGGTACCTGTGGTATTGATCTGCTGGTCGATATAGCCGATGTAGGAGATGGAGATGACAGCCCCTTCATCGACCTGCAGCCGGAAGTTCCCATCTATATCGGTCACGGTTCCGTTGGTCGTACCGTTTTCAATGATGTTGGCTCCGATAACGGGGAGTCGCTCTTCATCGAGGACAGTACCGGTAATTTCACGTTTCTGTTGTTGAGGAATGGCCACTTTCCCTACCACAGTTTTTTCACCTTTGATCTCTGCTTTCCGGTCTATAAAAATATACTTCCCCGATATTTTATAGGTGAGGGCGGAGTTTTTGGTGAGCTGATCGAGTATTTCGTGGATGGTCTTGTTTTCAAATTCCACATCATAAAGTATGGAACGATCGACATCGCTGCTTTTATAAAAGAAAACAAATTCTGACTGGTTTTCAATTACGGAAACAATCTCGTCGAACGTTGCCTGGCTTAATTTCACCGACAGCATTTCGAGCCGGGTTTCGCTACCGGCAAAACTTTGGAAATGTCCATTCACAAATAGGAAGGAAATAAACATCAGGAGCAGCG
>DHTF01000077.1:15053-26669 GCA_002411515.1 Proteiniphilum sp. UBA5267 | reverse complement strand
CGGTATTTTTTCCCAATGTCTCTTGGTATCTGTTGATTTATTCATAAATTTGTATGTTTTTAATAAATTAAAGAATGAATACTCCTCCATGTCGACACGACAAAAAGGATTATTTAATGCATTGAAAACGAATCTACTGCCGGGAAACTGCGGACACAGCATCCCGGCTTTTTCAGCACACGATTTTTATTACCATAGGCATCTGTTTTTAAAGTGAATAATTTATATACTGCATCATCTTTTTAAAAGAAAAAGTGTATCGTTGCGTAACTCCGTCCGGAACTGACCTTTGAAGTTCAGCACCGCGGCAATCTCCTCGGACGACTGGTTGGAAAAGAATTTTCCGGTATACTTTTCTTCCCGTGCCAACTCATCCGGCACAATGAAAGCAACCCCGATGACTTTTCCCAAGCGCCGTGTAATCTCTTCCAAAGGAGCATCCCGGAAAGAATATACCCCACTCATCCAGGTTACGGTTTCAGAGGGATCGATTCTGGAAAGGGAAGCGTCGTTGCGTTGTTTATCAAAAAAAAGCTGTTGATTGGGAAGCATCTCAATCTCTTCATTGAGCTGATGGCTGCTGTTGTATGTGAGAAGCTTTACTTTGCCGGTGATCAGCGTGGTGATGGTATGGGGATCGGACGAATAACCCTGCACATTGAACTGGGTACCCAGTACCCTGACATCCTGCTGCTCGGTATGTACGATAAAAGCACGACGCTTGTCGCTGGCGACGGTAAAAAAAGCTTCGCCATCCAGATAAACTTCCCTGCTTTCACCCTTGAACTTCTCGGAGTATTTCAGCCTGGAGGAAGCATTCAACAGCACCGTGGAGCCATCGGACAGCAAAACAGGATAGGGTTCGCTGCGTGGCGCCGTTTCTACTTCTACCCACCGGACCTCTTCGCGACCTGTCAGGAAAAGAACTCCGGATACTATCAACGCCAGGAACACTGCCGCTGCCATTGCCCATATTGCGGTTCGGGAACGACGGTTTGACTGTTTACTTCGACGGAGCTGTGTGCTGGTTGCTTGTTGCCTTTCCATTTTATGGCACAGACGGCCCCAACTGGCTGAAATTGAGTGTTCGTCGGGGTATAATCCGCCCTTGCGACGTTCGTAGATATCTTTAAGCTGGAAAAAAAGCTGCTTGTTTTCTTCGCTGGTATGATACCAGTCGAGGAAAGACTGTAGCTCTTCATCGGTTTGTCTTCGATCAAGAACACGGATAAGAAGATCATCTATTCCGGTGATACACATATCATTTTTAACCAAAAGGAACTGTTTTTATATTTCTTCAAGTATGGTCCCTTTGATATATATACGATTGTTAAATGGAAACTACGTACACAGGAAAGCGAGGAAAAGAAGCCCAATGGCATTTTCGCGGAGAAATTTCAAGCCCTGATAGATGTGTGTCTCCACGGTTCTGATGGATATCTGTAGCTGTCGGGCTATTTCGGCATGTTTTTGCCCTTCGAGGAAGAACTTCTTGAACACATCCTTGCGCTTGGGTGGTAGTTTTTCGATGGAGGCATACAACGATTCTATCTCTCCGTCATCGTGGGAGCCGTCGGTGGAAGATGCGTAATAATTCAGCTCGTCGAGTTGGATCTCCCTGACTTGCTTTTGCAGGAAATCATTCTCTACAGTCTGGTGCTTGATGTAATCGATGCAGGCGTATTGCGTCATGGAGAACAAATAATTTTTAACATCCCCGCCGGCAATGAGGGTTGATTTCCTGTCCCATATTTTCAGAAAGAGATCGTGCACAATATCTTCGGCCGTATATTGATCCACAAACTTTCGGGCAAAAAAGATCAATTCTCCGGCATATTGCAAATAAAATGCTTCGTACTGTGTGTGAATAATATTTATCTCTTCTTTCTTACTATTCATGAATCAAGTTTCATCCTGAAATGCCCCCTCATTGAAAAAGGGACCATCAATACAATAAACAAAAAGAGGGGGACAGTTGTTTATGATGGCTATGAACTCATTAAAAAAAAGGAACAGAAAAAATGAAAATTGAGGTGTGGACCGACATCATGTGTCCCTATTGTTATATTGGCAAAATACATTACGAGAGAGCGCTTCAGCAGTTTCCCCATGCCGACGAGGTGGAGCTCGAATGGAAAGCATTTCAGCTCAACCCCAACCTGCCCGACAAGGGAAACGGGTATCCGGTGAGAAAGTATCTGGTAAACAGTGCTGGATATCCTGAAGAGGGAATCGACAGCATGTTTGCCAACCTGAAGAAGATGGCCGATAACCTGGGTGTGCCGTTCAACCTGCCACAGTCGGTGGCTGCCAACACGAGCGATGCACACCGCCTGATTAAGCTGGCCGCCGAAAAGGGACTCGACTCACTGGTGGTGGGAAAACTCGGCAAGGCTTACTTTGAGGATGCAAAGGATTACAGCGATTGGGAGCTGCTTGTTTCCATTGGCAAGGAAGCCGGGCTGGAGGAAGAAGAGATTCGGCGGATGCTCAACAGCGAGGACTATCTCTATGAAATCAAACAGGATATGCAGGAGGCTGCCAACCTGGGGTTCGACACGGTACCCACATTTTTGATGGACAGGCGCCAGGCTATCGTGGGATCGGAGCCTGTGGACCTGTTTGTGAAGGTATTGCACAAGGCGTACGACGCATGGAAAAACCGCACCGAAAAAGAAAAAGAACTGGTGATCAGCAAAGGTAAATCGTGCAATGCCGATGGCACTTGCGAGATTTAGTTTTCCGAACGCACTTCGGGCAAAAGATTTTTTATTTTTATACAGGATTGTGGTACCTTTGTCGATGCCACTTATAAATTAAAGCCAGTCATGGAATACTTGAAGATCACCCCCGAAGACAGCATACGCTGGGAGAGTGTTTGGAACCTGTATGAGGAAAGTTTTCCGGTAGCCGAACGGCGCAAGATGGGTGACCATTTGCGGGCCTGCGGTGATGATCGTTTTTTTCCTTTGTCGGCATGGGAAGGGGGGGAGTTAATTGGGCTGATGTTCTTTTGGGAATGGGATTCTTACCGTTACCTGGAATATCTGGCCGTAAATCCTGCACTGCGGGGACACGGATATGGTTCTCAACTGTTGCGGCATTTGCGGGATTCGGCGCATACAATCATCCTTGAAATAGATCCGCTCAGCAATGAAATGTCGGTACGCCGGCTCCAGTTCTACGAACGTTCCGGGTATACCCTCACCCCTTACCGGTTTGTACATCTTCCTTACAGGCTCGACGCAAATGCACAGGAGCTGCTCATCCTGAGTTATCCGCGCATGATCACCAAGGAGCAGCACAACAATTTTCTGCGCTTTTTGAATGAAGAAGTGATCCGCTATTGCGAAGGCGAAGGAAAATAACGTGCACAGCACGCATCTCCGGAACCGGGCGGGCGCACCCGTGCGAAGCGACTCAATGACTCAAAATGGAATGCATCAACCGGAGGGTTTGATTCACAAATAACTGGTCTCGTTTAGACTTTGGAAGGACGGGATAAACAATCACGGTGACCTGTCCTTCTTCTTCCATCTTCAAGTAGCCTCCCAGTCCCCATGACGTCATCCTGGCATCGGTCCTGAACTTGAGGACCCTGTTTTTTCTGTCGGAGAAAGAAATGATCCATTGGCGGTCGATGCGTTGCATCACCTCATCGAACGGTTGTTGGCTACGCCCCTTAAATTGAAAAACTGCCTTTCTTTGCCCTGAGAACGATGGAGGATCGAGCTTTTCTGATTCCATGTAATCCAATCTTTTGGTAAAAAAGGCGGTAATCAACGCCGGCGGTATCATCCCCACGAGGATAAATACCAGCGCAATCTGCCATGGATTCGCGTTCAACCCCCAAAGAAGAGATACCACGACCAGGATGCCGACATAAAATATCAGAAAAATGGAGACCCAGTAGCAATAGAGTCGTCTAGAAAATCTCATGTTATTCAAGTTATTATATCCGTTATATGCACGCTTCCCCTTTCAATTCCAAACAAAAAAAAGCGACCCGATTCACTTCACTTGTGGCAGGGTGAATTCTTCTGTGATTTGGATGTGGGTGAATCCCATCTCCTGCAAAAGCGTTGTTAACACAAGCCTGGCCTGTTTTGCAGCATCCGTCAGTATCCCCTGGTTGATGGCATCACTGGCCATCACATTTTTCTCCCTGATGAGCGCTTCGTTGTAATCCGATATCTTGATGGGATTAAAAGCATTCTCGCTCTCGTTGTACACTTCGACCGATTTTTCGTCGATTACCGTATCCAGAATTCGGGGCTTGGGAATGGAAACATGCAGCGTGGAATCATTTTCCACATTTACATTGATCCGTTCGAAGTCCACACCCGCCTTGATATATCCGTTGTATTTCAGCAGGAAATATTTATCGGTCAATGGGACGTTGATATTCAGAAACTTCTTGTAGTCCTTGTACCCGATTACTCCGGTATAATTGTGTTTTACCAATGCCAGTTCACCGATATGAGCAATGCGGGTCATCACGGTGGTACTGTCATATCCCCGTTCCTTTTCACTGCTCCTGTTGCTTAGCATGAGTAACAGAGCCAGAATAAGCGTGGTAAGAAAAAAGAACAGGGTTAAAACTGATATTTTTCTCATACAAGTATTTTCATTTTCCCATACAGCTACTTCATCTTCACAAAAATAATCATAATACTGGTAAAAAGAAGAATTTGACATTTTTTTATCATCATTTCAAGTTTCCAATGCTTTATATACAGCTAACTTCTGGACTGACAATGTTTGTGTACATTTGCAAACTTATCTGCAAATCGATGAACTCATGTTCCGAAATAAGTGTTTACTGCTTACTGGGAAAACAGGATAAGATTGTCACCCTATACCAATGCGCCAACTTGTTTTTAGACTTCAAAATAAATTTGTAAATGAGATAAATAACCCAACAAATTGAGAGAGTATTAAACAAAAAAATTACTAGGATGAATCGACGTAACTTTTTAGGTTGTGCTGCATATACAGGACTAGCAGCCATGTTGCCAGGAACGATTTCGGCATCAGCAACAAATTTCACATCTAATCAGGACAATGAACTGGATTATCATATTATTGATAATTTAAGGTTTACAAGTGTAAAATTAAGTTATCCCCGTTTGGTTGGAAAAAATGCACAACTGGGTATACATGGTCATGGCCCAACGGTCACACTTTGCACATTATCAACCAAACAGGGGGCATCTGGAATAGGGATGCTGAGAGGATCGGAAGAAAAAGCAGAAGAGATTTTTAATCAAATAAAAGGAAAAAAAGTTTCTGAGGTATTTAGTGTAGACTCAGGTGTTACTGATTTATCGCAGGTATTTGATATACCCCTTCACGATTTGACTGGTGTAATATTAAAGAAGCCTGTATACCAACTTCTAGGACAAGAAAGTCCCATTATCACAAAATGCTACAGCGGGATGGTATATATGGATGATGTGGACATTAAAGATAATAGAAAAGCATTCGACAAGATACTTGAAGAGTGTTTTTATGACTATAACAGAGGATACCGTCAGTTTAAACTGAAAATTGGCAGAGGGTTCAAATGGATGCCTGCCGAGGAAGGTTTAAAAAGGGATGTTGAAATAACACACATGGTAAATCGCTATTTCCCGGATGTAGATATTTTAGTAGATGCCAATGATGGTTATACGGTGAAAAACTTTATCCGATATCTGGAACAACTCGAGGATATTTCTATCTGGTGGATTGAAGAACCTTTCAGAGAGACAGTAGATGATTTCACCGTATTGAGAAAATGGCTCAATGACAATAGAAAAAGGAATACGCTTCTTGCAGATGGAGAGGCTAGGCCTGATCTGAATCTTGCACTTGAAATGGGTAAAAAACAAGTACTGGATGTTTATCTGGAAGATGTTATGGGTTACGGATTTACCAACTGGAGAAAATTGATGCCAAGATTAATCGAAAATGGGTTACAAGCTTCGCCTCATAACTGGGGTGATTATTTAAAAACCATCTATACGGGACATCTTGCTGGCGGCATAGGCAATGTGGTAACGAATGAAGGTGTTACATGTTTTTCAAGTGACATTGATTTTGGCTTTAACAGAGTAGAAAATGGAGTTTTTATACCTTCAAGCTCTCCTGGATTTGGGGTTACGCTATTGGAGTAGTATCACAAAAACTACGAACCAAAACTATGAATTGAATGGGAGGGGGAAATCGCAGAATTCCGTTAACATTTTTTTAGTAAAATCAAAAGGAATGACTTCCTATTTTACATAAGATATCAAAAAATATTTTAAGTTAAAATTTAAACCTAACGTAAAGTTTTGCATATATTTGCAAGATGATTTTCCCGACATGGACTCATTTTCTGACATAAAACACTTCAACGCACTGTTTAATAAATATTACAGTCGCTTTATTCTTTTTGCAAAAGGATATGTGAAAGAGGTTGAGATTGCGGAAGATTTTGTCTCAGAAGCATTCACGGCGTATTGGGAAAACAAAGAGAACCTGTTGCCCGAAACCAACCCGCAAGCCTATATTCTGACCATCATTAAAAATAAATGTCTGAATTATCTCCACCATCAACAAGTTAAATTGCGGGTAAAGGCCGAACTGGAAGAGCATGCTGAGTGGCTGCAACAAACGAAAATCAGTACACTTGAAGCCTGCGATCCCGACTTTTTATTTTCAATGGAACTACAGCAGATTATTGATGAAACACTCAATAAACTACCCCAAAAGACGCGGAAGATATTTTTCTTAAGCAGAAATCAAGGGCTAACGTATAAACAGATCGCAGAAAAGACCCATTTGAACCAGAAAACCATTGAATTTCATATCTCCAAAGCACTGCAACAGCTGCGTTTATCTTTAAGCGATTTCATTACATTCGGCTTTTTCCTTATTTTATTTTAATAAATATCAATTTCCTTTAGGGTATTCTCTCTCTGAATTGTTTTCATAGTAAGACAAGGTAACTATCATCATATGGAGAGGGAATTGCTACATCGTTTTTTTGAAGGGAAAACTTCTTACCAGGAAGAAAAAATAATCAGAAGGTGGATTGAAACTTCTGATGCCAATCATGCACATTTTCTTCGTGAAAGAAGGTTATATGATGCCCTGTTGCTCACAGATGGAAAAGCCTCCCTGAAGAGAAAAAAGATCACGATATCGACTTTCGGAATCATCAGCACAACAGCAGCGGTTATGTTGGTGCTGATCATTGGCGGGATTTATTTGTACGGGCTCAGGGATAAATCCGAACAATACAACACCATTCTTGTTCCAGCGGGTCAACGGATAAATCTGGTCCTTTCTGACAATACCAACCTATGGTTGAATGCCAACACTACTTTCCGGTATCCTACAGAATTTTCAAAGAAAAACAGGACGGTTTACCTTGACGGGGAAGCTTATTTCGAGGTGAGCAAGAATGAAAAAAAACCATTTGTGGTGAAAACTGCGCAGGGAGATATCCATGTAACAGGTACATCCTTTAATCTGGAGTCATATAGCAAACACCAAAGTTTTGTAACCAGTCTTTTTGAAGGAGGGGTAGATGTATATAGAAATGAGGAGAAGGTTGTTTCATTGAACCCAAACGAGAAAAGTACGCTGAAAAGCAATGAACTCATCGTTTCGAAAATTACGGATACCGACCCGTATCTGTGGAGAAAAGGGTTAATTGCTTTTAATAAAGAAAATTTAGAAAATATCCTGCTTTCATTGGAAAAATATTTCGATGTAGATATTCAGATTAATCCCCTCAATTTACCTCAACATACCTATACGGGAAAATTCCGGCAGTCAGATGGGGTTGATTATGCGCTCAAAGTATTGCAAAAAAGCATTCGTTTCAAATATGAAAGAGATGAAACAACAAACATAATACATATTAAATAATAACCAGAAAAAAAAGGCCTATGAAGTAATTAACGGATAACCAGAAAAAGAAAAATCGGCAGGCGCTGCAACGCCCACCGATAAGATGTTTTTGTCAACACAACCTGAAATTATTTATGTATCAACTTAAAACAATTACAAATGTATGAAGAAAAACAATCCAATGGGTAACCATTTAACCGAAAAAGTACCCATTAAACATTTTTTATTGATTATGCGAGTAACCTTTATTTTATTGTTTACCTGCGTCTTTTGTTCTATGGCCGAAATGAGCTACACACAAAATGCCAGAGTAACGATCAATAAACGAAACGTAACCCTCAAAGAAGTTCTAAACGAAATTGAAAAGCAAACCGATTATCTGTTTATCTATAGCGATGAGGTAAATACGAACGAAAAAGTATCGTTAAAATCGAAACATCAAGCTGTTTCCAATGTGCTCAATGCTCTTTTGGAAAATAAAGACGTGAATTATACGTTGGAAGGAAATCACATTCTCTTATCAAAAAGTGTTGAAGAAGTAGCTGAAGGACTTGCCGACGCACAACAACAGAAAAAGAAAATTACCGGAACGGTGGTGGATAATGCCGGCGTACCTGTAATTGGCGCTAACATCCTGGAGATAGGTACCACAAACGGAACCATTACGGACATAGATGGCAACTTTACCTTGACTTTGACAGATGACGCAGCAATTAGCATCACCTATATCGGCTACCTGAATCAAACAATCCAAACTGCCGGCAAATCTAATTTCAACATCGTCCTGGTGGAAGACACGCATGCGCTGGAGGAAGTTGTGGTGATTGGATATGGTACTGCCAAAAAAAAGGATTTAACCGGAGCGATCTCCGCTGTTGACGGTTCAATTGTATCTTCTCAATCGGTATCCACGGTAACTCGCGCTCTTGAAGGCGCTGTAGCAGGCTTGCAGGTCTCTTCCGTGGATGGTCAGCCTGGTATGGATATGGGTATTCGCGTGCGCGGTGTAGGGTCGGCAAACCTTAACAGTTCTGCTGCCTTGATTGTGATTGACGGAGTACCGGCTCAAAGCGATAACCCATTATCTTCTATCAATCCGAACGATATTCAAAGCATTACGGTATTAAAAGATGCTGCATCTACCGCACTATACGGTTCTCGCGGTGCAAACGGTGTGGTACTTGTTACAACCAAAAGGGGTAAATCGGGCAAAACCAATATCTCATTTTCTGCCAAAGCAGGCTTCAATTCAGTGGGGCCATTTGATCTGGGAAAGATCGATAACTCAAAAGATTTCTATGAATTTGCCTGGAAATCGATTTACAACTCATACCGTTATGGCGTGAATGGTACAGGACAACCACAAAACTGGACCACCAATGTAAATAACCCCAATTATTCACATGAACAGGCTGCAGAATTTGCCAGCCAGCACTTGTTCAACTACATCAACAAAGAATCGACATTCGGAACAAACCGTTTTGGAAACTACATGGCATACCGCGTACCGGGAGCAATCTATGTGGATGAAGCAAACGTAAGCGGTGTTCCTGCCAAAACAATGACAGGTGCCTATCTGGTAGGTACCGATGGACGATTGAATCCGAATGCAGAAATGCTCTATAGCGATACTTTCGACAAAGTTTTGTTAGATAAAAACTACAGGCAGGAATACAATATTTCGGCCAACGGAGGTACCGATAAGGTTGATTATTACGTATCTCTTGGCTACCTGTCTGATCCTTCTTATATCAGCAATTCAAAATTTGATCGTTTCAGTGGCAGATCAACCATTAACTCTCAGCTTTTCAAATGGTTAAAAGTTGGAGCCAATGTTGGTTTTTCCAGAACTTCAACTGACAAAATGGGTACTACCTGGGGTAGAAACGCTGGATCTAACCAAGGTAACGTATTCAGGTTTATCAACGGGTTTGCCCCCATTGTTCCTGTATATGCTTACAACGAAGATGGCAGTTACAGAACGCATTCTGTTGATGGTACAATCTACAACTCCACGGCAGGAAGCACCTATTCACCAATTGGAGAAACAGGCGCATTGTATGGAAGCACCAACATCGCCTATGCGATGGAAAATGACAAATGGCAGGATGTGGCTGACATGCTTACGACAAGGTCATATGCTGAAATCAGTTTCTTGAATGATTTTAAATTTTTGGTGAACTTCTCGTTCGACAAGAACAATATTTCTCAGTTAAGATACGCCAACAGCGTGACAGGAGCAGCAAAGGATCAAGGAGGTATTTACAGGAGACTGACGAACCAAACCATCATCAATACCCAGGAGATTCTGTCTTATAACAAAGACATTAACAAACACCATGTGGATGCCATGGCTGCACACGAGTACAATGACTGGGGTAACGAAGGCGTTAACTGGGGATCCAGCTATGAATTGATCCCTGGATTTCTGGGCGCTGGTAACTTTGTGGGCAGATACGTCAATGCCAGAGGTTTTGGTACTCCCGGATACGGAGAAGACATTGAAAGAATGGAGAGCTTCCTGGGTCGTGCCAATTACATTTACGACGAAAAATACTACCTCTCTTCTTCGATCCGTCGTGACGGTTCATCCAAGTTCAAGAAAAACAGATGGGGTACATTCTGGTCGTTGGGTGCAGGTTGGCGCGTGACTTCCGAATCCTTTATGGCAGATACCAAAGACTGGTTGAACAACCTGAAATTGAGAACAAGCTACGGTGTTATCGGTAACGCCAGTGCAATTGGCCGCTACAGCGGTTACAGAACTTGGGGTTACGGAGCAAAGTATACCGAAACTTCAGGTGGTACAGGTACACCCAAAGACTATACAATGAGTGTAGGTGGTTTTGTGAACGATGCGTTGACCTGGGAAAATACAAAGACGTTTGACATCGGAGTTGATTTCTCCTTGTTTAACCGCGTACACGGTACCGTTGACTACTATAGTAGACTTACCGACAACACATTCTACAACCAACAAGTGAACTATATGGCTGTTGGTCAGGAATCACTCCAATCCAACAGTGCCGCATTGCAGAACAATGGTCTTGAAGTAGAACTCGGTGTAGACATCATTCGCAGAAAAGACTTCTCATGGACTGTTTCTACAAACGGTGCACATTCCACTACTGTGTTGAAAGACGTACCAGCAGGCTCTATCCCGGAATATACCCCTGGATTACCAGCTAATACGTACGAAGCTAATGGAGAAGGTTGGTCAACTACCGGTTCTGGTAATGCAGCCAGTGGACAATACTACCTCAGAGGAGTAGGAAGAGACTGGTATAACTTGTGGATTTATAAATATGGAGGCGTAGACCAGGAAACAGGATTGCCTTTATTCTATCACAAGGTAACCGAGGAAGATGTTACTGCAAACACATATCCGGGAGCAAAAGTAGGTGATGATGTAAAGACCAAGAATTACAACGAGGCTTCGAAATATGAAGTGGGCAGTGCCATTCCTAAATGGGTTGGTGGTATCTCTACTTCAATTTATTATAAAGGTTTCGATTTAAGCGCCATGGCAGCATACCAATTGGGTGGTAAATTCTACAGCGTAGAATATGGAAACGGCCTTTACAGAAGCAGCTATTACTTAAGATACAACATCGGCGTCCTTTCTGAGGAACTGATCAACAACACCTGGACTCCGGAAAACAAAAATGCCAAATTCCCGATGCAATGGTACGGGGCAGATAATTACGATGGTTCAACCTTCGGTTCATGGAA
>DHTF01000077.1:2904-14902 GCA_002411515.1 Proteiniphilum sp. UBA5267 | reverse complement strand
GGTTCAACCTTCGGTTCATGGAAATATACCGACATGGCCCTCTTCTCCGCATCTTATTTAAGGCTAAAAAATATCACATTAGGATATACGTTGCCTAGCAATCTGCTATCGAACTACCAAATCAGCAAGTTACGCCTCTTTGTATCTGCAGACAACTTGTTTATGATCTCTGCAGCCAAGGGTATTGATCCCAGTATGTCATTGACCGGTGGAATGGAAGTAGGTGCATATACCTATCCCACCATGCAAACCGTATCATTTGGTGTAAATGTTGAATTATAATTTAACGCTCTTAATTTTTGAAAATAATGAAAAAGATATTTCTATATTTTTTACTGATGGGTTTTCTGTTTTCAGCATGTGAAGACAGCTTGGAAGTTGCCCCACCCAATAACCTCACAGACGAAATGATCCAGGAGATCCTGGCTTCGGGAGACGAAGACAAGATTAAACTGATAATGGGCGGATTGGTGGAAACACTGGATGGTAATTTCAGACTGGCCGGTGATTATTCCGGATTTGGCGGCAATCCCTTAAATCCGCTTACCAACCAGGATTTGTTTGGCAATCTTAGGGGAAATGACATCGTATTGGGAGAAGCCACTTTGGGAAGTACGGGTAGTTATGAAATTTTCTATAACATGGATGGCAGCTTTCAGCCCTGGTTAGCTGAAGACAGAACCTATAACTATACTTGGTGGTTACTGGCTGCAACTCCTCATACCAATGCAAATAAGGTACTGGCCTACTTGAGCAAAGAAATCGTTGACCAAAGCGGAAGCAAATCGCTGAAGGATTATCGCGCAAGGGCACTCACCGTTCGGGCATATGGATACATGTTGCTGATGGAAAGATACCAGAAAGCATACCTGCAAGGAGGTAAAGAGGGAAAAGGAATGCCAATCTACACCGAATATGGCGTGAATACCCCTGTAGCCCCTGCATCTGCTACCGATACCTACGACTTCATCAAAACAGACCTGAAAGAAGCTGCTAAACTTTTTGCTGAATCTCAGATCGGAACTGCTGCAGATGGATTTACCACCGAGAAGCCAAACGATATTGACCGTGGAGTAGCTCTTTACTTCCTTGCCAGAACATCGCTCTGGACAGGTGATTATAATACCTGTATCACAGCCACGCAAGAAATTTTGAATAAATATCCCAATTTTATTGCTGAAGATTATTACGGTATTGACAATTCCCGTGTTAGCGCCTTAGCTGCAGGAACAGATGATGTGAAAGCCAACGACAATGCATTCAGTAGTCTTAGCGTTAATCCCGAGACTATCTTAGGATGGGTAGACGGAAATGGGGCTCCGAATTATCAATTCAGCAATTTCAACTGTTTCCTGGAAGGCAACGGAGGTTTAAGTGCATACCATATGAGAATTGATAACAGATTGTATGAAAAGATGGATAACAACGATTACCGCAAAAGCAGATTTATTATGACACCGGTAACGTATACTTATCCAACCAACAAACGGGAAAGGGTACTTCCCAAATATACCAACCTGAAATGGGGAGCCACGATCGCCAAACAACACAACGTCAGAAACAATCAACTAAACTGTGACTATACCTATATCCGTTCTTCGGAAGTGTTGCTGATGCTTGCAGAAGCCCAGGCACTTGCCGGACAAGAGGGTGCTGCAAAAACAACACTCAACAAATTACTTGCTGCAAGAACAAAAGAGGGCGCACCGACATTGACCTGTGACAATTACTCGTCCATGGCTGGCCTTTCTATTCTGGATATGGTTAAACTACAGTGGAGGATTGAAATGTGGGGAGAAAACGGGCTTGAATACGCCAACAACAAACGTTGGAACGTAAATACCGACCGTAACGGATCAGCGGTTCACTGGTCATCCGGGAAAATCTACAAAGTAGAAAACATGACCTATGAAATCCCTATTCAGGAAACCTCTACAAACCCAAATTGGTTTTAAATTTCATTTTCGCGTGAATTTCTAATTGTTAAGAGGGTAGAGATTTCCTAATCCCTACCCTCTTTTTTCTAAAACTATCTGATTTGTGAAACCCTCAAATGAGATCGGGTATTCTTTACAACAATATTAAAGCACATTGATCATCCTGGCTGTACTATGCAAAAAAAACATATCATCTGTTTATTGATCTCCTGGGGCATACTTCTATCCTTACAAGTTGGTGCAAGTGAACCTGAAAAGAGATACCGGATCATCCACAACAACGACGGAAGTGATGCGCTGGGTAATTATTGGTTTCAAAAAAGACCCCTCACTGTGAACGATGTAAATGCTTACGTTGACATGGTCAGTCATTCACAGGTGAATACGTATATGATGTGCACAGGCAGCGATTTTTTTTATTATCGCTCAAAGCATGGACGTATATTGGGTGATGACCTTGACGGAAAGCTGAATTGTGGCAATGATACCGCTGCCACCAACCATTATAAAAGCTTTTACCAAAATCACCTGAATCTCGAAAAAGAAGGTACTGACCTGATTGAAGCATCACTGAAACGAGCGAAGATGCACGGTATGGAAGCTTTCATCACCTACAGGATGAACGACCTTCATTTTAATGATACTACGTTAAATTGCCCCATCACTTATTCTGAATTCTGGTATGCACATCCTGCGTATTGGACCAACGATGACACACCCGGATTAAATGGTTCAAGGGCATTGGATTTTGCATATCCGGAAGTGCGTGCCCATAAGTTGGCAATCATAACGGAGCAACTGGAAAAATATGAGATGATTGACGGCTTGGATCTGGATTTTATGCGTTTCATTGTCTATTTCAAGCAAGGCGAAGGAAAGAAGAACGCTCACCTGATGACCGAACTGCTGCAAGAAGTGAAAGCAAAAGTGGATCAACTCTCTAAAAAAAGAAGAAAAAAAATACTCCTCTCCGTGAGGGTACCACTCACCGTACAGGATTGTCTTGACAAAGGACTCGACATCCAGGAGTGGATCCGCTTGGGGTTGGTAGACTTCATAACGATCGGAGTGCATTGGCGTGGTAACCCCTCCCTGCCGGTTGCACAATTTATCAAAGAGCTAGGGTCAAAAACGGTCCCGGTCTATGCAACCATCGACGACGGAGGGTATAAACCGAGGGAGACCTTTTCGCATGGAATGTTCAGAGGAATGGCTTCCCATATCTTGTCGCAGGGTGCCGACGGCATTTATCTTTTCAATCATTACTATGGAGCCTTTAACTCGACTTACCAAGGGATGTTACACCTGGAAAAAGGTGACCAGGTATGCCGGGTTATCTCACCTAATCTGATTCAGGAACTGGGATCACTGGAGACACTTGCCTACAAGAACAAGATTTATTGCCTCTCCGACGGCGTAACCGAATATGGCATCAAACACATCTCCCCCTTACCCTTGGAGGTAAAGCCCGGTGAACCCTCCCACGCAAATATTTTTATTGGGGATGATCCTGTGAAGACTATTCCCGAAGAGGTGATACTTTTTGTCAGAAACAGCAAGCAGGCATCTTTTACAGTAAAGGTCAACGGAAAAGACATAACCCGTACGGCGCCAGAGTATGTTTCACCCTATGACAGAGAGAGAGGACTTGAGGCAGGAGAATGCCAGTATGCATTTGTCCTCTCCGGGGAAAGTATGCAACAAGGGTACAATACCGTCACTTTCCACGCGGTAGACTCATCTTTCACGGTGAAACGTGTGGAAATCGCACTTAAATACGGAGATGTGAAAACACACGGATATTTTTAACAGAACGACAACCAAAAAAATTAAACAGTTTCTAAAACAATTCGAATATTATTCAAAACAATATGGACAGACGATCTTTTATCATTCGTAGTGCGGCACTTTCTGCCGGTCTGGTAGCCACGGGGGGTGTTTCCCTGCTGGGATCAGACACACTTGTAGATACAAACGGAAAACGAAAAGCCACTATCTATACCACATTCAAGAATCCGGATGCAAAATATCATCCTTTCGTCAGATGGTGGTGGAACGGGAACAAAGTGGAAAAAAATGAGATTATCAGAGAGTTGCGTCTGTTGAAAGAAGCAGGTATTGGTGGGGTTGAAATTAATCCCATCGACTTTCCTTCAACAGGAGATGATCTCGGCATCAAATCAATAAAGTGGCTCAGTGACGAATGGATCGACATGTTGCAGGTTACCTTCGACGAAGCTAAAAAACTGGATATGACCTGTGATCTGATCGTGGGTTCCGGTTGGCCATTCGGTGCAGAAACACTGCCCCATGACGAGCGCGCCCAGGTAGCACTGATACTCGCAGAGGAATTGGAAGGGCCAATGGACTATGAAGTATCGCGCTACCATATTTTCAATGAGACGGATCCCGGAGTTACCGACACCTTTCCGGGCAGAACTTTTGAAATTCTTTCCCTGAAAATGGTTCCTGAGCCCATGGAGAGCCTTGATCAGGTGATTGAATTATCGGACCAGCGACAGAATGAACTTATTCAGGTCAAGGTGCCGGAAGGTAAACATGTCTTTTATGCCTTGGTGAAAGTCAACTCCTTTGCCTCCGTGATCAACGGGGCACCCGGTGCTGCAGGTCCAATCCTGAACCACATGGACAAGAAAGCCGTAAAAAAGTACCTGAATCACATGTCAGACACCATCCAGGAAAAAACAGGCCCGCTCTCCAACCACCTGAGGGCCTTCTTCACCGATTCGATGGAATTGGAAGGATGCAACTGGAGTACCGATCTCGCGGAGGAGTTCAAAAAAAGAAGAGGTTACGACATGATGCCCTATCTTCCTTTTACCATGTTCAAGGTGGGACGACTGGGGGCTGTGGTAGATGAGAATTATGGCGTAAAGAAAAGTCCGGATTTTGAAGAGGTTATCCGTCGCGTTCGCTTTGACTTTGAATATACAAAGGCCGAATTGTTGTATGAACGATTTACCCTAACCTACCTTGAGTGGTGCCGTGAACAAAACGTAAAATCGAGGGCACAAGCCTACGGCAGGGGATTCTTCCCGTTGGAAACAAGCTTGGGCTACGACATTCCAGAAGGTGAATCGTGGACAACAAACTGGCTTAAACACAAACTGGGAGAAGAGATGTCGGACGAGGACTATCGTCGGGGACGTGGTTATACCATGATCAACAAATATGTTTCCTCGGCAGCACATCTCAGCGGGAAAAGAGTAATTAGTTGCGAGGAGATGACCAACACGTATCTTGTTTTTAACGCCACGCTGGAATTACTGAAAATAGGTTCGGATCAGGCTCTCATGTCAGGAATTACCCATTCCATCTGGCATGGGTTTAATTATTCTCCTCCCGAGGCAGCTTTCCCCGGTTGGGTGCAATATGGTTCTTACTATAACGAAAAAAATAATTGGTGGCCTTATTTCAAATACCTGAATCAATACAAGGCCCGCATTTCATCTTTGCTCCAGAATGCCGACATGTATACCGATATGGCCATCCTTCCAGCCAACTACGACATGTGGAGTGAAATGGGTGTACAAACAGATCCCTTCCCCGAAAAGCTAAATGTATCCTATACATCCATCCTTTGGGAATCTATCAATAAAAATGGAGGGGCAGCCGATTATGTGACTGAAAAAATCATTCAAGAGGCGAAACTTGAAAAAGGGAAACTATGTTACGGGCCCAAGAAATACGGCGTTCTATTTTTACCGGAGGTGAAGAGCATGTTTCCTGATACCATGGCCAAGCTCTATGAGTTTGTCCGTATGGGAGGAAAAATATTCTCCGTTGAATGCTTGCCCGAGAAATCATTGGGTCTGAACAATTACAAGGAGAACGACAAAAAAGTAAAAGACTGGACGGATAAACTTCGTGGTTACTCAGACCGCTTTGTCCTGATTCCCAAACCGGCCGATCTACGCTACCTGGAGTGGTACACTGATTTACAGAGTCAATACCAGCTGCCTCATTACATGAATATTAGCAATCCCGACCGCTATCTCATGCAGACACGTTACCAGGCAAACGACAAAAGTGAAATATTATTCTTTTCCAATGCCCATAAACATGAAAGCAGAAATTCCTGGATCACCTTCTCTAAAGAAATTACGCGGGGACGCAATCCATGGGTCTGGGATGCCGAGACGGGTAAGTCTTACAGACTGATACTCAAAGAGGATGGAATGCAATTGAATCTCGGGCCGGCAGAATCTCGTATCATCGTATTCAATAAAGAAAAAGATGGCGAATATTGGCAAGAGATACCAACCCGACACACTGATGGAAAAACCATCAACGACTGGAAGGTGGAGTTACGCCACAGCTTTGAAAGCGATATAAAAACGACCGAGATGGCCCTGCTGAAAGATTTAAAAGATACTGAATATCTAAGATTTACAGGAACGGCTGTCTATAAAAAGAAAATAGAGATCACCCAAAAAGAATGTTATCTGAACCTGGGGAAGGTGTCGGGTATATCGGAACTATTTCTCAACGGAGTTTCTCAAGGCGTAAAATGGTATGGTAACCGTATTTATAAACTTTCCACTGATTTAAAGATGGGAGAAAATGAGATTGAAATACATGTCATCACGACCATGGGTAATTACGCCCAAACATTGACAGACAATCCCACAGCCCAAAAATTCACCAACCGCAAAGGACGTGAACAAGAGATCCAATCGATGGGATTGATCGGTCCTGTAACAATTTATGGTAAATAACAAATTGATTCTTATGAAGAGCAAGAGAAATAAAATACTCCTACTTTTATCGAGAATAATGCCATTGTTATTTGTCGTAATAGGTGTTGGGTGCACAAAAAATTCCACTTCCTCCTACGATCATCTACGGGAACGCTATTTTGATGTTTTGACATCATCTCAATCAGACATCACCGATAGCATTGTAGAGAAGCGCATAAAAGAAATGGATATTTCTGTCGAAACCTTATGGAAAAACATGGACAAAAGTCCTGAAAGAGAATATCTTTGGGAGACCGATAAAAAAGTAGAAAATCCTTCCGGCGTTATACCTCATGGATCTATTTCCTCCAAAGTAACGGGAAGTTTCGGCAAACTGAATCAATTGGCATTGGCATACCGCACCAAGGGTTCATTGTACGAAAACAACGCGCAACTTAAAAAAGATATTCTGGAAGGGATCGATTGGATGTTAGCGAACAAATATAATCCTTCGGTAAAATGGTATGACAACTGGTGGGACTGGGTAATAGGAACCCCAATGGTGCTGAATAACCTGCTCACGCTCATGTATGATGATCTATCGAATGAGCAATTGGAGAAAGCGATAGAGGCAATGAATTTTTTTGCACCAGATGTAGCTTATGATGGAGCGTCGACCGGAGCCAACAAAGTATGGCAATGCAAGAACATGATTTTACGCGGTATCCTTGGCCAGAATCCCGAACAGATAACGATGGGTGTTGATGGTCTGGAGTGTGAGTTCACGTATGTCACCACCAAAGATGGCTTTTATCGCGACGGATCTTTCGTCCAACATCAATGGCATCCCTATACGGGTGGATATGGACGTTCGTTGTTGCGTGAACTGGTAAATATCATGACAATAGTGGCAGGTTCCCAATGGGAAGTACCTGAAAAAAATGTACAAATGATTTACGAGTGGATCCATAATTCGTTTGTTCCCATTATTTATAGGGGGGCATTGATGGATATGGTACGTGGCCGGGAATCATCGAGGACAGATTCAGACCGAACAGCCGGACACGGTCTCCTGGTCACTTTAATCCAGTTATCGGAAATAGCTCCCGAAGAAGAGAAGCGCTATTTACAGTCGTTTGTCAAGGCCAATATAATGGAAGATACTTACAGGGATTTCATTCACGATGTCCCCAGTTATCTTTTGGCAACAACAAGAAATATATTATCAGATCAGTCGATTGTCGCCATGGAACCCAGGTCGCTGAATAAAATATTTCCAGCGATGGACCGGGTAGTCCATATCCAGCCAGGATTTGCTTTCGGAATAAGTATGTCTTCTTCCCGAATTGAAAATTACGAGACCATCAACGGTGAAAATTTAAAAGGATGGCACATGGGAGATGGCATGACGTACTTGTATGACAATGATCTTCGCCAATATTCCGACAGTTTCTGGCCCACGGTAAATGCTTATCGTCTGGCTGGAACAACCGAAGACACCCGTTATCGGGAAGCCAAGACTTTGCCTTTCGGCGAGGGACTCCTCTATGCGGATGGTTACAAGAGTCCACAAAACTGGGTAGGAGGATCATCTATCTGCGGGAAATATGGTATGGCAGGAATGTGGTTTGATGCACAGGACTGTTCGTTGGAAGCAAAAAAATCATGGCTGATGGTGGGTGATGAAATTGTTGCTTTGGGTGCAGGGATAAATAGTTCAGACAACAGAACAATAGAAACCACAGTGGAAAACAGAAAAATAAACGATGGTTCGGTTCATCGGTTATATTCCTGTGGAAATGAAATACTAAAAAGTGACGGTGAATTGACGCTAAACAACTGCGATTGGGTTCATTTTGAGTCTGTGAATGAAAAGTCTTCTATCGGTTATTATTTCCCGAATGAACCTGTTCTTCATATCCAAAAAGAACTCCAGACGGGTACCTGGTTCGAGATTAATCAAATTTATCAACTCAAGGATCCCATCAACAGGAGCTATTTTACGCTTTGGTTTGATCATGGCAAGAACCCTCTCAATGACACTTACGCTTACGTACTTTTACCGGGAAAGAATCGCACTGAAACGGAGGATTATGCAAAAAGCCCCAATTCTGTTATTCTGATGAATACACCGAAAGTACAAGCAGTACAAAACAAAGAAGAAAAAGTGACAGGGATAAATTTCTGGGAGGCATCCGAAGATTATGTCGAAGACATATCTGTCGACGCCCCCGCATCTGTCATTATGAAGGAAACAAACGAGGAGCTGATCATTGGCATTTCAGATCCGACACAGTCAAACAAAAGTATTTCTGTGGAAATAGATCGTAAAATAGCAGAAGTTAAAATATGCGACCCGGAAATTGAAGTCGTGGCAACTTCTCCCAAATTAAAATTGCGGGTAAACGTTGACAAAGCAATTGGTTCTACACGAAGTATCACATTACAAAAATAAAAAAACACTATTTTAATATGAACAGATTAATATTAATGATGATGATTCCAGCTTTTTTCTCCTGTGCAGGGAATGGTACCAATCAGACCAACAAAGAAGATGCACAAAATACCCAGAACTCAGACTCCATTGAACTATTTATGGAATATGAGAAGACAGAAGCCATAAAAGTAAGCGAAACCGTGAGTCGTAAATTTACTTATCTGGATAACCTGATGATGGTGATTGTGGATTTTAAAGATGGCCCAATGAACGAACCCGACCCTTTTCATTCGCACCCGCACGAACAAATCAGTTATGTAGCCGAAGGAGACGTCCTTGTTATTATTGGAGATCAGCAAAAGCGTCTGACCTCCGGAGATATCTATGTTGTACCCAGTGGCGTACCCCATACGGTACAATCTTTGACTCCCACATTGAGGCTTATAGATAGTTTTAATCCAATCCGGGAAGACTTTATAAAAAAATAATCCGGATGGATATACATCCAATAGTTGACAAACCTTTTTAAAATATTTACGTATGAACAAATTAAAGTCCATCACCCTCATATTGATGTTTTTTTACTTTACATGTTTTTATGCTGCAGAATATAAAGCATCATTCTTTGGAATTAAATCCAATGGGACCACACTCAATACCAGCTCTATTCAGAAAGCCATTGATTACATTCATGATAATGGAGGAGGCACACTGGTATTCTATGTGGGTCGTTATCTGACGGGAAGCATTGAACTAAAATCGAATGTCCATATTGTATTGCGCGAAGGAGCCATATTGGTAGGATCGACCAACATATATGATTACAACATCGATAATCCTTCTTATACCGCGTTGGTGTATGCCAAAAACGCCTCCAACATTTCCATCACGGGAAAAGGGGTGATTGATGGCCAAGGAGCTGACGTGGCATACAACTTGATAGATCAAATACACAAAGGGATCATTGAAGATAAGCTACAACTTGACCGACCTGCCTCAAGAAGGCCAAGGGGAATCTATCTCCGGGAATGCAACAATGTGGTAATAAAGGAAATTACCATCAAGAATACGGCAGACTGGGTGCAGGTCTATGATCAATGTGAGAACCTATTAATTGACAAAATTACAGTTGATAGCAAAGTATTCTGGAACAACGACGGACTGGATATCGTAGACTGTAAGGACGTAATAGTTAGTAACTCTTTTATCGATGCTTCGGATGATGCCATCTGCTTCAAATCACACGATAAAAACAAGCGGTGTGAGAATATTGAGGTACGAAACTGCGTAGCCCGTTCAAGCGCCAACGGCATTAAATTTGGGACGGTGACGTCGGGTGGATACAAAAATATCCGTTTCATCAACAACAAAGTGTACGATACTTTCCGTTCTGCTTTTACGATTGCCGCTCCCGATGGAGGCAAGGTGGAAGATATATTTGTAGACAGCCTTTATGCTTATAATACTGGAAATGCTATTTTCTTACGTATCGGAACACGCTGGAATAAAGACAAACAGGGAACCATTGACAATGTTACCATCCAGAACATGTACGCAGAAATTTCTGCTACCAAACCCGACACCGGCTACAAATATGAAGGACCGATTGAAGATCTTCCCCGCAATATATCCCCGGCCATCATATACGGTATTCCGGGAGTAGACATCAACAATGTGAGCCTGCGTAATATCGAAATTGTGTACCCCGGAGGCAGTAACCCGAACTATGCCTATCGTGGAACCAAACCTGCAGATCTGGACAGTATCCCTGAATTGATTGACTCCTATCCGGAATTTTCCAACTGGAAGGAATTGCCGGCATGGGGACTCTATGTACGTCACGCTGGTAATCTCACGCTGGAGAATGTGACTTTCACTGCAAAAGAGAAAGATTATCGTCCTGCCGTTGTGTTTGACGGTGTAAAAGGAGCAACATTATCCGGGATGAAATACAATGTTCCGGGCAGAGGGAAAAATTTTATCCGTCACAAATCGACCGGTATCATTCAAAAGTAAGCTTAAATCAGATTTATTCATCAAACAGCAAAAACCATCATGAGTAAGATTAATATACATTTCTCGGTCCTGCTTAGCCTTCTTATCCTTCTTGCCTCGCATCTCCAGGCAAAAGATTACAACGTATCCGATTTTGGTGCAAAAGCCGACGGGACAACGCTCAACACAAGAACCATACAAAGAGCAATCGATTACGTAAGTGAAAAAGGAGGCGGTCGCCTCGTTTTTCAAATAGGCAATTACGTAACTGGAAGCATTTACTTGAAATCGAATGTAACCCTTCATTTGGAACCGGGTGCAACTTTACTGGGATCCACCAATCCGTTGGATTATGTGATTGATCCCAAAGTCAAGTGGTCCTCCATGATTTTTGCCGTGAATCAGGAGAACATTGGAATTACTGGCAAAGGGACCATTAACGGACGGGGATTCACTACGGCCAACAACCTGGTCAGCCTGATCCACCGCGGCCTTGTTGAAGATGAGCTCTTGCTGGACAGACCCAGGGAATGGAGACGGCCGGAGAACATCTACTTCCGGGAGTGTGTCAACGTCACCATCACCGACATCACTCTTCGCGACCCGGCAAGTTGGAACCAGACCTACGACCAGTGTAAGAATGTATATGTAGATGGGATCTACGTAGACAGCAAAGCATACTGGAACAACGATGGAATCGATATTGTAGATTGTGACGGAGTGACCATCAAAAACTCTTACTTTGATGCAGCAGACGATGTGATTTGTTTCAAATCGCACGATGCCAAAAGTATTTGTCAGAATGTGGTAGTGGAGAACTGTGTAGGCCGCTCCAGTGCGAATGGGATCAAGTTTGGCACCGTATCCCGAGGAGGATTCAAAAATTTTAAAATTAAAAACGTGACGATATTTGACACGTTTCGTTCTGC
>DHTF01000077.1:0-2764 GCA_002411515.1 Proteiniphilum sp. UBA5267 | reverse complement strand
TATTTGACACGTTTCGTTCTGCCATCACTTTTGCTGCAGTAGACGGAGGAATCATCGAAGATATTGAGGTGGACAGCATCCGTTCCATCAACACCGGTAACGTCATTTTTCTTCGTATAGGCGATCGCTGGAGCAGCGGCAAACAACCAAGCATGAAGAATGTTCGCATCTCCAACGTATATGCAGAAGTTCCGATGTCGAAACCCGATGCGGGCTATAACTACGAAGGGCCGGTGGAAGATAATCCGCGCAATATCTCTCCTGCCGTCATATTCGGACTTCCCGACCATAAAATAGAGAATGTGGTATTGAAAAACATCGAGATTGTATATCCGGGTGCCGGCAATCCGCTATATGCATATCGCGGCACTAGCCAGGCCGAACTGGACAGTATACCCGACATGCGCGATAAATACCCCGAATTCTCACAGTGGAAAGAACTGCCTGCATGGGGATTCTATGTACGTCATGCTGACGGTGTGATATTTGACAATGTAAAGCTGGTTGCTGAGAAAAAAGATTACCGCCCTTCAATCGTAATCGACAACGTGGACGGAGCGACTTTCCGCAACGTAGAGTTTATTGAACCCGAAAGCAAAGACAAAAAGCAGATTAATCAAAACCGTTCCAAAAATGTAACGATCCAATAATGCTGTTTTACTCCATTCAACATTAATAGACAATAAAAATGAGCAAAAAAATAGTTATTACCTGCGCCGCTTTAATCCTCTCCTTCTCAATTTTTGCAAAGGATTACAAAGCATCGATGTTTGGCATCAAATCAGATGGTGCCACCTTAAACACAGCATCCATACAATATGCCATTGATTATATCAGTGCCAACGGAGGCGGACAACTCAACTTCTACGTAGGACGCTACCTAACGGGTAGTTTTCACTTAAAATCAAACGTAACAATTCAACTTTATGAAGGTGCTGTCCTTGTAGCCTTTCGATCGATTTACGACTACTTTAGCATCAACAATACCCCGGCACTTATCCTGGCGGACAAAGTTGAGAATATTGGGATCACCGGCAAAGGAGTCATTGAAGGGCATGGACAGGAGGTATTGAAAAGTATTACCAATCAGGTAGAGAAAGGACTCCTCGAAAAAAGTGCATTACAAACCAAACCGGCACTGATTCATTTCAACGAATGCAGTAACATCAAACTGGATGGACTTATTCTGCGGGATGCCTGTGGTGATGTACAAAACTATTCTGGCTGTAAGAACATCAACATCAACAACATTACAGTAGAAAGCAAGGCTGTGCCCGAAAGCAAGGGAATGGTAATTTCCAACTGTGATGGCGTAACCCTCAGCAATTCCTATTTCGACACCACAGGCAATGAGATAGACACAAACCAGACATCGAAAAATGTGTCGGTAAAGGAAACCATTAATTCGAAAGGCAAAAAGCTAAAAGCCAGCAAATGACATGAGGCTAAATAAATGGCAAGCCCATCAGTGACTACACTTTGCTCCAGAGAGACCTGATCAAAGGGGGTGAGCTGCTGTTTAAGATGGGCAGAAAACCGATGAAGAAAAGATTAAAACAATCGAAATTCTTATGAGGATAAGCTACTTTATATTGATCATCGCCCTGTTAGGTTGCAACAACCTGGCTGCTCAGAATAGAATCGACCGCAAAGAGGTGGTCTCGCGACACAACATTGTATCCGATAAATTCAGCAAACGAAGTCCGGCACAAGTGGGAAACGGCGAAATTGCTTTTGGAGCAGATCTCACCGGATTACAGACTTTTATTCCTTTCAACATCTTGTCACAATGGGGATGGCATTCTGACCCAGTACCCGAAGGGGTGAATATTGACAATTTCAAGGGACAGCAAGTACTTCACAACAGTAAGATGGTCACCTATCCCCTCAGAAACGAAGAGACGGAAGAGCAAAAGTTGATCACAGAATGGCTGGCGGGCAACCCGCATCGGATCAACCTGGCCAGGATCGCTTTCTCGTTGTTGAATGAGGAGGGCCAGGAAGTAGCGATGACCGACTTGCAAAATTGTCTGCAGAAAGTGGACCTTTGGAGCGGCATCATCTCCAGTTATTTTGAGATTGATGGTATTCCGGTACAAGTGTATACAGCCTGTCATCCCGACAGAGACCTCATCGTCGTGACGGTAGAATCGCCTCTCATCGGCCTCAAAAGGCTGGCTGTAAATATTTCATTTCCATCCGCTTCAGCCAACAACAGCAGGAAGGGGAATTATATCGGCATTTGGAATGAACCCAACAGACATGCGACCACTTATAAAGAAGCTAAGCAACAGGTGATTTTTACCCGAGAGCTGGACCAGGAGAAGTATTACTCCGCGTTGTCATGGGATACCCCCTGCACCTTTTCGGAGGTGGATGATAATCCTCACGCTTTCAGACTAACACCCGAAGGGAACAAGATGGCATTCACCTGTGAGTTCTCACCCAAACAGATTCAGAAGAAGCCTGTCGCAGCAAAAGAAGGGCTTTTGGCTAGCAGGAAAGGATGGAAACAATTTTGGGAATCGGGTGCTGCTGTCGATCTCTCCGAGAGCAAAGATGAACGCTGGTTTGAACTGGAGAGACGCATCGTATTGTCCCGCTATCTGATGAAGGCAAATGAGTCGGGGTCCTTACCTCCGCAGGAGAGCGGGCTGGTGAACAACAACGGCTGGTATGGCCGCTTCCATTTTGAGATGATCTGGTGGCATCTGGTACATTGGGGTTTGTGGGACAACCTCGAGCTGGCAGACAAGAGCCTGGG
>DHTF01000079.1:5589-36510 GCA_002411515.1 Proteiniphilum sp. UBA5267 | reverse complement strand
TTCACCTGCTACAGCGTGGTCGACGAACGGAGTGCCGGCTTCTTTGCCCTTGGAGTCATTCAAGCCCTCAGCCGCCCCGTAGCGGTATGCTGTACTTCAGGTACGGCCGCGCTCAATCTGGGTCCCGCAGTAGCCGAGGCCTTTTATCAGCAATTGCCTTTGCTGGTGATTACCGCTGATCGCCCCCTTGCCTGGACGGGACAGCGAGACGGGCAGACCATTCCACAAACCGGACTCTTTGGGAAGCTGGTACAACATGCAGTGCAACTGCCGGAGATAAACAATCCCGAAGAAGAGTGGTATTGCAACCGCCTGATCAATGAAGCCATACTCGGCCTCGACAACCAGGAAAAAGGTCCTGCACACATCAACGTCCCGCTTTCTGAGCCGCTATTTGGATTCGGCACTGCTTCACTCCCTGCCGTCCGGGTAATCCGCCGCGCCAAACCACTTACTGTTCTGCCGGATGAGGCTGGATACCGCAAACGTTTCCATTCATTCTCCCGACGAATGATCATTGTTGGACAGCTACCACCGGGAAACGGGCTGGCTGATTCGTTAAAGAGACTTGCAGCCGACCACGGGACGGTTGTCCTCGCCGACCACCTTGCCAACATCCCGACGGGAGATTATTCCCGTTTCGATGTGGTACTCCGCACAGCTTCTGAAAAAGAACTGCAGATGCTGACCCCCGATCTGGTGATTACCCTGGGCGGCCACGTCGTTTCAAAGCGACTGAAACAATTTATCCGCAGCGCTCCTGCCTGTGAGCAGTGGCAGGTCTCTCCCTCGGGAGAGGTTGTCGACACATTTCAGCAGGTGACTGAAATTGTAAAAAGTGATCCGGCAACATTCCTACGTTACCTGGCGGAGGTCCCTTCCAATGATCTGTCTGCCCTTCCCCTCAACGATTCAACCAAAACAGATCACAAAACTGCGACATTTGTGGAACATTGGAAAAACGCCTGCGAGCAGGTCACGATCCCTCACCCGGACTATTCCGACCTGTATGCCGTGGGTGCACTGCTGGATAAACTGCCCGAAAACACTTCGCTCCAACTTTCCAACAGCCAGAGTGCATACCTGTCTCAGTTGTTCAGCATCTCCGATTCTATTTATCGCTTTTGCAATAGGGGCACCAACGGCATTGAGGGGTCAATCTCCACAGCGGTGGGATATGCCGCTGCAGCGAAACGAATCACCCTCCTACTGACCGGCGACCTCAGCTTCTTCTACGACATGAATGGCCTCTGGAACAGGCACCTCTCCCCAAACCTGCGCATCCTGCTGAACAACAATGGCGGGGGTGGCATCTTTGATACGCTGCCTGGGCTCAATCAATCGGAAGCGCTTTCCGACTACATTACTGTGACCCACACCACCTCCGCAAAAGCATGGGCAGAGCAGCAGGGAGTAACCTACCTCTCTGCACACAACGAGGAGGAGTTACAGAAGCAGTTACCCTTTTTGCTGAACCCTGAAAGTAACAACGCAGTTATACTGGAGGTCTTCACAACCATAGAGAAGAATAGCCAGGAAATAAAATCCTATTATTGTCAACAAGAAACAAAAAGATTATGAGTGAAAGAAAATGGACCACCATAAAAGAATATGAAGATATTCTCTTCGATTATCACCACGGCATCGCCCGCATCACCATCAATCGTCCCCGTTACCGCAACGCCTTTACCCCTACCACCACTGGAGAAATGAGCGATGCCCTGCGCATCTGCCGTGAGATGGAGGAAGTAAGCGTGGTGGTACTCACCGGTGCCGGCGATAAGGCCTTCTGCTCGGGGGGCGACCAGAATGTGAAGGGAAAAGGAGGATATATCGGCAAGGATGGCGTACCGCGCCTCAACGTGCTGGATGTGCAGAAGCAGATCCGCTCCATCCCCAAGCCGGTGATTGCCATGGTAAACGGTTATGCCATTGGCGGCGGACATGTTTTACATGTAGTGTGCGACCTGACCATTGCCTCCGACAATGCCATCTTCGGACAAACAGGTCCACGCGTGGGCAGCTTCGATGCCGGCTTCGGCTCCTCCTACCTGGCACGCATCGTCGGACAAAAGAAAGCACGCGAAATATGGTTCCTCTGCCGCCAGTATAACGCACAGGAGGCTCTGGAAATGGGGCTGGTGAACAAGGTGGTACCTCTTGACCGACTGGAGGATGAGGTAGTGGAGTGGGCAGAGACGATGATGCAACACAGCCCCCTGGCTCTGCGCATGATCAAGGCGGGCCTCAATGCCGAGTTGGACGGACAGGCAGGTATTCAGGAACTAGCAGGCGACGCTACCATGCTCTACTACCTGACCGAGGAGGCACAGGAAGGGAAGCAGGCCTTCCTGGAAAAACGCAAACCAGACTTTGGGAAATTTCCGAAACTTCCCTAAAATAATAAACTGAATTTTTGTGACTCAGGGCGAGTTCAATTCTTTTGGCTTTCCGAAAACGTGAATGAGTCACAAAAAATTAACAGTTAATGGTGTAGTTGCACAATGGCAATTTAAAAAAATTCGCATCAAAGTTCATGTTTTCCATACAGATCATCCCCTATAAGCTTCGGTTCAAACAGCCGGCAGGTACCTCACGCGGTGTCTACCAGGAGCATCAAATATGGTATGTGCTGTTCCTCGACGAAGCGGATGATGCCCATTACGGCATCGGGGAATGCGCGCCATTGCATGATCTCAGTTACGATTTCGATGCTGGGTATGCTGACCGGCTTGCGGCCTTCTGCCGAATTACGGAGAAGGAACAGCAGGTCAACGCCGAACTTCTCCGTGATCATCCCTCCATCCTTTTCGGACTGGAGACAGCTATGCTTCACTATCAGCAACGTTCATGGCAACTTTGGGATACCCCTTTTAGTCGGGGTGAAACAGGAATCACCATCAACGGCTTAATCTGGATGGGGGAGTTCCGTGAAATGATGCAACGAATTGAGTCGGCACTGGAGCGTGGGTTTCAGTGTATCAAGCTGAAGATCGGGGCAATTGACTTTGAAAAGGAGCTGGCGCTGTTGCGTTTTATCCGCAGCCACTATTCCGCCAGGGAGATGGAATTGCGTGTAGATGCCAACGGGGCCTTCAGCAGTCGAGAGGCGATCGAAAAGTTGTATCGCTTGGCCGAACTGGATATTCACTCCATTGAGCAGCCCATCCGTGCCGGACAATGGAAAGAGATGGCTCTGTTGTGCGGCTCTTCCCCCATTCCCATTGCCCTGGATGAAGAGTTGATCGGCATCCACCATCCCGTTGAAAAGAAAAAAATGTTGGAAACCATCCAACCGCAATACATCATCCTCAAGCCCACCCTCCACGGAGGGCTCAGTGGCTGCAACGAATGGATGACGATGGCCAATGAGCTGGAAACAGGCTGGTGGGTCACCTCTGCACTGGAGTCGAACATCGGCTTGAACTGCATAGCACAATGGTGTGCCACGCTCAACAACCCACGTCCGCAGGGGCTCGGAACCGGCTCCCTCTACACGAACAACATTCCGCTTCCTCTGGAAACTAGGGGCGACCGGCTTTGGTTTGAACCGGCAGGAGTATTTCCCGGTTTGAAAGGATTTCACGAAAACTATGAATAAGATACGGATTGCCGGGAAAATATTCAGAGCGGAAGAGATTCTTGCAGCGCAGCATGTCGGTTTCTTCGCACAGTCACCCTTCCATCAACAGCTTCTCCTTTTTCTAAGTGAATGGTTCTCTGCAGAAAAAACCATCAGCCTGCAGACATCGGGGTCTACCGGCCTGCCCAAACAGATTACCGTACGCAAAGAACAAATGGTCCAAAGTGCCAGGATGACCTGCGAATTCTTTCAACTGAAAGAGAATGAAAAGGTGCTGTTGTGTTTGCCGCTTGATTATATTGCCGGGAAAATGATGGTGGTGCGCTCAATCGTGGGGGAACTTGATCTATGGCCGGTGATACCATCCGGTCATCCATTGGTTGAGACAACTTCGACATTTGATTTTGCAGCAATGGTACCGTTACAGGTATACAACACGCTTCAATCGCCGAAAGAGAAGCAGCGGTTTTCTCAAATAAAAAGAGTAATCATTGGCGGAGGTGCCATCGACCCGCAACTGGGAGAAGCGTTGAAAGACTTCCCCAACGACATCTACTCCACCTACGGAATGACCGAGACCGTTTCTCACATTGCTCTACAAAAGATCAACGGAGAAGATGCATCCGGCTATTATACCCCACTCCCGGGAGTCAGTCTGGATCTTTCCGAAGAACAAACGCTGATCATCCACGCGCCCCATGTGGCGGATGATCCGTTACTTACCAACGACATCGCCGAGATCCGTGGAGACGGTACTTTCCGCATTCGGGGAAGAAAAGACAACGTAATCAACACGGGCGGCATCAAGGTGCAGACAGAAGAGTTGGAAAGGGTAATCCGTCCACACATCACAGGAAACTTCGCAATCACCGCGGTACCTCATCCCAAATTGGGTGAAGCAATCGTGCTACTGATTGAAGCAATGAACAATCCCGAACTATTAAAAAGAAAACTGGAACAACTCTTACCCCGCTTTCATCAACCCCTCCATATTCTTATGGTAGAGTCCGTGCCGCAAACCGTGAGCGCAAAAACCGACCGTGCAGCCACAAAAAAACTGGCAATGAAAATTGTTCCATTGCCAGACTCTATTTGAATAATCAGCACTATAGACGAAGAGGTGATTGTTTATTCTCCTTTTCGGGGGCGACGCAATCGGGGTTCCTTTCTCTCTGGGGCACCTGGTCTCCTGTCCCGGTCTCCATTTGAAATATCACCTAAACGGCCAGGTGTTCTTTTTTTGAAGTCACGTGGTTTATCCTCTTTTCCAAAAGCAGTGCTACGATCCTTATAACCGGTGCCATACGACCGCTCATGCGGCTTATTATCTTCCCTGGAAGCGCCACCACGGTCCTTTCTCCTAGCATCGAATGAGCGTCCCTTTTGTTCGCGCTCTTTATCGGCTCTAAAACCTCCCGGCTTACCTCCTCTTTCGCTGTTTCGTTCTCGTGGAGAACGTTCTTTATTGAAGGATCTTTCGCCCGTGTTACGGTTACCCGCATCATAGTGTTCACCCGGTCCACGTCTTTTTTCATCAGGGCGTCTTGCTGTCTTAAAGGGTTTCTCTCCTTTCCTTTCCGATCCCTCTTCTCTTTTTGGACGGGCAAAGTCGTCCTGTTCCTCCACCTCTCTCTCAGCGCGCTTCGAACGGCGGTACCCCTCTTTTGAGTTACGCTCGGCCTGGTAATCATGCCCTCTGCGCTGCGCACGGTCAGCCTCTTCTACAGGACGTTCCCGACGTTTACCCGAGAAAATCTCATACTCACGCATCTCACACTCCAGAGCCCCGTTATAGAGGAAGAAACGGCGGGTGTGCTTCAGCCCGATGGCGTCGAATGACTCTTTTCGATAGCTCAGGATATAGGCATTGAAGCCGGAAAAGACATGCTTGAGTCGTTCACCGATCATCGCGTAGAGTCCCTCCAGCTCATCCACTTTCAAACGCTCCCCATAGGGAGGATTGGTGATCAGCACCCCTTCTGAAGCCGGGGCTTCGGTATATTGCTGAAAAGGCTTTACGCTCAGTTGGATCTGTTTCTTTAATCCGGCATTTTTGATATTCTTCTCGGCAATGGCAATGGCCTGTGACGAGATGTCGGACCCGATAATGGGGTGCTTCAATTCGTGTGTACCGGAATCATCGTTGTAGATATTGCTGAAGAGTTCCTCATCAAAATCTTTCCATTTTTCAAAGGCAAAGTGCGGCCGATGGATGCCCGGAGGGATACCCATGGCAATCATGGCGGCTTCAATCAGAATCGTACCCGACCCACACATAGGATCGATGAAAGCGGTCTCTCCCTTCCAGCCTGATTTCAAAATCATCCCGGCCGCCAGTACTTCGCTGAGTGGTGCTTCGGTCTGTCCAACCCGATACCCTCGTTTGTGCAGCGACTCACCAGAACTATCCAACGAGAGGGTACATTTGTTGTGTGAAACATGGATATTGAGCACCACATCGGGGTTTGTGAGACTCACTGATGGACGTTTATCATACCGCTCTGCAAACCAGTCGGCAATGGCATCCTTCACCTTATAGGCTACAAACTTCGAGTGGGTGAAGATGTGGGAATAAACCACTGCATCGATCGAAAAGGTGGTGTCCAAAGTAAGATAATCATCCCAGTTGAGCTGTTTGATGGCTTCATAAACCTCATTGGCGGTTTCTGCCTTGAAGTTGTAAATTGGTTTGAGTATGCGCAAGGCAGTGCGGCAATGCAGGTTGGCTTTATACATCAGTGCCTTGTCACCGGTAAAGGAAACCATCCGGGTGCCAATCTCCACATCATTTGCACCCAGTTCAATCAATTCCTCGGCCAGCACATCCTCCAATTCAGCCATGGTTTTGGCAATCATCGGGAATAGATCATTTTGTTCGTTCCCCTCTTCACCTAGCAAGGGCTGTTGCCGGTTCTCCACTATTTCTTCATTCACGTCACGCAAGCGTTCCTCTTCGTTCATCCTTTTCAACTTAAATAAGGGTACAAAGATAGTGTTTTTACACGTCACAATTTCACCTTTATCTTCTTCTGCTTCGATTCATTGCCAAATGCATCGAGTGAAGTAACCACATAGGTATATTTCTGATCGCCTCCCTCGTAAGGCAGTACGAAGAAATTATCAGGTGTTACCTGCAGAATATTTTCTGCCCGATTGATATCTACTTTTTCGTTGTGAGCAAATCGATAAACCACAAACTTCTGCGCCATTTCAGGGCGGGAAGCTATTTTTTTATGCTCCCATGTAAGGAAATGCATGTCTTCGGTAAAAACCTCGGCGAGTTTTTTTACAGTGCTGGGCCGACCGTCGTGCATATGCGTATAAGCCGGGACCAAAGCTTTGGCACGGTGAATATCTTTTTGCAGTATGCCGGTCACACCCTTAAAATCATCCAGAACTTGATAGCCGTACCAGTAGCAATTGCCATGTACAAATGGCATTTCACGTGTTTGACGAATTTTGGTCTGGAGTTCGTTTTTGTCGATACTCCGCTTCAAATCCTGACCAATATAGAGATGTTGCCCAAAATTATTGTCGTTCCACCAGTGTAACAACGTGGTATAATCTGCAGCAGCGTGCCCTATTTCCCAGTAAAGCTGTGGCAGATTGTAATCAATCCACCCTTTTTCCACCCATAGTTTGATATCGGCATAGAGGTCGTCGTAATTCTGCAGCCCGTTGGTATCACTTCCATTGGGATCATTCCGTTTGTTTCTATAAATTCCGAAAGGACTGATACCGAAGCGTACCCAAGGCTTGGTTCCTGCAATGGTATATTTTATCTGCTGTATCAGCAGATTCACGTTGTTGCGGCGCCAGTCGCCCCGCTGTGATGGAGAAAATCCCTGTGAAGCAGCATACATGCTAAAACTTTTGTCATCGGGGAAGGGAGTGCCGGCAATTGGGTAAGGGTAGAAATAATCATCCATATGAATGGCATCCACATCGTACCGGGAAACAATATCGTGCACTACCTCACAAATAAAACTTCGGTTTTCTGGTAGCCCCGGATCGAAGAAAAGCTGGTTCCCATACTGCACGAATCGTTCAGGATAGCGTTCATAGATATGCCCCTCGGCCAGCTTGTTACTGATATTTGTTTTCACACGGTAGGGATTCATCCAGGCATGCAGTTCCATTCCACGTCGATGGCACGCTTCAATCAGGAAAGCGAGCGGGTCGAAAGAGGGGTCGTCGGGAGCCTTACCCTGTACCCCTGTAAGGAAACGGCTCCAGGGTTCCAGTTCCGATTTATAGAAAGCATCCGCTTCGGGACGTATCTGAAAAATGACCGTATTGACACCGGCCTCATCCAGCTTCCTTACCATCTCAGAAAGATAATGCTTCATGGCAGCACTGTTCATCTGCTGGTAACGTGATTGCCCCACAGTCTGTATCCAGGCACCCCGGAACTCCCGCTTGGGCATGAAATCGGCCTGTCTTGTCAGCGCCTTTTTGGGGGTGCCGCAGGCAGAAAAGAAAAGAATTAGTAAAACAGCAATAATGGATTGGATACCTTTGATCATATGGTATGGGAAATGATTTTTTCAGGGAATAAATATATAATCATCAGATTCGAGCAACTGCTCAGCAGGCGGTTGTTTAGGATAGACCACGATGCGGCTGAAATGAGGAAATCTATTTTCTAATCGACCGGGAAGGCTGTCCAAAACAGGAATATGAGAAATATAACCACTATGGGCTGAGATCAGTATGATCAAATCATCTTTCCTGATCTGATCACCACAAGAGAGCGGGTTGTCCCAATCCTGAAAAGGTTGTGACATGAAATTCCCTGCTTTTTTCTGATTAGCGATAATCTGCTGTGTCTCCGGATGTCCCAGATGCAACACAGGGATTGATAGTTCCGTGGATAGTTTGGAAACTTTATTGACCCACATGGCAAAACCTTCTTCCTTCTCGGCCTGGGGAGGAGAGATAACCACAATTCGCTTATGGCTAATCAGTCGTTGCTCTACGTGACAAACCCACAAGTTTTTATCCACATAACGGATGATCTGTTCAATTTTCTCTCCCAGCAGCTTATCCAATAATCCGGCTTTTCCGGGCCAGCCCAGAATAACCAAATCGGTCATGGTCTCACGGGCTATTCTTGTGATGCCGTCGGCCGGATTATGATCGATGGTTGTGATAATATCCACATTCACTTCTGCGGCTTTGGCGGTTGAAACAAACTCCTGAAGTTTCTTTCTGAAGTTGACAATATTCTTTTCAGCCTCTTTGTTGTTGGGTACAACTCCCAGCAACGAAATGGGATTTACCGACTTCTTGTCCTTCAGTAACAGGGCAAGCTGCACATGATAGCCGATGTTGGTGGGATTGGCGATGGGCACTAAAATTTTTTCTTCTGCAAAATGCCCCATGGAGGAGGGCGACAAAGGTGCATTTTCTTCACTGATGGCAATCTTCCGTCCAGCTCGCTGCGTGAAAACAGATGCCACAATGCAGGTAAGCAGAATCAGGATGATGGTCCCGTTGAGGATATATTCATCCAGAATACCGGCTCTGTATCCCACAAGAATAATGGCCAGTGTGGCGGCTGCGTGTGAACTACTCAACCCGAAGATAAGCATTCTCTGGGTAGCCGAATAGTGGAATGTCTTTTGTGATACCAGTGCCGCCAACCACTTCCCTGCTATTGCCACAATGGTGAGCGTCAATGCCACAATGAGGGTGCGTGGCCCGTCGAGGACGACCGATATGTCTACAAGCAAACCAACAGATATGAGGAAGATAGGAATGAACAGCGCGTTTCCAAAAAACTCAATGCGGTTCATCAGTGCCGAGGAATGGGGAATAAGCTTGTTTAAAGCCAGTCCCGCTGCGAATGCACCTATTATCGGCTCTATACCACCCAGCTCGACCAAAAATCCGGCTGAGAAAACGACAAATAAGACGAAGATGAAATTGGTATATTTTTCAGAATCTGCTTTTTGAAAAAACCACCTGGCTATACGGGGTGTAATCAGAAATATAATCACAGAAAATATGATGAGCGATGTCACCAGCCTCAGTAAAAAGCCCAGATCTAGTCCGCCATCACTGTTTGAAAGCACTGCCGCCAGAATGATCAGCACCGCCGTATCGGTGAGGATGGTCCCCCCTACCGTGACAGCTACTGCCTGATTCCGGGCGATACCCAGACGGCTGACAATGGGATAAGCGACCAAGGTATGGGTCGAGAACATGCTAGCCGTTAGAAAACTCGCACTTACATCGTAACCCAACAGGTAATAACATACCGGATAGCCAATCAGCATCGGAATAATAAAAGTGTAAAATCCAAAGATGAGGCTTTTGTTTTTGTGCTGCACAAATTCGCCCAAATCGAGTTCTAATCCGACTATAAACATGATATAGAGCAACCCAATGGTTGAAAACATTTCCACACCACCGTGTGTATTATCAATCCAGTTCAATCCATAGGGTCCAACGATCACTCCTGCCACTATCAATCCAATGATACTGGGCACATTAAAGCGCTTCAAAAGTATCGGGGCCAAAAGTACAATCAGCAAGAGGACGGTGAATATCAATACCGGATTCGTAAACGGCAATGCAAATTCATGCTGTAATTCTGTGATAATATCTGCCATGGGTAACTTTATTGATTCTGTTATGACCACTTCTGCAGTGTCGTTGCTGCTCTCATCGACAAAATTAAACAAATAATTTGACTTATTTGGCATCGGCTTCTTTTTTGGGGCCGCTAAAGTAATTATCTTTGTGGGTTATATATTCCTGATATGAGCAATCAAAAGAAGATCGAAATAAAAGGTGCACGCGTCAACAATCTTAAAAATATCGACGTAGACATCCCCCGAAATAGTTTTACAGTTATCACCGGTCTTTCCGGATCGGGAAAATCCTCTCTGGCCTTCGACACGCTCTATGCAGAAGGTCAGCGCCGTTATGTTGAAAGCCTTTCGGCCTATGCACGGCAGTTTCTGGGTAGAATGCACAAGCCCGAATGCGACTCAATCCGGGGCATTCCGCCGGCCATTGCCATCGAACAAAAGACCACGTCGCGCAATCCACGCTCCACGGTAGGTACCTCCACCGAGGTATATGAGTACCTGCGGCTCCTCTATGCACGCATCGGAAAGACCCTCTCCCCCGTTTCCGGCAAGGAGGTTAAAAGACATTACGTGCACGACGTCGTGGAAAAAATGAAGGAATATCGCGAAGGTACGCGTCTGGCCGTCCTTTCTTCCATACAGTTGAGGAACAACCGCACATTGCGTGAGCAGCTCGAGATCCTATTGAAGGAAGGTTTTACACGCGTGGATGTGGGGGAACAGTTTTACCGGATCGATGAATTGCTGGAACAAAAAAACCTACCCGCTGCGGAAGAGGTGTATTTGGTGATTGACCGCCTCTCCTGCTCTTCCGATAAGGCCACGATCAACAGGCTGTCAGATTCGGTAGAGACTGCATTTATGGAAGGGAATGGTGAATGTCTGATTCGTTTCTGGAGTGAGGGGGGCATGGAAACATTTTTCTTTTCCAACCGCTTTGAGGCTGATGGTATCACCTTTGAAGAACCTTCTGAGATGATGTTCAACTTCAATAGTCCCGCGGGTGCCTGCCCCAAGTGCGAAGGATTCGGAAAGATCGTCGGCATCGACGAGAACCTGGTGATTCCCGACAAGAGCCTCTCTGTGCAGGAAGAATGTATCCAATGCTGGAAAGGAGAAAAGATGAGCGAATGGAGACGGGAATTTGTGCAAAATGCCTACAAAGCAGACTTCCCGATACACCGTGCCTATTATGACCTGACCGATCATGAAAAAGATATTCTCTGGAACGGACGTCACGATTTAGGGATTTACGGCATTCATGATTTCTTCGATATGCTCGAAAAAAATCTCTATAAGATACAATATCGGGTAATGCTGGCACGTTATCGCGGTAAAACCGAGTGTACCGTATGCCGGGGTTCACGGCTCAAGCCCGAAGCAAGCTACGTGAAGGTTGACGGTAAAGCCGTATCCGAACTCGTGTTGATGCCGGTGACGGAGTTGAAACAGTTTTTCGCCGGCCTCCGGCTCGACGAGAACGATGCCCTGGTGGCGGAACGATTGCTCACAGAGATCAATAACCGACTGCAGTTTCTCACCGACGTGGGACTCGGCTATCTTACCCTCAACCGTCTTTCGAATACCCTCTCCGGCGGTGAGAGTCAGCGCATCAATCTGGTCTCCTCACTCGGTAGCAGCCTCGTGGGGTCGCTTTATATCCTCGACGAACCCAGTATCGGGCTCCATTCACGGGATACCGACCTGTTAATACACGTCCTGCGGGAATTACAAAACCTTGGAAATACAGTGGTGGTCGTAGAACATGACGAAGAAATCATCCGCGCAGCCGACTACATCATCGATATTGGTCCCCGGGCAGGACGTCTGGGCGGGGAGTTGATGTATCAGGGAAAAGTAGCAGAGCTGGAGATGAACAGCCAGAGCTACACCGTCAAATACCTGACCGGTGAGGAGCAGATAGAAGTCCCCGTCAATCGTCGAAAATGGAACAACTACATCGAAGTGAAAGGTGCCCGTCAGAACAACCTCAAGAACATCGATGTAAAGTTTCCCCTGCACGCAATGACTGTGGTCACCGGTGTCAGTGGTTCGGGAAAATCGTCGCTCGTGAACGATGTATTGTATAACGCACTGCAACATCATTACAAAGGAACAGCTCTGGAGCGTGCAGAATTCAACAGCATTACGGGCGACATCAAACTGATGAAGGGGGTTGAATATGTGGACCAGAACCCCATAGGTAAGTCATCCCGTTCCAACCCTGTAACCTATCTAAAAGCATTTGACGAGATCAGGAAGCTGTATGCTGCGCAACCACTGGCAAAGCAGATGGATTTTTCTCCAGCCTATTTCTCCTTCAATGTAGAAGGGGGACGCTGTGAAGAGTGCAAAGGGGAAGGGATCATCACGGTGGAGATGCAGTTCATGGCTGATATCCAGCTGGAATGTGAATCGTGTCATGGCAAAAGGTTCTCCCCCGAAGTGCTGGAAATTACCTACAGGGAACATACCATTTTCGATATTCTCGAGATGACGGTGAATGAGGCAATCGAGTTCTTTTCCACACAGAAAGGAACTACAGAGAAGAAGATTGTGAAGCGCATCCAACCCCTGCAGGATGTAGGGTTGGGTTACATTAGGCTGGGGCAGGCCTCCTCCACCCTGTCGGGAGGTGAGAACCAGCGGGTGAAGCTGGCTTACTATCTGGGAGAAGAGAAATCACAACCTACCTTATTCATATTCGACGAGCCCACCACAGGGTTACATTTCCACGACATCAAAACCCTACTCAAAGCATTTAACGCCCTGATAGAACGCGGACACACGGTGATCATCATCGAACACAACATGGAAGTAATCAAGTGTGCCGACCACATCATCGATATCGGCCCAGAAGGGGGAAAGGCAGGTGGTTATGTGGTATGCGAAGGCACACCCGAACAGGTTGCACAATGTGAACAGTCCCACACCGGCCGTTTTCTGAAAGAGAAATTACAGGGAAAATAAAGTCTGGCGTTTACAGCAGATTTCTCAAAATCCAATACGCAAAAATAACGACCAGCAGAATAATCGCAGACCATCTACCGTAAAAGATGTTTTCGAGCCGGGGGTGTCGTAGTTTGCCACCCAGATACTGGAGGTAAATTCCCAGAAAGACATAGGGAATGGCCAGTACCATAAAGGCATTCTGTTTGAATGCAGTGCCTATGTCGGCGTGGAGCAAACTATGAAGAGCCCGCTGCGAACCACATCCGGGGCACTGGTAACCGGTAATCAGGAAAAAGGGGCAACGGGGAAAAAGGGGCTGCGTCTCCGGATCAAAACGGTAAAACAGAAAAAGTGCCGCCACAAGCAAGATACCCACAGCGACACCCAATACAAATTTGGTTCTTTTATCCACAGGGGAGCTAGAAAAGATATCAGAAATTATACCCGCTGGCGGAGTTTTCGATAATCTTCTCCATATAACCGGGCATGTCGCCACTACTGAAAATACTGATCCAACTAATAAGAGCCACCAGACCGATCAGCAAAGCCACAAGCGTCCATGTCCTGGCAGAACGGGATGCAACTTCTGCATCCTGGTATCTCCCGTTGAAATACAACACATCTACCTTCGCAGCATACACAATCCCGACAATTCCAAAAGGAACACAACAGAATAACGTAACAATGATGGATTGCCACAACCAGTTATTTGGTTTTAACGGTGGAATCTCTTCCATTCGTTCAGCTCTTTGTTCCGGCACTGGAGGAGGAGTGTAATATTGATCTTCCATGTTTTAACAATTATGTCGTGATTAATTCTTCCAGACCAGCCAGGGAGCCCACGAAGACAAAGAATAAAATGACAGCAACCACAGTGAGCAATAACCAGCCAATGGCAATCCACATGGCAATTTTGGTCCACTTTCCTGCGGAACGGGATGATTCGGCTGACGCGGCAAAGTCTCCTCTGTTATAAAACGATTCAACCTGTGCAGCATAAACAATCCCGATAATTCCGAGCAAACTCAGCAAATTGCCACAGAGCAAAAAAGGAAGAATGGTCACCAGGATAGACTCAACCAGCCATGTCCTGGGCATAGGCCGGTAATTATCCCCGGCATAAGGAGGCTGCGGATATGGATTAACCGGATTTTCGCTCGCTGTTTGATAGGCAGTAGAACTGACGGAAAAAAGGAACTGCAGTTCCTCCACCTCATCGGCACGTTTCCACTGTTCCATGCCCTGGGTCCACACAAGTGTATCCCTTTTCAGGCGTTCCTGTTGTAATTCCTGGGGAGAGAAAGTTCCCTTCTGCTTCCCTTCCGCGTCGATGTAAAAATAGCGATTCATAGCGTATGATTTGACGTTTCACAAATGTAAATAAAAATTCACTCTCTATTGAGATATTGATGGTTTAATTTTTTTTAGCAGGCCAACAGCCCTCTTTACATTCTGAGGATGCAGTCTGTTCACCTGAAAAAAACCTGTATGGAAGCCCGTTAGATCAAAATTGGCAGAATGTCTCTCGACATTCTGCCAAACATGTTAACCTTAAATCTAATACTATTATGAAAAAACCACGAGACAAATATAAAAAAGAAATTAAAACTCACCAAATAATTTCAATAAAAAAACAAAAAAAATTTATTTTTATCAATTTGTTATCCAGATTATACTACCGGCAAGCCCATACCGGTAATCTTGCGATACAAATCGAGTGCATAGACATCCGTCATGCCCGAAACGTAATCGATCACCGATTGAATTTTGCCGTACAAACTGGGGGCATCGGTTTCATATTGCTCGGGGATTCTGTTGAGTAATAGTTTGGAGTAGGCGTGATCGGGATTCTGTATTGCCTGGGTGAAGACCTCCAGCAAAAAGCCGATAATCCGATAACCAGCCAGTTCCACATCCAGCACATCCCGTGAGCGGTATATGTGTCGATAGGCAAAGCGAGAACATTGTTGGTATGCCGATGCCGAAACCGGGGAAATACGTTCGATGAGAGGTCCCGAAAAAGTTCCTGCGAGGATATCCTCTTCGTGTGCAATGAATATTTTCGCACATTCATCCACCAGCAGACCGATCACGCCGGAACGTAAGTAAGCAATTTGTTCATTTTCATCGGTCACCATGGTCAGTGTTTTCTCACGTTGGCGTCGGCGCTCCGGTTCAAAAAAGCCAAGCATCAACTCCATCGCTTTTTCGGTAGTAATCAGGTGCAGCTTATGTGCATCCTCGATATCCATCACCTGATAACAGATGTCATCGGCAGCCTCAACCAGGTAAACTAACGGGTAACGTACATATTTCAACGGCTTATCCTCCAACCGGATGATGCCCAAGTCGTCCGCAATACGTCGGTAATCGCTCTCTTCTGAAGCAAAAAAACCAAATTTATTTTTGCCACCGCTCAACACCGACGAATAGGGATATTTCACAATAGAGGCCAGGGTGGAGTAAGTCATGGCAAAACCGCCCTGTCTTCTACCCCGGAACTGATGCATGAGCAGGCGGATGGCATTGGCATTGCCCTCAAATGAGGTAAAATCGGCCCAGCGACCGTCCTCTCTCTCAATAACTTCCTGAAGATAAGCGCCTGTACCCTCCGAAAAGAATGTCGATATGGCTTTCTCTCCGGAGTGGCCGAAGGGAGGATTACCCAGATCGTGAGCAAGACAAGCCGCAGAGACGATGGCTCCGATCTCTTCGAAATGAGCTTCCGTCTGGGTATGCCTTTGGCGTAAGGCACGCCCGACCGTTTCTCCCAGCGAACGACCCACACTCGCCACCTCCAAGCTGTGTGTCAGCCTATTATGTACAAATATGCTGCCCGGCAACGGGAATACCTGCGTCTTATTTTGCAAGCGACGAAAAGGAGAGGAGAAAATCAGCCGGTCGTAGTCACGTTGATACTCCGTTCTTTCGTGTTTCGTGCCCTGGGCATAATACTCCATGCCAAAACGCTTTGCAGATAATAATTGTGTCCAATTCATGCTTTTTACTTCTTCGTGAAACAAAGATAACACAATTTTTATGAGAAGATATCGGCATAAATTTAATCGAATCTCCACAAATAAGCGTAAATTTGTGTCTTAATTACAGAAAGGTTTATCAATGACTGACATCATCAAGCACGAGTGCGGAATCGCCGTGATCCGTCTTCTCAAACCCCTCGAATATTATTATAAAAAATATGGCACGTGGCAGTATGGGCTCGATAAGCTCTATCTGCTTATGGAAAAACAACACAACCGTGGGCAGGAAGGAGCCGGACTGGGATCGGTGAAACTGGAGGCTTCTCCGGGCAATGAATTCATTTTCCGGGAAAGGGCACTCGGATCGAGTGCTATTACCGAGATATTCTCCAAGGTACACGCTTCAATTCAGGAATTTACACCCGAGCAATTGAGCGACATCGAGTTCGTCAAGAAGTCGGTACCTTACGCAGCCGAGCTATTTATTGGTCACCTCCGGTACAGCACCACCGGAAAGAGCGGACTGACCTATGTACATCCGCTTTTACGCCGCAACAACTGGGCTTCGCGGAGTCTTGCGCTGGCAGGCAACTTCAACATGACCAACGTGGATGAGATGTTTCAGCAACTAATTGAAGAAGGACAACATCCGCGTGATTATGCCGACACATTTGTGATGCTCGAATCGCTGGGTCACTATTTAGACCGAGAGGTACAGTATCAGTACGATCACCTGGAAAAGGAGAAAATGAACGGCCAGCAAGTAAGCCACCAGATTGAAGAAAAGCTCGACATCCCCTTCCTGCTAAACAGGGCTTCCAAAATTTGGGATGGCGGTTATGCACTTTGCGGTCTGGTGGGTTGTGGCGATGCATTTGCACTGCGTGATCCTTGGGGTATCCGCAGCGCCTTTTATTATCACGATGACGAGGTAGCCGTAGTGGCTTCTGAGCGACCGGTCATTCAGACTGCTTTCAACCTGAAGAAGGAGGATGTGCACGAACTGGAGCCGGGTGAAGCCATCGTGGTGAAAAGAAATGGCAGCATTACCCTGCATCAAATACAGGAAAGAAAAGAGAAGATCACACCTTGCTCGTTTGAACGGATTTACTTTTCAAGAGGTTCCGACTACGACATCTACCGGGAACGAAAGAAGTTGGGCGAGCTGCTGGTTCCCAAAATCATCGACGCCATCGACGATGATTTCGACAACACCGTCTTCTCCTTCATTCCCAATACGGCCGAAGTAGCTTTTTTTGGCATGCAACAAGGGTTGGAGGATCATTTTAACCACAAAAAGTCGATGACGATCCTGGAAAAAGGAAGCACCCTGAGCAAGGAAGAAATCGATTTGATTCTCTCCAAACGGGTTCGTGCAGAAAAGGTAGCCATCAAAGATATCAAGTTGCGTACGTTTATCGCCCAGGGCAAAACGCGTGAAAACCTCGCCACCCACGTCTACGACGTGACGTATGGTTCACTGCGCAGAGGGAAAGACAGCCTGGTCATCATCGACGACAGCATTGTGCGTGGCACCACGCTCAAACAAAGTATCATCAAGATACTGGATAGGCTCGACCCGAAAAAGATTGTGATTGTCTCCTCCTCGCCGCAGATTCGCTACCCCGACTGCTATGGCATCGACATGTCACGCATGAGTGAGTTCATCGCCTTCAAGGCCGCCATTGCTCTCCTCAAAGAACGAGGCATGCAGTACATCATAGACGAAACATATGAAAAATCGATCGCACAAAGCCGCAAGAAGAAGGAAGAGATCGTCAATTATGTGAAAGACATTTACGCCCCCTTTACCGACGAAGAGATCTCTGCCAAAATAGCACAGATGCTCACTTCTCCGGATATCAAGGCAGAGGTGCAAATTGTTTTTCAAAGCATTGAAGATCTACACAAAGCATGTCCCCAAAACGCAGGCGACTGGTATTTTTCCGGCAACTACCCCACACCGGGTGGAAACAGGCTTGTGAACAACGCGTTCATCAATTACGTTAAAGGGCAAGAGAATCTTCCTCACCAATACACGCTAAAATTCTAAAAAGAAAGAATGATTGAACGGGTAATTATTCTAGAGAACGTAGATCCGGTTGTATTTTTTGGAATCAACAACAGCAACATCCAACTGCTGAAAACATTGTTCCCCAAATTACGCATTGTAGCACGGGGAAACGTAATCAAGGTGATTGGAGAAGAGGAAGAGCTGGAAAGGTTCGAAGAAAAAATACACGAACTGGAGAAGTTCAGCATAGAAATGAACCTGCTCAAGGAAGGTGATATTCTCGACATTGTGAAAGGGAAAACGCCTGAGGTAGTGAACGTGGACAATCTCATCATCCACGGACTAAACGGAAAGCCCATCCTGGCCCGTACAGCCAACCAGAAGAAACTGACAGAAGCTTTCGATGCAAATGACATGGTCTTCGCCATCGGACCTGCCGGATCGGGAAAAACCTATACAGCCATTGCCCTCGCCGTACGTGCCCTGAAGACAAAACAGGTGAGAAAGATCATTCTGAGCCGCCCTGCCGTGGAAGCAGGAGAGAAGCTTGGTTTTCTGCCAGGTGACATGAAGGAGAAGATCGATCCTTATCTGCAACCGCTCTACGATGCGCTGGAGGATATGATTCCCCCATTGAAGCTGAAGGAGTACCTCGAAAATAAAATTATTCAGATCGCGCCGCTGGCCTTTATGCGGGGGCGCACACTCAACGATGCGGTGATCATCCTCGACGAAGCACAAAACACAACCAAAGCACAGATCAAGATGTTTCTCACCAGACTGGGCATAAATGGAAAGATGATCATCACCGGAGATATCACACAGATAGATCTACCCCACTCACAGCCTTCGGGACTGATGCATGCCATGAAGGTCTTGCACCACATCAAAGGCATTGCCACGGTGGAGTTCAACAAGAAAGATATCGTGCGCCACAAGCTGGTACAACGGATTGTGGAAGCGTATGAGGAGGAGAAACCAATTAGCGGATCAGCAGATTTGTAGATGTGCCGATCAAACTCACAAACCATCAAATTATCAAATCATATGGATGCATTGACAAGAACAGATTATCACTTTCCCGGACAGACCGGAGTCTACCATGGGAAGGTACGGGATGTATACAGCATTGACGACGACACACTGGTAATGATTGCCACCGATAGAATTTCCGCTTTCGATGTGGTCCTACCAAAAGGAATACCCTACAAGGGACAAGTGTTAAACCAGATTGCTTCTACGTTTCTCGACGCCACTGCTGACATCGTACCCAACTGGAAAGTAGCATCGCCCGACCCCATGGTCACTGTGGGTTTGCGTTGTGAACCCTATAAAGTTGAAATGGTTATCCGCGGTTATATTACAGGCAGCGCATGGCGGGAGTACAAGAAGGGTACACGGGTTCTGTGTGGCTTACCCCTGCCGGAAGGTCTGCGTGAAAACCAGCGTTTCGAAACACCGATGATCACCCCCACGACCAAAGCCGATGAGGGCCACGATGAAAACATATCCAAAGAGGAAATCATCGCACAGGGTCTGGTGAGCAAGGAAGAATATGAGCAGCTCGAACAATATACCTACGCTTTGTTCAAACGAGGCACCGAGATGGCAGCAGAAAAAGGACTCATTCTTGTGGATACCAAATATGAGTTCGGGAAAAAAGATGGCAGGATCTACCTGATCGACGAGATCCATACCCCCGACTCATCCCGCTATTTTTACAGCGAGGGATACGAAGAACGCTTTGAGAAAGGGGAAGAACAAAAACAGCTGTCGAAGGAGTTTGTGCGCAAATGGCTCATGGACAACGGATTTCAGGGGCAGGAAGGACAAGAGGTTCCCGAAATGACCGATGCATACTGCCGCAGCGTCTCAGAGAGGTACATCGAACTGTACGAGAAGATTGTGGGGGAGAAATTTGTAAAAGCCGATGCAGCCGACCTGGAAGCACGTATTGAAAAAAATATCGCCGAATATCTGAAAGAAAGGCATGCATAAATGAGTTATAAAGTTGAAAAGGTCAATCCCTACGACTCCGACCATCCCAAAAACGAGCAGGTAATCAGGATGTTCAATGAGATTGCGCCCAATTACGACAGGCTGAATGGAACGCTCTCGCTGGGAATCGATGCTTACTGGCGTAGAGATGCCCTGACGGAACTCAGGAAATACCACCCGCGGCACATCCTCGACATTGCTACAGGCACAGGCGACTTTGCCATTCTGGCACAGCGCATGCTGCAACCCGAAAAGATCAACGCCGTAGATATCTCCGACGGCATGATGGAGATTGGCAAAGAAAAAGTGGAAAAAAGAGGACTGGGAAAGACTATTTTATTTGAGAATCAGGACTGCTCGGCCATGACCTTCGCAGATGATAGTTTCGATGCAGCCACCGTAGCATTCGGGGTACGCAACTTCGAAAACATCGATCAAAGTTTTCAGGAGGTGCTCCGCGTGTTGAAGCCTGGGGGTGTTTTTCTCTTTCTTGAACTTACAACCCCCGATAAGACTCCGATGAAAGAACTCTACGCCACCTATACAAAATACGTGATACCCTTTCTATCGGGGTTGTTTGCCACCGAACAACGTGCATACCAATACCTGCCGGCTTCCATTGCCGCATTTCCACAAGGAAGAGAAATGATGTTGATCCTGAAAAAGAACGGATTTACAAATATCAGGATCAGGCGGTACACACTGGGGATCTGCACATTGTATCTTGCAGAGAAACCCATGGTTTAATTGGCCCATGTGATGATAGGATGGTATGATGTTTTAATGATGTAATTAGAATGGACACCTACGGACTGATCGGTTTCCCGCTGAAGCACTCTTTCTCAGCCAAATTTTTTGCTGAAAAGTTTCACCGTGAAGAAATCAATGCCGAATACCTGAATTTTGAAATAGAAGACATTCACGAAATAAGGCGGGTAATTCTCTTTCATCAGCACTTGAAAGGACTGAATGTGACCATCCCTTACAAAGAAAAAGTGCTTCCTTTTCTGCACGACATTTCCCCTGAAGCTAAAAAGATTGGAGCGGTAAACACAATCAGGGTCGACCGCAAACCGGGCGACATGTACTTTTACCGGCTGACCGGTTACAATACCGATTATATTGGCTTTCGCGATTCCCTCTTACCGCTTTTAAACCCGGCTATTCATCGCAAAGCCCTGATTTTGGGCACCGGTGGTGCTTCGAAAGCGGTGGCTCAGGCTCTTCAAGACCTGCATATAAGCTGGCAGTATGTCTCCCGTACACCCGGCGAAAACAGACTTACCTACGACCTGCTAACGCCGGAAGTCATGTCGACTCACCAACTCATTGTGAATGCTTCACCGGTTGGAACATTTCCTCACAGCGACGTTTGTCCCGATATACCCTATCAACTGCTTACGGCCGATCATCTACTTTACGACCTGGTCTATAACCCCGAGGAAACACTCTTTCTGAAGAAAGGAAAAGCGCAGGGGACCCTCATAAAAAACGGCAGGGAGATGCTGGAAATACAAGCAGGGGCTGCATGGGAGATCTGGAGCCGATGAACTTGTGCACCTCAGAATAAGAATATCGCCCTCCCACATATCACATGTTAAGAGGGCGATGTAAACTCCTAGTTACTAATTTTAGAAGTAGTATTAACCAAGAAATATATAGAGGTGCGAAAGAGTAGCTTGTTTCTATAATAACTAGGAGTTTCTGAAGCAATTTACGGAGCGGTTTCCGGTGTTACTTCTTTTCCTTCATCGTCAAAGTAAACGGTCTTTACCGACTGATCTTCCTTGCTCGTGGCAGTAACTTTGGTGAGTTTTTTCTCTGCATTGTATTGCAACGAACTGATGTCGTAACGGTCGATAAGTTTCTGAACTGCCTGCTGAACCTTTTCATTCAGATCTTCAAAATTTATGTTGGCATAACTGTCATCCTGCTGTGCTGCGAAAAAACTCTCAGCGGAGGGCACTTCCTGTTCTTGCTGTTTTCTTATTTCGGTTCCCTCTTGTTTGTCTTTGCTCTTGTCTTTGTTGTTGTCTTTCTGCACTTCCTTACCTTGCGCATCTAAAAAGACTTTTCTTTCCGACTGGTCATCTTTTTTCACCAGTTTAACCTTGGTAAGTTGCTTCTCTGCGTTGTACTTCAACGATTTAATATCGTATTCAGTGGTAAAGGTAGTCAAAGATGCCTGTACTGCCGGATTCAGAGATGTCAGCTGTACATCCACAAACCCATCGTCATCAAGAACTATAGCGATTGCAGACTGATTGTTTGCTGCATTTACTTGTTGCAAATTTGTCGCCGTCAAAAGACTGGCGGAAATAGCGATTGATAAAATAACTTTTTTCATAACAATAAACTTTAATTGATTCACCAAATTGATTTTTATTTCAATTCCAAATTCTAAATGAACAATACATCGAAGTATCGTCTGCTATCTTTATCACACATATCGTACCAAAACAGTGAAATCCGGAGTCGAAAATCATTATCTATCTAATAATAAGAAATATAGAATATTTGTCGCCGAACCATTTTCAAATCAGTGATGCGGAAAAATTGTAGAATGTGTGGAATCCTTCCACAACTGTCTGTGGCGATTCCACAGCAAGGATATCCCGTTTTGCCAGAATGAAGCGTCATTCGTTCAAGGCGAATATGATTGTATCAAAAAAATAACCTGTATATTTGGGCGAATAAAATAAGAATCATGGGCGCGGCACACTCACCGGAACAGAAAATCAGAATCAAAATCGGGTTGATCCTCCTGGTCATCCTGCTCTATTTTGTGGGCCTTTTTGTTTATTCACGTACGTTGAAGGAGAAAATAGATTTTCAAAAAGAGGAGTTGGATAGAGCGCACAACGTCCTTTCTCATAGCAAAGAGCTGATTATCTCGGTACAAACAGCCCAGGAAGTGCTGAACCAATACCTTGTTTTCCCTGCACAGCGTTATCAACGCACGTATGATTCCATCTCTGCCGATATTCTCCATCAGATCAGTTACATCAAAAGCATTTCACCGGGCGAGGGGAACAATTTGCTTTTGGGAGAAATCGACTCGCTGTTACAGGAAAAAAACAGGATTGTGCGCCGGCTGAACTTGCAGTTGCGATCACGCAACCCGCTGAGGGAAATAGACAAGAAGATTGAGACATACGATGAAATCATCCAGGACTCCATCGTGATCACCCAGAACAAAGACACCACTGTGGTGGTCTCACCAAAAAAGGATTTCTGGGGGCGCCTGAAAGATCTTTTCAATTCGAAGAGAGCAGCCGATTCCACGGTGACCATCGCCCACACGGAGCAGGAAGCCCATTCCATATCAAGGGTCGATACCACCTTGTATGCTGACCTGAGACAGGTGACACAGAAAGCATCCCAAAACTACGTCTCCCAAATGGAGGGAATTGGAAGAGAGGTGCGTGATCTGGTTTTTGCCGAACAAAACATCTCACTGCATATATCACAGCTGATCACCCTTTTTTACAACGAAGCCATCGAAACAACCCGGCTGGGCACCGACAACAGCGACATGTTGAGTCGGAAGATCATCACTTTTGCACTCACCGTGGGGGCGATTTCGATCTTGTTAATCCTGATAATCATCTTTCTTATTGTCGATGATCTGAATAAGGGGCAACAAGCACGCACTGATCTGGCGCGCGAAAAACAATATAGCGAAGAATTGATCCGCAGTCGTCACAAGTTGCTGCTTTCGGTTTCACACGACATAAAAACACCGCTCAGCTCCATGATGGGTTATATGGAGATGTGGGATTCAGAGAAGCTACCCGGACAGATAAAGCAGCAACTTCATTCGGCCCGGAACTCAGGATTGCATATATTGAGTATGCTTACCAACCTGCTTGAGTTCTCCCGGATGGAAAGTAACAAGATAATCTTCCATTTCAGCAGGTTTGATCTCATTGAGATGATGCAGGATATCATGGGGATGTTCAGGCCTTTCACCGATGAAAAGGAACTTACCATGCTGTTTGACAATCAAATCGGTTCACCTTTTTTCGTGGAAACAGATTATACGATGCTCAAACAGATACTCATCAACGTCATTTCAAACGCGGTGAAATATACCCTGCAGGGAACCATATCGGTGACACTGAAGCAGGATAAACACCTCATATTTATCGTTTCCGATACCGGAATAGGAATAGACAAGGAGGATATCGGGCAGATATTCAAACCATTCTCCCGCATAAAAAATCCGTTGAAAGCCGAAGGAAACGGGTTTGGAAACTACGTGACGAAAGGACTGGTGGATTCATTGAAAGGAAAGATTAACCTCACATCGGTAAAGGGAGAGGGCACCACCGTTACCATCCAGTTACCGATAGCAAGGGTGAATGATCCCGGTACAAGAGAGGTACTCAGGGGTGCAGGACGCGGAGGCAGGAAGCCCGAAAAGATTCTTCTCTTTGAGGACGATCTCTCCCTGGGGAACATGTTACGCGAATACCTCGTCGGCAAAGGATATAAAGTGAAACTGTGTTCCGACAAAAGAGATGTGAAAGGTTTCATCCGCGTCATCTCATCTTTCGATATCGTGTTCACCGACATGCAGATGGGTGAGATCACGGGCCTCGACATTCTGCAGGAGATACGCCTGAAGGATGACGAGATAGCCGTCTGGCTGATCACCGCACACGATGAATATACATCGGAGCTTGCCCGGAAAGAGGGATTCAGCGGGTTGATTCCCAAGCCCGTGAATATGGGACAGCTCCTACAAATTCTGACCGGCGAGAAAGTACCGAAAAAGGAGGAGGTCATACGAAACGGACAGTTTCCGCAGTTGGCAGCACTCTTCGACAACGACCAAGAAACCATAAAAGAAATTTTAGCCGGTTTTGTACAATCTTCGGGAAATGATTTGAAAACTTTGAAGGAGCTGATTCAGCAGAGCCGATTTGAAGAAGCACAGCAGTTGTGTCACCGGATGCATCCCTTTTACAGTCAGCTCGATGCCGGCCATCTGTGTGAGTCACTGCGAAAGATGGACAGCCTCCAGGGAGAAAATGAGGATGCCTGGCCCGAGTGGAAAGAGGAACTCCTGAAGACACACAGTCAATTGGAATTGTTTGTCGAAGAGATCCGAAAAAACAACTTATAATTTGATACCGTAGAGGTGGATTTTGTTGTAGAGTGTCTTGCGGTCTATTTGCAGCAAAAGAGCTGCTTTGGTCTTGTTGCCCCTCACCCGATCAAGCGCCTCGATTATTTTCTCCTTTTCAAGATCAGGCATACGCGAGAGGGAGATATCTTTCTGTTCCGGCACCGGCATTAGTTTATCAGATAGGAGCGGTAGGCTCTCCAGGGTGATGGTATCTCCCACTGTAAAGAGAACCGCGCGGCGAATCACGTTGCGCAGTTCCCGCAAGTTGCCGGGCCAACCATAGCTTTCGAGCTTCGCACATGCTTCAAAAGAGATGGAGGTAACCTGCCTGTCAAGTTCCCGACACGCTTCCTCCCGGAAATAATCGGCATAGCGTAGCACATCGGTCACACAAGCGCTGAGGGGGGGCACCTGAATCATGAACTCATTGAGGCGGTGGTAGAGGTCTTCCCTGAATCGTCCCTCGGCGATGGCTTTCTCCAGGTCTTCATTGGTGGCGGTGACGATGCGTACATCCACATCGATGTCGGTGAAAGTACCGACAGGCCTTATTTTTTTCTCCTGCAAAGAACGCAGCATCTGCATCTGCACCCCGTAAGGGAGGTTACCCACTTCATCCAGGAAGAGTGTTCCCCCGTTTGCCGCGGCGAAAAAGCCGGTTTTATTTTCAATGGCAGAAGTAAAAGAGCCTTTTTTGTGTCCAAACAGTTCACTAGGCGCCAACTCCATGGAGAGGCTCCCACAATCGACCGCAATGAAAGGACCCGCTGCGCGGTTGCTTCTTTCGTGAATCATCCGGGCCACATTTTCTTTTCCGGTACCACTTTCTCCCACAATCATGACAGCCATCTGCGTGGGTGCCACCAGGTCGATGTGCGTATACATCTGCACGGAAAGGGGACTGCGGCCAAATACCATACTTCCGGCCCGGGTCTGCGGTTTTTCTGCTGCTGCACGTTTCTTCCCGGGAGATTGAACCGTGCCGGTCGCCTCAAAAACATCTTTTATTTTCTGGGTGAGTAGAGAGGGGTTGATGGGTTTTTCCAGATAATCGAATGCTCCCAGTTTAATGGCAGCGACCGCAGTCTGCACATCACCATAACCGGTCATGATAATCACAGGCGTTTCAACTTCCTCCTCCTTCAACCTGTTTAGCAACATGATACCATCGCCATCGGGGAGACGCAAATCAGATAAAATAACCCTGAATTCCGATTTGGATAGAACTTGAAAAGACGCCTCCACGCTGGAGCACAGCGTGGCGTTATATCCGTTCCTGTCGAACCACTTTGTCAACATGGCTCCAAAAGAGCGGTCATCTTCAATGATAAGTATTCTTTCTTTCACCGATCTCCATATTGTGATGGCGTAAAGATAGTTTTTTTTTTCATTCGTGCACGCTGCTGCTGTTTACATTGACGAAAGGTAACGTTAAATCAGATAGATTAAGATTTTTTTCGAACCATCATCCTACCGAAGCGGTCAAAATGGAAAGAATATTGTATATTTGAACTGATAAATTCCTTTTCATGAACCCACTGCCTACGACTGAAAAAAATGCACGGCTGCTGAAACTGCAGCAAGTACTCATCACCATGCAGGCCGAAGCCTGCCTCATCACCTCATCGGTGAATCAATACTGGCTCACCGGATTTATTTTCGACGGTTATATACTGGTATATGCTGCGGGTGATCCACTCCTTTTTGTGAGACGCCCCGTGGGGTTATCAGGAGAAAACATCATCGCAATCCGCAAGCCGGAACAGATACCCGGCCTGCTCCGTGAAGCCGGCTTACAGGTTCCCAAACAGGTTCTACTTGAAAGTGACACCATCACGCTCAGTGCAGCACTCCGTCTACAGGCGGCGCTGGAGATGCCGGAAGTCGGGAACATCTCTTCGGCCATCCGGATAATAAGATCGGTCAAGTCGGCGTATGAACTGAACCAGATCCGCGAGAGCGCAGCCATCCATGCGAAAGTATATGAATTGATCCCTTCCCTCTATCGCAAAGGAATGACCGACCTGGCGCTGCAGATAGAAATTGAACGCCAGATGCGCCTGCATGGATCGGTGGGTATCTTCCACTCTTTCGGAGAGAACATGGATATTTTTATGGGAAGCATGCTGGCGGGCGACAATGCGCAGGCTGCGTCACCCTATGATTATGCGTTGGGGGGTGGAGGCATCACGCCGCTGCTTCCCCTGGGAGCCAATGGCACACCGCTCACACCCGGAACCACCCTGATGGTGGATATGGCGGGCAATTACCGCCCCAATATGGACGACATGACCCGCACTTTCGTGATTGAACATGCCCCTGACATTGCCTACAAAGCGCATCAGGTATCTCTCAACATTGTGCACACCATTGAAGCCTCCACAAAAGCAGGCGTTCCCTGTGCGGAACTCTGGCATCAGGCCGAGAAAATCGTCAAAGAGCATAAACTGGAAGCATATTTCATGGGAACCGCACAACAGGCCAAATTTGTGGGTCATGGCGTGGGGCTGGAGATCAACGAGCCTCCCGTACTCACCCCGCGTTCAAAGGAAGTACTGGAGCCCGGCATGGCCATTGCACTGGAGCCCAAATTCGTATTGCCCGGCATTGGTGCTGTGGGCATAGAAAACACCTACATTGTGCACAGCGACCGGCTTGAGAAGGTCACACTTTATGAAGAGGCGTTGGGCGTCTTGAAATGAGTAAACCTCAACAAGAGATCCGGGTCTACCCACGCCAGACAGGCGGTGGTAAACCCGGATTTAATTTTTGTACGATCAAGCGTAAACGCTACTTATTCAAGGTTTTGATAAAAAATCCTCCCACCACCGAGCGAGCCTGGAAGCCTACCTGATTGGCGTTGGTGGTTTCATACCAGTCCGATAGCGGTACCCTGTCGGTTGTCTCTGTCACATAATCGTAAAGCGGATCAACCAACCGGTGAAAGGTATCGTCATCGTCGGCCATCGTAGCCGTCCATATAATCCAGTCCGCCTTGGTATAGGTCATCCTGTTATCGAGCGGAAGGCCGTATTGGTTTTGTTTGGTGAGGTAATAGGCAATTTCTTTTTCCATGATCTCATCCGGGAAAATATCCAGCCCCAGCAGTTCATTCCACACCATGTTATATTTTTGGCTCCAGGTACCGGGCTTGTCAAACGTGAGGCGATAATGATCCCCGTCGTCGGCCATCTTCATCCACTCCTGTGCCATTGCTTTGGCAGCAGTGGTATATTTCTCTGCCACGTCGGCTTTGCCGAGCATCTCTGCCAGTCGCCCATATCCGGCAATACCCATGATCGCCTTCACCGAGAGATTCACATTGTGCGCGAAGTGTCCGGCAAAGTCATCGGTACAGAGCTGGTTGTCGGGATCCAGTCCGTTCTCGAGTAAATAGTCTGCCCAGGTGGACAACACCTGCCAGTGTTGTGCAGCATAAGCTGCATTTCCTTCCATGTGCGCAATGGCAGTCGCAAGAATCAGCATGTTGCCGGTCTCCTCAATCGGCATATCTCCGCCATAGGTCTGCCCGTTGGCCAGGGGATAGGTACCCACATCGTGAGCCGCAAAAGGTTTGGGCCACTTGCCACTGGCCGAGAAATACAAGATGGGATTCATCATTCCCTTGAGCAGTTCCGGATTGTATTTCAGATAAAGCGGTGAGGAGGGAAAGGTGATATCGACGGTACCGATGGAGCCGTTGCTAAAGTTTTCTTTCGAGAAGAACAGCATTTCGCCCTCAGGGCCTTTCACCAGTTTATGAGCCGCCACGGATTGCCGGTAAGCCAGCTGGGAGATACGGGCATACTTCTCACCACCTGCCTGAAGCAGGTCGTTGTATACTTTCTGGTCCCACCGGTCACATTGCTCCATGACCGAGGCATGACTGGCCGAGGCATCGGCAAGGACCTCTCCGAATGTTCTTTCTCCGCCGTTTCTCCACCAGGCCTTCAGGTTCTCTCCAAAATACTGAATAGATTCAATGTCGTCATAACCGAGCATGACAAAGCCTTTAACCGGCCGGGCAGCTATTTGTCCCAGTTTTTCTGTTGTAGCCAGTACCGGCATCGACTCGGTCATCAGGGCTGTAAAGCGTTCAGTACCTTGATGCAGGTTACCCTCCGACTTGAATGCTTCCTTCAGGGCGAAATAATCTCCAATAGCCACCGATTTGTTCTCCCCTTCACCTGCAGCCAGGTAAAAATATCCCCAGTCGATCCGGACATTGTCACCCTTGCGCTGCAGAACAGGCTGTGCCGTGGTACCGGTGCGGGCAAAAGTCACGTCCCCGCTCCTGCCGGTTGTCAGCTCCACCTCCTGGTTCAGTTCGTGCACGGCCCATTCGGGTGTTGCTTCAAAATAAATTTCCACTTCATGCTGTTTCCCGTCGTTGGAGATGACCTCATAGTTGATATAGTTGACGGGGCGGGACAGCAGGTTCAGGTCGTTCATCAAGAGCGGTGAAACAAATTCAACCATCAGGTCCACGGGGCCGCAGGTAAAATGATATTTTGTTTGGGTGGCAGTAATTTTCACTTCATGCTGCAGGGCTGTCTGTGCGAAAAAGTCCTTCCGGTCGCTTTCTTTCAATATGCCAAAATCCACATAGGCCAGTCCTCCCCGATCAAGGCACCAGGCCGCGATGACATTTTCCCCATCGGCATGCAACATACTTTTGTCGATCTCCACAACCAGATCGCTTTTTGCCCGGTTACCGGTATCGATAATACGGGTACCGTTCAGATAAAGCTGAAAATCATCGTCGTGTGAATAGCTCAGGTACAGCTTTTCCCCTTCAGCGATCTCGGGCATTGTAAAAGTGCGGCGTACCCATATCTCGTCGGTTTCCCACGGTGTGGATGTGTCTCCACTGCCGGGCGTACCGAAGGCTCCCTTGCCTTCAGTCCACGATGAATCGTCGAAACCGGGCTGCTCCCATCCTTCTGCTGGAGCAGTGTGTACATATTTCCCTTCCCAGGCATCGAACCTGGCTGTAGGGATCACCGGTTGCAGTGGAATATCCTCTTTACCCAGAAAGCGATAGGTTTCGCCATTCACACGCAGTACCCCGGTAAGCGATTGATTTCTGCCCGTCCAGTGTTTCACAGGAACATCGAAGAGCTGATCGCCCATGGACCAGGCACTGAAATAGGGATCCACCGTGACGAGCGGATAAGCGGGCGCCCTAAAAGGAGAGCCGGCTTCCTCTTCAAAACCGGATCCCGGCGATTGACAACCCTGAAGGAACAAGCCTCCTGCTAAAAAGGCACTACAAATAAGATTTAAATGTTTCATGTAATCAATTTTCTTATGGACGAAACAGGTTATCACCTACACCTGTTTATTTAATTGGTTGGTTTATCTTTTCGGGAGAAAGAATACGGCAGATCCGACTCTTTTGTTCCTCTCTCCTTGTTGGGTTGAGGACTCATCCGGAATGTCACCTCACCACCTTTCATCAGATCATCGTGGCGCAGGAAGTTTCGGTTGTATTTCTTACCGTTTAGCTTCATTTCTTGGATATATCGGTTGTCCGCTCCATTTTCTTGGGTGGTAATCTTTAACGATTTTCTGTTCTCCAAATCGATTTCTACAGAGCGGAAGAGAGGGGATCCCAGGATGTACTCGTTGCTCCCGGGGCACACGGGATAAAAGCCCAG
>DHTF01000079.1:0-5330 GCA_002411515.1 Proteiniphilum sp. UBA5267 | reverse complement strand
GTCCAGTATTGCGCCTTCCAGGGCTCACCGGCGTAGTTATAAAGGTAAACCATGTGCTGAATAGGCTGGTTTCCGTGCGCGTACTGGCCCATGTCCATCACCTGCATTTCCCGCATCTCGTGAATCATGGAACGGCTCTTCAGTCCCTCTGCACCGGGAATGAGAAATACGGAGTCGAGCATGCCGGTGAAAGACTTTTTACCCCCCATCAGGTCGATCAGTCCCTGTGGATCGTGAAAAACAGACCAGGAGTAGTGCCAGCTGTTGCCCTCCGTGAAATCGCGGCTCCAGGCCGCCGGATCAAATTCCGCAGAAAAGGAGCCGTCGTCGGCACGACCCGCCATCAGCTTGTGCTCCGGATTGAAGAGGTTTTTGTAGTTCATTGCCCGTTCGCCGTAAATGGATATTTCCGACTCCGGCTTGCCCAGGGCTTTTCCGAAGCTATAGATGGTCCAGTCGTTGTAGGCATATTCCAAAGTACGGGCCACATTTTGACTGATGCCCACGTTATTGGGGATATAACCATACTTGTTATATTCGGCGTAGCCGGTACGTCCCGATGCAGGCACCGTGGGATGCACGCTGTTCGCCCCATGTTTGAGCGCTTCCCAGAGTGTTTCGGTATCGTATCCCCTCAATCCCTTTATGTAAGCGTCAGCGACTACCGAAGCCGAATTGTTTCCCACCATGATATTCCGGTGGCCCGGGCTGGCCCACTCCGGAAGAAAGCCGCTCTCTTTGTAGGCATTGACCAATCCCTGCTGCATCTTCACGTTCTCGGAGGGATAGACGAAATTGAGAAAGGGAAAGAGGCTTCTGAATGTATCCCAGAAGCCGGTATCGGTGAACATGTAGCCGGGAAGCACTTTCCCGTTGTATGGACTGTAGTGATAGATATTGCCATCGGCATCGATCTCCGAAAGGTTCCGGGGGAAGAGTACCGTGCGATAAAGATTGGAATAAAAGGTACGGATGTTGTCGATGTTGTCATCTTCAACCTTGATTCTGCCAAGTACTTCATTCCAGCGTGCTTCGCCCTTCTTCATGACCCCCTCGAAAGAGTCGTCTCCCAGTTCGCGCAGATTCAGCAACGCCTGTGCCTCACTGATAAAGGAGGACGCCACGTGGGCATGCACCTGCTCGTTGTTGGTGGTGTGAAAACCGATCACCGCACCGGCATGGTTTCCGGTGTAAACTGATTCTTTTTCCAGGATGTCACCCTCTTTCACGGCACCAAACCAGGTAAAGGGTCTATCGAAACGGATCACAAAGTAGTTCCTGAAGTTTTCGGGCACACCGCCACTGTTGCGGGTTGTGTATCCCGTGATCATCTGCTCTTCGGGAATAATCCGGATGTGCGAACCTTTGTCGAATGCATCGACGATGACGAAGGAGCTGTCGCTTTCCGGAAAGGTAAACCGGAACATGGCAGCCCGCTCTGTCGGTGTAATTTCGGTTGTCACATCATAATCGGCCAGATATACCCTGTAATAGTGCGGCCTGGCCACCTCAGCCTTGTGGGAAAACCAGCTGGCTCTCTCCTCTTCGTCGAAGTGAGGCTTACCCGTGACAGGCATCAGCGAAAACTGGCCATAGTCGTTCATCCACGGGCTGGGCTGATGGGTCTGCTTGAATCCCCTAATCTTATCGGCATGGTAGGTGTACATCCATCCGTTTCCCATCTTACCAGTTTGGGGTGACCAGAAGTTCATTCCCCAGGGCAGTGCGATGGCCGGGTAGGTGTTTCCGGTAGAAAGTTCATATTTGGAGTCTGTCCCGACCAGTGTACTGACATAATCTACCGGTGCGGTAGGTCGGGCATGCAACGTGAGGATGATTCCCATGAAATAAAAAAATCCCGTCAAATTAATTTTCTTCATTGTTGTTCATTTTATCTGTTATTTTTCTCCTTTTTTGGAACGCAATTTTCCTTGTTTTCTTATCTCTCGCGTTGAGATAACGATGAATTACTTCGGCGCACTTCCTTGTATAAAGCTCGAGGCTTTATGCCGGTCTTATTTTCACGCATGTCTTCTCTGTATATTCCTTGTGTTTCGCTTATATTTCGCTTATTCAAACATAAGCGAAATATAAGGAATATATAAGGGAATACCGAGGAAGGTCCAACGGTATTCCCACCCATATACCGTTCCATCCTTGTAAAAATGCTTGTTTTCCATTCAAAGGCAAATATACACATACATGGGTTATCCAAGGGGTTACATAGGGGTTACATTTCACAAATTAACAGTAATCAATGCACTTGTTACACCTTTCCTCAAATAGCTCTTAATCAATAAACAAAACGAACCATTTGTAATATGGCCCTGATTATGGTATCTTTGTGACAACAATTGATACGTGTGTTTCAAAGGAATCATGCATTCTTCCGTCCTTTCCAAATGCAATGCGTTCACATGGTGACATCGACAAAAACAAACATATTTGCTCTTCTGTTTCTTTGCGCCTTTCTCTGCCAGCCTCTTTCTGCGGAAGGGCTTCGTTTTCTTGGGAACGGATATCCCATTGAACAGAGAACATCCTATGATGTGTTCAGAGAACGTCCTGTCACCTTTGAGGATCACTTTAGCATCCGTTTCCGGCTATCGTTGTATATGACCTCCGAAATCGGCAACATCCTCCGGATCAAATCGTCTGAAAATGGATCTGTTTTCAATCTTTTTTATGACGGACACGGGGAAAACCATCTTTTTCTGTTTAACGAGGAAGGCAAAAACAATTTGATTCACCTCTCACTGGAAAAGGATCAATATCCACCCCGTGAATGGCTTCAGACAGATATTTCTTTTGATCTGACAAACGACCTGATCACCCTGACCATAGGTGACAGCACCCACACTGCAACCCATGTAACTCTTCCGGAATCATTCTCGCCGACCCTTGTATTCGGTAAAAGTGATCACATCATTGATGTGGCTCCTTTTGCTATCCAAAACCTGCACGTGGGCAACACGCAAAACTACCGGTTCCCGCTGAGGGAGTATCAGGGCGGTGCGGTGCATGACAGCAAAGGGACTGTAATGGGAAATGTGGTGAACCCCTACTGGTTGATCAATGATGCCTATCACTGGAAACTGGAAACCACGACCCGTTCCGCACAGGTATCGGGAACGAATTATCACGAGGGACGAAAAGAATTGTATCATTTCAACAAAGATTCGATCATCATTTATAACCTGAGAACCGCGCATCGGGAGACGGTGGTGTTCAAAGAACCCTGTCCGGTCGACCTCAGACTGGGGACCAATTTTATTGACCCTTTGCACGACAGGCTCTATTGCTATGAGGTATATTCCGACAGTACCTACCAGGGACCCACAGTCGCAAGTCTTGATCTTCACAGCTACGAATGGCGCATTGAGAGCTACGACCGGCTACCAACTCAACTTCATCATCATGGCTCTTATTTCGATCCGGAAAAACAGCAATATCTGATATTCGGCGGGTTTGGCAACATGCGCTACAGCAATATTTTTTATCGTTACGATATCGGGACGCATCAATGGGATGCATGCTCTACCCAAAATGAAGGTGGCATCACGCCCCGGTATTTCACCTCTGTGGGGCATCCCGAAAAGGGCGACAAGCTTTATCTCTTCGGCGGGATGGGAAACAGTTCCGGTGATCAATTACTGGGAAGAACTTATTATTACGACCTTTATCAATTGGATCTGCCGACATCACAGATATCCAAGGTATGGGAGATCCCGTGGAACAAGGAAAACAGGGTACCCGTGCGGGGTATGGTGATCAACGACGATGCTTCATTTTATACCTTATGCTATCCGGAGCATTTCACCCAGTCGTACCTCAGGTTGTACCGGTATGGGTTGAAAGAGGGCGATTTTACCATATTGGGTGATTCTATTCCGATATTTTCCGACAAGATAAACACCCATGCAAATCTTTATTATGACGACGATCTCCACGCTCTGTATGCGGTAGTGCATGCGTTTTCCGACGATATCGCTTCGGAGGTGCATGTATATTCACTCTCCTTCCCGCCGATTACCGGCCAGGAGCTGGTCAATTACACGACGAAAGAGGGTTCTGATAAGACGCTCATAATTTTCATCCTCGCAGGAATCATACTGCTGGTTGTCGCAATTTTCCGGGTGCGTTTCCTAAAATATAACCGGAAAGAAACTTATTTTCCCGACAGGGGGATACCCTTTAAAACAAACCATAAAAGGGAATCAACTTTCCGCCCCAACGCCATTTACCTGTTTGGTGATTTCATGGTTCGCAATCGCAGCAACAAGGATATTACGTACCTATTCAGCAAAAAGCTAAAAGAGGCATTTTGTCTGCTCCTGCAGTTTAGTGCTGCAGGCGATGGCATCACATCGCAACATTTCAGTGAAACATTGTGGCCCGAGAAACCCGCTAACACAGTCAAAAATACACGAAATGTCACGCTGAACAGGTTGCGCAAAATACTGGAAGAACTCGATGGCATTGAATTGTTATACGACAAGGGTGTATTCAAACTGGTACAGAAAGATCCTCTTTATTGTGACTATACGAAATGCATGGTCATTCTTTCGGGAGGTCACAGCGAGAAGGAACTAAAAGAATTCAGCAGCATCGTCAGCCGGGGAAAATTTTTGGGAAACGAGAACGATCGTGCATACGACTTTCTGAAAGAACATACCGAAAAAAGCATGGAACCGTTGCTGATTCACGCAATTGAATGGAGCTTCGAAAAGGAAGCCTATCTCACGACGGTAGAACTGGCAGATGCAGCATTTCATATTGATCCGGTCAGCGACAGGGCCTTAACCTATCTGGTCAAGGCATTGCAGAAACTGAAGAGAAACGAAGAGGCCAAAATACGGTATCTTTCGTTTCTGATCGAATATAAAAAGACAATAGGGAGAGAGTATACCAATCCACTGAAATTCGTGTAACAGGGAAATGTGTTTGCTTCACAATGGTTTCACGGTATAACCTTCTTTTCGCAACAGGTCTATGATACCATTTTCTCCCGACAAAGACAAACTCCAATTGTTGACAGCACAACTCTCTATCAGATAACAGGCCAACCCCACAAAAAAAGGTTGCCTGCAAAAGCAACCTTTAATCTTTATTCCAGCAATGTATGTCGCAGGCAGCGTACCTTCACTCTTATTGGAGCATTGCACGGCATTCAGTGAAAAAGGCCCATCGGAAACATACCCGGCCGGATTATAAACGAAAAAAGCCCCCGGGATTTCTCCTGAGGGCTTCATTATAAAGGAAGGCGGCTACCTACTCTCCCACATGATGCAGTACCATCGGCGCTATTGGGCTTAACTTCTCTGTTCGGA
>DHTF01000018.1:382-33120 GCA_002411515.1 Proteiniphilum sp. UBA5267 | reverse complement strand
GGACGCTTTTGCAAAAGCGTCCAATGCTGTTTTTGAGGACAGGCGTTATGGATTTGTGGCCGAAATGCGGCTCCGCAATAAATCGCTCCTGCTGCTCAAGCCCTCCACGTTTATGAACCTGAGTGGCAATGCCATCCGTTATTGGCTGCAGAAGGAGAAGATTGAAACGGAAAACCTGCTGGTGGTGGTCGATGACCTGGCACTGCCCTTTGGCACGTTGCGGTTGAAATCGAAAGGAAGTGATGCCGGACACAATGGCTTGAAGCATATTCAGGATCTGATCGGACAGAATTATCCCCGTCTCAGGTTTGGTATTGGCAATGATTTTCCCCGAGGGGCACAGGTAAATTATGTGCTGGATGAATTCTCCGATGAGGAACAGCAAAAGCTACCCGAACGCATAGAGACAGCGGCCGACATCATTCGTAGTTTTTGCCTGGCGGGCATCAACACGGCGATGAATCAATATAATAACAAGTAAGTATTTGCTGTGATGGAAGAAGTACGCATCGACAAGTGGTTGTGGGCGGTACGCATTTTCAAAACACGTACCATTGCGGTGGAAGCATGCAAAAAAGGGCGTGTGATGATCGACGATGTAACGATAAAGCCCTCCCGGAATGTTCGTGCCGGCGACGTCATCCAGGTACGCAAGCCGCCGGTCACCTATTCGTTTAAGGTACTTGCCCTGGCCGATAAGCGCATGGGCGCGAAGATGGTGCCTCAATTCATGGAAAATGTCACTTCGCCCGATCAGTACGAACTGCTGGAGTTGAATAAGATCAGCGGTTTTGTTGATCGGCAACGGGGAACGGGACGTCCCACCAAGAAGGAACGACGTGACCTGGATCAGTTTGCCGGGTCCATCGATCCGGATGAATTTGACTGGGATGAGTGAAGAATCAGAGAGAAGCCTGTCGCTGTAAGATCGGCATGGTCCGGTCGTGTGCTCCGTTATTGTGCCCTGAGTTTCTTGTCTTCTTTGTGGTAGCAGGGTACCACCGATACCGTGTTTTCTTGCAGGCAGTAAGCTGCATCGCCTATCGCATGGTTGTCGATGAGCCGTTGGTAGTGGTCGCTTTGCCGCAGATATTCCAAAGGATCACTTTTTGCCTGATGCCACAGGGCCAGGGCAATCCTGACTGCGTCGGAACCAAGCGTCAGATTCGTTTTTCCCGATAACCGCTCTGCAAAAGCACCCCCGAAGAGGGTGTCCTCCACATTGACCCGGTTATTCCATCCGGCACAGATCACCACAACCCGTTCTGATGATTCCATACACTTGTCGGCCAACGCGTCGATGTTGGAAAAGGTGCCGATCAATAAATTTTTGCTGTCGCGTCCCATCTCTATGGCCATGGTGCCGTTGGTGGTGGTAAAGACCACCTCTCTGCCGGCCACGATTTCACGGGTATAGTCGAAGGGCGAATTGCCAAAGTCGGCAAAATCGCATTTTCGGGTTTTCCGTTCGGCTCCCACCAGAAAACCTTTCAGTTTGTACTGTCTTGCCTCCTCGATATCGGCTACCGGAATCACTGCAGTCGCTCCGTTGTGCAACATGGCACACATCGTGGCCGAGGCCCGGAAGACATCCACCACAATCACGGTGTCGTTCTCTTTCCGGTAATAGGGATAGAGGGCAGGGGAGGGACAAAGATCGAGTATCATCTTTTTTTTGCAAAGATAGCAATAACCCACATTTGTCAAAAATCAGGCTATTCCTGGCGCATTGTTTTACCCTCTTTTTCGTACTCCTTCCGTATTCCTCTCAGCAAGTCATCCGACGAAATGTGGCGGGACTTTTTCTCCAGCGTCTGCAAGCCGGCAAACTGTATCACGTTGACGATGTTTGCGCCGGTTAAATGATATTTACGGGCAATCTCTTCCAGGTCTATCCTTGTCCCGTTCATGGCCACACGTGGAAAATAGTTCCTCCAGAGCTGCAAGCGTTCCGAAGCATCGGGATGATCGAACTCGATGATCGAATTAAACCGCCGGGTGAAGGAGGTGTCGAGATTCGATTTCATGTTGGAGGCAAGGATAATCAGTCCTCCATGTGATTCAATGCGTTGCAGGAGATAAGAGACCTCCTGATTGGCGTACTTGTCGTGGGCATCGTTCACGGTGGTCCGCTTGCCGAACAGGGCGTCAGCCTCGTCGAAGAACAATATCCACTCTTTGTTGTCGGCCTTGTCGAAAAGCCTGGAAAGGTTTTTTTCGGTTTCTCCGATATACTTTGAGACCACCATGGAGAGGTCGATCCGGTATACATCGCGGTGTGTGTATTTTCCCAGCAGGCAGGCAGTCAATGTCTTGCCCGTGCCTGAGGGTCCATGGAACAGGACACGGTATCCGGGTTTAATTTTTCCCTGCATCTTCCAGCCAAAGAGCAGCTCATCGTTGTACTTCAGCCAGGTTTCTATCTCTTTGATTCCGGACATAGTTTTTTCCCGAAGGACCAGGTCGTCCCAGTTCATCTCCGTTGTGATACGTTCGGCAGGGAAGTCGCTGCTGAGTTTTGGTCTGGATATTTTTCCGGTCGTAAACAACTCTGCATATTCATCGTCCAGTATCAGCCTGCCACTCATTCGGGGCTCATGGTGCTCTGGTAACTCAATGAATAGTACATTTTTTTTAGCAAAGAGATGATCTTCATCAAAGTAGCGGTAAAGCGCGATGCGTTTTTCCAGATCATTCCCTGCCAGCACGAACAAGGCAGTCTCGCCAGTTGGTAGGATGCCCCGGTGATTTTTGCCCCTCGTGCCGCCAAACTCAGGGAAATCACCCCCATTTGGAAGAAAGGGAGCGATGACCGATTGGAAAAAACCAGGGTCGAGATGTGGCACCAATGCCAGCAACAAGATGATTGTTTCCTCGTCATTCAGACTCTGTAGATTGATAAAACGCCCCAGTTCCGAATTTGTATCCGATGGAGGACAGGATGAAAGAGGGGTCTCATTCCCTTTGAATATTTTTTCAAGCCGGACCTCAATTACATTTCTCAAAAAGTCAAGATATTTTGTATTGCTCATTATTTGAAACGCGTTTTTTTTCTGTTGACTCAACTGAAGCCATATTCCTGAACCGAATGAGTATTCACCTGTTTATCTTGTTTGTTACAAATCTTTCATCCTTTTTCCCCTGAAGGAGTGTTCGTGTTGTCCGAACTTCCGTAGATCTCTATTTGAAAAGGGTTGTCAATGTAGGGCAGCTGCATGCTCCGGATCAGCGAACCCGAAGGTGTATCCCCCCTCTGCCATAGCACTGCATCCTGATGGACTGATGAAATGACTACTCTCTCAATCCTGTAAATAACCTCTTGATGTGGATCAGGATGTTGCTGTAGCCGGATAGTCTGACCGACGGGAAACCGCTCTGCTGTAAGTTTGATGGCACCTTTTATCCCTTCAGAATCATAAATTGTTTCAAGTTCGTCTAGAAAAGCGAGTCCCTCAAAATTGATCGTTGCTTTGGCTTTCATTTAGAGATTTAATAATTTGGTAAATCATAGGTGAGCGTCCCGATGAAAAATGTATAATTCCGATGCTGTCTTCCGGCCAAATGTGCACCCCACTTCACGGGATTGATCAGATCCCAGTTACTGTATGCTGCTTCGGCTGTACAATCGATGCTCACTCTCAACGAAGCCAGGTACCTGCTGACTGATTCTCTGCTGACAGCAGAAGAGCCAGCGGTCAACCCTCCTCCCGATGATCCGCTGCTGCCACTGGTGTGTGAGTCACTCAAGCCAATTGACCTGCCCGTGGTGCTACCAGCCTGGGCACTGACAGGCCCTTCCTCTACTCCTATAGTACTGCTCGAACCGCTGGAGACCGAGGCGCTCGATCCGGTGGTGTCACTCAGGCTGCTCCCCAGACTGCTCGAGGATGATCCTCCTGATGTATTGGCAATGTCTCTTTGTTCGGTCGGTCTGGCTGTTCTAGTTGCCCCCACCTGGTCAAAATTGATGGTGACCGACCAGTCTACGTCTATTCCTGCATTGTCTCTCCAGCTATGGCTTATGGGACCCAATGCCCGTCCCCTTAACTGCTGGGTAATTACCGGTAAAAACATATTTCTCCAGTTTACGGTGCTGTACTGGCGACTGGTTGCACGGGCTGTGGAAATTAAGTGTTCAAGTACAGTTTCTGCAGAAGCATTCACATCCAGTATAATTGCACTGGCCGGAATGGGCTCTCTTTGAATAACCTCGGAAGGGTGTTGATTTGCTGCAGTCTGATAGCTGTTTCTGTTGATTATATCGGGAGAGATGTGATTGGCAGATAACGCTCTATTTCCCATTTCTGTCGCTTCTTTCTCGAGTGTGTCATGATCGTTTATTTGATCTTTTCCCAGTTTTGCCGTGGGATAAACTCTTCCCTGTTTTTGTTGTACCACGTGCCAGGTTTCGTGTGAAAGAAGTTTATCTTGTCCCGGTGCGACATATATATCCGTTCCTTGGGTGTAGGCAAGTGCGTCGAGTTGCCTTGGACGTAAAGAGTTGCGGTGAACTTTTACGTCTGATAGATCAATGCCGGAAAGATTTTCTATGCCTGTCTTTAACTGGTCGGGTATGCCAGTGTTGTTTACGATCGCTTCGTTGTTTTCACGGGAAAAAAAAGCATTGTCATTGTCGGACGTGCTTTTTTGTGGGAAAAAATCGTTTCCTCCCTTGTCCCGGAAAAATGGCTTGTTCGTTGCGCCGTTGAGGACACCGTGATTAGGCGTCTTCTGCGATTTTTGTATTGTCTTTGTCATATGATGAATTTGTTTTCAATTTATCCGTATGAAATAATGCATTGTCCTGTACATGCTTATTTGCTTACCATTCCACAAACAATAACTCTTTTCTCCACGGAATTTTCGCCAGTGAACTGTTCCAGCTTAATTTATCGAGCAGGATATCCTGGGCTTTCCGTTCCATCAGCAGTTTATAATGATGTTCTTCCCGTATCAGTTTGCCGTTTCGCTGGATAAACAGTTGACGCAATCCATCCGGAGAACTGTTTTTTAATGCAGTCCACTGCCTGATCACTTCACATAAAAGTTGGCTACATTCCTCCTTTATTGTTTCTGATAGAAGACTTTCTCTGATCACTGGCATCATGAGTGGAACACCACACAGGAACTTTTCAAAAAGGAGGTCACACTCAAAAAAATCACAGTCGCCTGTTGCCAGGAAATGCAGTGACTGAATGGCTACATGGCGGGCCGATCCTTTGATCTGTCCCTTTTCATCCAGTACTTCAATTGCCTCAAAAAATGATTTCAAAAAAGGATGCAACAAAAAAAGCCCGGCATTTTGTACGAAGATCGCCTCTTCTTTGGGAGCAAAAAATGATTCCTGCTCACTCTCTTTGATCTCTGGCATTTCAGCACGATTCCCGGTGCCCTTCATGTCAGGAAAAAAAGCTTTGTCTGTTCCCGAAGGAGTTGAAATAAGGACTGCCATCTTCTCTCTCAGCACATTCTCCAGCTCTCTGGAGGTGTGCTGAAGCAGTGCAGGCTCACTGCCGATTGACACATCCAGAAGAAACCGGAAGAGGGAGGCCCGCGGCTCAGGAGGCAGCTTGTGCAGCAGAGAGGCTATCGCTGTTGCCTGTTGGACTGCCGGATTGATCTTTTCAAGAAAAATCAATTTCTGCTTTTCTTCGAGTTGATAAATAAAACGATCTCCCACCACAGCATTACTTTTCAGCAGATTGACCAGACGGTTTAAAAAAGAGGGTCTCTCGAGATGCTCTTTCCAATTTGGAAGCTGTAAAAACGCAACGAGATCGGCTTTTGTTCCATGCCAGGGGAGGAAGCCTTTTTCAAGGAAAAAGAAAAATAACGACTCCCTGTTTTCTTCTGACGAAATGATTGCCACGTCATGCTGCAACGGAACATCTACGCCATGCTGCAACGGAACACCTGCGCCATCCCCGGAACCAAATACCTGCTTCATCTGCTGTGCAAACTGGACGGTCACTGCCTCCGCCAGCCTATCCTCAAAATGGTCAGCCGGAATCTGTACATCCAGGTGGAATGTAGGAAAACGGACCACCTTATCAGGCTGATTCCACTCATCCAGTATCTTCTCAAGTTCCGGCAGAATGCGTTGCTCCAGCAGCACGCTCATATGGTCTTTGAGAGCTGTAGCGGTTGCCATGTTCTCTGTGTTCACCTCGACAAACACTTTTTCAATGATATATGCGTTTGTATTCAATCTACACCAGGTTATTGTCTAAGATAATTTTGACATGCTCTTCCAGAATTCCCTTGCCGGCAACTCTTTTCGCCCATTCTTCCAAAAAGGGACGGAACGATTCCGGCAGTTTTATATCGCGTTCCCTCAAATTTCTGAGGATGAAAATGATCTGCTCCAGTAAACGTTTCAGCAGCTCACCGGAAGCATCGAGCACTTCGTTTTGCTGACATCCGGTAACATTGTAGAATAACCGCAACTGCAAAGCCAGAATTTGTACCAGATGCTGAAACTCTTCACTTTCCCTGTTCCCGGAGAGTTCCATGATCAACTTGAATGTCTCTTCCCATAGCGGGGAGAACATTTCCTCTAGCCTGCTGTTGTGATTCCCGGTCAGGAAATTGTCGGCATCGTCGAGCACTCCTTTTCCAAAGTCTGCTGTTCCTCCGTACAATTCGCTTGTCGACTTCCAGATGGGTACCACTAAATTGGAGTTGGGAAGCTGCAGTGTCTGCAGAATTGTAAGGTCTGCCCACATACTCTCTTTGGCTTTTTCCATGCAGGTGTTCACTGGCGGCTCCTCTTCCTTAAAGAGTTGGATTGTATGTTCGGCCGTGGCGGTGCAGACACCGCTTGATCCTGTTACGGTCAGTTTTACCACGACCCTGTTGTCGTTGGTTGCCGGCAACGTTTTGTAAGTGTGGGTAGGGCTTTTTTCTGTGGATGTGTTGCCGTCACCGAACTCCCACAGGAAAGTATCTCCTTCGGCATCGCCGAAGGGTTTGAATGTTATCTCCTTCCCAATCTCCACTCTTTCAGGTGCTTCAAAACCGGCCTGCGGCGATTTGTGCACAGTCAACTGCGCATCGGTTACCTGCTGGTTCACGGTGAAATGAATGACCTGGCCGAACATGGCTGCAGGGAATGTTTCGGGATCGATCGTGATCTTTCCTTCTCCGATGGTCAGCCCTTCGGTTGCAGGAACAACTGCAATCACACCATCGGCCGGTGAGACTTCGTAGAGGATGATACCCCGTTCGGTTCCAAGGCACCAGCTATCTTTCTCAAGCCGTAGTCTGGCAGGTGGTTTCTGCATGATAAAGTTTATTGGGGCGCAGTCGGAACAACAGAGATAGGGTAGGGAGAAATCGGCCACGACCGTATTGTCGGGGATGTTGGTGGATGCCGTTACTCTTCCCGAAAGGCTGAACTGTTCTTCTTTGATTAGCGCTTCAATTCTTGATATCTCTTCGGTCGCCTGAGGTTCCTTTTTCAGAAATTCGGCATATTTTCCCAACAGGGATATACGTTTCTCCGTTTCTTCAGGTGAAGATGACTCAATCCTTGCCCCTGCAAAAGAGAGGTTTTCAGCCATTTCATATCTCGTGGGGTTTATTGTACGCGCAGGTTTGGTCTGAATTTTGTTGAGGTAGACCAGCACAAAGGTACCGCCGGGTTGTACACCAGCCTTGTGTTCAAGGCCGGGATGTTTTTCGATGAACCGGGCCAGTTGCAGCCGGAGGAGAATCCTTTCCTTTCGGCTGTCGATCTCTTTATACAGGACTTCCAGCTTTTTACCCGAGCAGCAGACCTGGGAAAGCTGGTTGATGAGCAGATCCATGAATAATTTCAGGCTCTGGCTCAGCTCGATCTGCTGATAGCGGTTCTTCATTATTTTGACCCGTTTACAAAGTTCCTCCAGGGTCAGCTTGTACTTGTCGACCTGATTCACGGAGAAATCGGGTATGCTCCCCGGCATTTTCATCATGAGTTCGTTGGACCATGCCAGCAGTTCGATGGACTGGTCTATGACAAATGCTTTCATCTCGGGTTGCTCTTTCCAGATCTCATCGGAGAGCTGTGATTCAACCATGGCTTTGGAAGTGGCAATCACGTCGTTGACCGAGCCGCCTTTCGATTCTTCATACGCCTTAATCAGGATACTTCCGAGGGCATCTTTATCGGTGGTGAGGTTGTCGGGTATCACACTGTCACTGACTGCATAAACCTCGCTGATGTTACCCAAAGTGCCTGAACCGGCCTCCAGGCTGGCAGCATAGACATTTTTGACTCCTGTGCGTGATGAAGCCTTCGTACGGTGTGTCAGGACGGGATCTTTCATATTTGCACCCGGACTCACGAGACTAAACCCGGAGAAGAAGGAGGCAACCTGGGCGAGAATACACTCCTGTTCGGCTGTCCAGGCATTCAACAGTAGTTTCAGGTCTTCAAATTCACATTCATACTGGTCGATGTTCAGTTTCTCGGTGTTCAGGTTGACCGACAACGCTTTTACATCGAATGCCAGTCCGTACTGTTCTTTTTGACGATTGATCTCTTCGAGTGCTGTTTTGTAATCTTTTCCCTGATGCCCCTCAATCCGGTAAAAGTCGAAGCCGTCGATGTTGTAGCGCAAAGGGTCCTGGATATGTGGCAATTTGGCCAGCATATCGCGGTGATAGCTTAGGTTGGTATCCTGCGCATTCTTTTTGGCTTTGTCGTCATTCCAATACTTCAGTAAAGGAAGGTCTACAGCGTAATAAAACGGAATGGCACGGTCGCCCAGCTTGCCCATTTTTTTGGAGGGCGTGATTTTGATCTCTCCCTTTTTTTCACCGAAACGGCCGATGATTTCTATCAGCCGCAGCACCAGGCTCCGGCAGGATTCGAGCTTTCCAGAACCACATGTCAGTGCGGGCGACTTGTAAAACCCATGCCGGAAATGCTTTACCGGGCTGTTTGTTTCGTCGAGGCTCCCCAGTAACAGATGTTTGGGGAACGCATGTATATCGGGGCAACACACTTCTCTCAGCGAAAAGAGGAGCTCCTTTATTTCCTGGTAGGTCTCCGCCACATCTTTAAAAAAATCGTAACGGTACTGTACATTAAACGCGATGTGGGAGGACCCCGTTCCCGCAATTTCATTCAGTTTTTCCAGGATGGAGGGTAACGTGTTTGCGGGCAATTTCATTTGCAGGATCGCATTGAAATCTTTCAGTATTTTTGTAATTCCTTCAGAGAGGTTAGCCAGGAATGTTTTGTCGTTTATCGCCTGGTGAAAAGCCAGTTTGAGGTTTTCATAACCGGAAGCATTGTTTGGATTCAAAATGACGCGCGGTACAGCCACGTCGGGGAGGTCGAAATATTGATCGGCCCGTTCATAGACGGAAAAGAGCGTGTCTCTTTTGACTATGTACGCCGCATCCTCCTTTGAAACCAGCAATATCCGGAGGCGGGCAACCTGTTCGATACCCTGGTTGTCGCAATCGATGCTGGTACACAAATCACCCTCCTTGGCATAGGATTCAAGATACAACAAAACGACCTTGTTCTCCAGTCCGGGCAGCTCTGCCAGCGGTTTTTCTCCTTCGGTTTGTCCTGGCAGTATTTCCCATAGCTCCATGGATGTTTCTGTTTCGCTACCCGCTTCTTTTTTCTTGAAAAAGGGATAGTTCGCAAAGTTATCTCCGAACTTACGGAAATGGGTCAATTTCATCTCTTTGAAATCGATGGTCTTCTCCGGTTTACCGGTGATGTTTTTCCGGAGCAGGATCAGATCTCCGTCTGTTGTAATGCCTACACCCTGGGATATCGTCAATGTTTTTTCCGAGCTGTTGACATGCAGCTTAAAACCGCAAACAATGCCCACCCCGTGCAGGAAAACACGCGATAGCCGGTGCTGATCTTCAAAATAATCGATAAAACCATTCAGTTGATCTTTTGTCAATACCTGGTTATCGACAAACGTATGGTACTGTGTGGTGATGCCACTTAATTTATCTGCCATAGCTTATGTATTAAATATTTCCTATGTTGGTGCGGCCAAGGATAATCTTGCCTTCCAGCGTTTCATCTTCCTCATCGCAATCGATCAGTTTACCCGCAGGATAAACCGAACTTAACTCATTCAGTATGTTGATCAGTTCTTTTAGTTTCTCTTCATCCTGTTTCTGCTCCAGATTGGTCTTTGCCAGTAAAAATGCTTTGTACGCCTTTTCCAGTCGGACCATATCGTTTTCCTCATCGGGAACCTGTCCCTTTTGGTAGCCCACCCAGCAAATTCGCGCCAGCAGGTGTGCAGGCAACTCTTTTCGGATAAGCTCTGCCAGGAAATTGCGGAAATCGGCGTTGGCAAAGCGGTATGTCCACCCGGGTAAGACCACGGTAACCCGGAAAGAATAAGGATCGACAGGGTGACATCCGGTGCAGTCTTCGCCGCAGATGGTCATGAACTGATCCTGTGGCACTGTGTCGGTAGTTACGTCGGGGCGAAGCAGGATGTGTTCGATCAGGAACATGCCTTCTTCAGTGAAAACCCCCGTCATCCATGCGATGAGTGCGAGAATGGCTTCCTTTATTTCCTCCTGTGTCTCATGGTAGGTATACTGGCGGGCAATCACGCGGTCAGCGCTGTCGGGATCAGCTTCCCTGTCGAGCACATTGAAAGAGTATTTTCCGCTATCGGAAATCTGGATTTCAAAGTTCCCGATGACTGCCTCGTCGGAAATACCACTTTCAAATGCCGCTTCGATTGTTTCGGGAGAGGTCTCCACAATCTTTACAAGAGCATGATATACTTCTGCGTGGGCTTCGTGTGGTGTGTGATAATTTTCGGTTGCCGACAAGACGATCTTCTTCTCCTGATCGTAGATCCGCCAACGGTAGACCGTTTCTCCATCTGAATCAACCAGATCGTAAAGCTCGATAAACGAGCCGGACAGGTCTCTCCGTCTATAATCTTTGATACCGGTGAGGCGGGCAATTCTTTTTTCTACACCTGCCACATTTTCTGTATCCCATAGCATCTCTGCAGGTTGCCGGTAATAATTGAATGCACTGCCCCGTTCCCGACTGGTTACATCATAGTCTCTCAAAAAGCTTTGTTTCGATTGAAGGACCGCCTTGTCGGCGTAATTGCCATACAATTGCTTCATCAGAAAGGCATAGTCGGTGAACTTCTCGGCAAAGCGGGCCATCAGATGATCGAGCAGTCGGTTATTTCGCTGCACACTGGTGTCCAGCTCACCGAGTAGCTTCGCGGTCAGTTGCTCCGGGTCGTCGACAGGATAATCGGATACCAGTTCTTCGAAATCCCTGATATCCTGCACAGCCTGGGTGAAGTAGGTCTGTTTCAATTGGTGGTTTACGGAGAGCTGATCCTTCACCTTTTCAAGATGGGCAAAATAGGTAGCCAGTACCTGATCAAAAAAAAGCAGGTAAGCTTTCAGTTGTTTTGCCTGTACCTTGCGGGCTGTGGGCACCTGTGCGGGCAACCCGTTGCGTCCGATGCCATAGGTGTCGGGGAAATCGTTCTGGATGGTCGTTGTCTCACTTGTTCCAGGGTAGATTCCTTGTGGTACAGCTATTTCCATTCCTATTTTGGCATTTTCCTCTGCTTCTTTTTCCGCCTTTTTAATTGCGTCGAGGTAAAGGTCCACTCTCTTTTTGTTCAGGTTGACCGGCAACACGCTTTTAAAGTAACTGTAAGCACTGTCGGCACAACGTATCGGTTTTTTTCCGGGCTCCACGCAGATGAGCCATTCATCTGCCTCATCGTCGGGATTATGGCAGTCTTTGATTGAAATATCGCGGATGATTTTTACGCCATCGATCGCCATGATCAACTGCATCAGATCCGACAACCGTACTTCGGTACGCAAGGCAGATGATTCCAGTTCCCCGGGATCAATGAATCCATTTTCCAGCAGGGGTCCTTCGAATATCTCTTCGGAACTGTATCCTTTCTCCTTCATCTGCCTGAGCGAGTAAAACCTGAGCGAAGGGGAAAAATAATGGTCGATGGCGTGGATTATTTTGGCATGCACCAGCTCTTCGTCTGCTTCCGGCTCCAGTTCGATGCTGGCGCAAACAGAAACAGGATGAATGCCTACTTCCCGGACAGCAATCAGGTCTTCGCACAAATTGCGATGGGAATGAAATCGGGATCGGATCTCCTTCTTGATTCGCTCTTTTTCGGCTTCCACGAGCATTTCGGTCGGAAATTTATCGTGGTCCGGTTCATCAAAGTCGACAATTACAGTATACAGCCCTTTCAGGTCGAACTGCTTTTTGTCATCTTGCGCAACAGATTCGAAATCTTTTTCATTGTACGACAGTTTGCCGTTTTTACAGTCGACCCAGACCGTTTTGGGGTATGTTTTCAACCAACAGTTTTTGACACCTTCAATGTCGATGAACAGTTTTCGATAGTCTGCCTCGCTGACCGGTTTGGTTGTCAATATCCGTGAAGCCGTGAAAAACTGTTCTTCGATTTTCGGGGCGCTTTGTTCTTTCGGGGTCAGCAGATCCTCGATTGGCATTTCGATGCGTGCAGCAAGATCGGTCAGCGCATAACTCAGCATCTCGAGCAGGGTAATACCTGGGTCGTGTACATTGTAGTCGGTCCATACATTCCGGGCCAGCTGCTCGATGTACTCCCTCCCTTTTTTACGCAGGAAACCATAATCGAGATCGTCGCCAGTGGCCACATCTTTCTTTATCGGGTGATATTTTCTCAGCTCTGACATGTTTCTTTGGTTTCTGTTTGTACGGTACAACTTTTGATATCGGTGTCGATCTTATGTTGCCTGGCCGAGACAAGAATGGCCTTCGGACTTTCGGGTGACACACTTTTTGTGCTTATTTCTCCCCCCTTTTGCAGGTTTACATCTGCCACATAATCGACGTATCCCAGTTTTTCGATCCAATTGATGACTGTGCTCCGGTGCAAGGTGATACCAAACCTGATTTCAGCAGTCTGCTCGAAGGCCCAGGGCGACAACAGGCGGGTAATATCTTCGTTCAGTTGTTTTTTGTAGAAGCTTTCGTCGTACCCTTCGTGAAACTTCACTTTCAGCGCTACGGTGACTTCTTCATAGTCGGGATTCCGTACGACGGCATGTACATGGAAAGAATTGAGCTGATTGAGGTATTGCTGCACCCGGTTCAGTAATGCCCTGCTTACACGTGGCTGGTAAATATCAAACACATTTTTGTTCACAATGTCGGGAATGACAATGACCATCACATCGCCTGGAGACAGAAAAGAGTTTTCGGCGGTGTGGTTCAGGCATTTCACCTTGTGTATTTCGGGAAACTCCTGCAACACGATGTGTTCATAATCCCAGAGGGTGATGGCCCTGTGTTTGTGTCTCAGCCGTTCACTCACCCGCCGGTAGTACTGGGCGTCCGTTTCCCGGGGGGTGCCGCCAAAGGAACTGAAAGGTTGGGATATTCCCTTCACAGTGGATATTCGCTGTAGGAGTTTTGCAATGTTTCCTGCTTCCAGCCCTTTTTCGAGATGCGACAATTCATTGCCGTGATCTGTAAATCGGGCTTGTACAACCTGGGCATGGATGGCCATGGTTTTGCATACTGCATCGTAATTCTTATAGGTTGTGGCTTTCACCCATACCAGTCCACCGGGGAGTCGCGTACCGTCGCTGTTGATCCCTTTTGGTAGTGAAAACCGGACAATGCCTGATTTCAGGAAATTATCGGTTTCATTGGTGATCATATAGGTTGAATCCAACTGCTTCCATTCATTGTGAAAGAGGACCGACCATGCTACTTTCTGTTTTCCTGTGAATGTGTCTGCCTCAGGATTTTCACTTCCTTCAAGGACCTGCACCAGCAAAGAAACCTGTTGTTGGGGGAGCACATTTTCCAAACCGATATAAAGCTCTCCTCCCTTGCAATAAGTGGGTACGGGATATATTTTTTTGTCGGCATCACTTAAAAAAGAGAGTTGATTTTTCATGAACAGATGTTCCTCCGACTGTCCAAACGGATGTTCATGGAACAATTGAAGGGGGTTGCTCCTGTAATCCTGCTCGCTTGCAGCCGTGTTGCAGGTAGCTGTGGCAGTATAATTCAATCGGATATTTTCGACCAGCGGCGTGTAGGGTTCATTGGGTATCAACGCCGTTTTCTCTTCACTGGCTAGGGCAAGCGCATAGATTCGCGGAAAAAGGTCATGCAAGAATGACTGCTCGAGCGAGAGGCGGGCAGGACCGTTCTTGCCTGTTTCATAACCCGCATTTGTCACACTGAAACGGGTGGCAAAGCCCTCTCCTTCGGGGGTAAAAAGCGTTAGTTTTCCAGGCAATGTCATCCATTCTTCTCTGTGCTTGATCTCAATCAGTGCCTTAAAATAACTGTCGTCGGTGACAAGTAAATTGTCGGGATTTTTATTGACAATCTTAACACCCTTCTCCATCGTGAGCGAATTATCCTCCACTACCTTCCGAATTACGGCATCCACCTCCTGAATTACGGCATCCACCTTCTCAGAGAGGAAAATCCCATCGAGATAACCCGATGAACTGGCCTGGTAGAGGTAATCGGTGCGGTAGGCGAAATACAAATCGACAAAGGCATCGTAACTTCCGAGCTTTTCGGGTGTATTTTTCCAGTTGATTTCCACATCGAACGTGTCCCACTCTTTTTTGAAGAGTTCGGAATAGCCGAGGTAGAAATTGGACCCTTTCACCGGTCTGGTTCCGAATGGGAAAAAGGGTTTGGAGGCATTGAGTGTGCCGATGTCATTTTCCAGTTCAAGCCCCTCTATTCTTCGTACATCCACATCAATGGAAATTGCTTTCACCTCTTTTTCGACCAACCGGCGGTAAAGTGCATGACCTTCTTCTTTTTCCGTCTGTATCAACACCCGGCAGACCGGCAACCCGGTCGTGAAATTTTCGCCGTGTATTGCCTGTTGGTAAACTGTCACCGGCTTTTCTTCCTTTGGAACCTGAAAGGCAAGTGTTATTTTTTTTGTTGCCACATTCAGTTCCGAAGCATAGATGGTTTTTCCGTTTTCGTCGTAGAGCTGTGGCTGGACTGTAAAGGGGCCAAGCCACCCTTTCTCCCCGCTGCACCAGATCTCCAGGTTTTCTGTCAGCATGGATACCGGGAGCGAGGCTGGAGAAGTGACAAACTCAATGGTCAGCTTGACATTGCGCTCCCCCTCTCTCATCGCCAACACATCGGAAGCCAGCGCGAAACCGACTTTTGCATCGGGCAGTTCCGGATAACCGGGTGCATGATAGTGGCCAAAAGGCCACCATTTTACCTCGTCGTTCGGAAAATCACCGCCCACACCGTCGAAAGAGGCTGCTTTTTCTGATGCCTTTAATTTGCTGTTTTTATGGTCGTTATATAGATTCCTTAATTGGACAACCTTTACCTGGTTGGCGATTAATTCACCGTCCGTTTCGTAGATACGTTTTTGTCCCTTGCCATCCTTGCCGCCATCGAGCTGGGTACCATCGGCTATTTGTGCATCGACACAGTTTTTCGCCAGTTCGAAAAGCACATGTACTTTATCGACTGTAGGCGGGAGTTTTTCAATTTGCAGGATATGTTGATAATAAAAATCGAGATGCCTGCGGGTGAGTGTATTGAACCGGCTTTTGGTGAATTCGAGCAACTGGATAAACGCCACATAAAGTGCCAGGTGTGGCTTGATGCTGCCTCCTTCCTCCACGCTCCGGAGGAATGTTTCAATATCCTCATCCTTTTGAAAGAATTCCTGCCAGTCTCCCGAAGGTTCGCTATCATCATGGATACCGAAATAATTGAGATGTGCAGCAAAACGGTATGCAAATTGCATCCATTCTTTCAGGCTGAACTCGTTCAGTTTTACCGATTCGGGGCTCAAAGCCTCAATAAACCGCTCCTGCTGGTCGGCTCCTTCACGTGTCAGTACTAATTCCTTACCGCAGTTTACCATACTAATTCAGGTTTATAATTCGTTTCCCTCTTCTATGTAAAAGGGATATACCATATTCATTCTTGAGTTGGTTGCCCGGATGGTATATTCGATCTGGATGAGTAGAACTCCATGAAACTCATCGGTCGGGTCAATTTCAATTTTATTGACATCGATGCGAGGCTCGTAATAAAGAATAGCCGTGCGGATCAAATCGACTACATACGTTTTGATTGTCAGATTGAGCGGACTGAACAGCAATTCATCGAGGTTGCAACCATATCCGGGTACCATTATCCGTTCACCCGGCCTCGTCGATAACAATATCTGAAGGCTGCTTCGTATGTCTTCTTCATCCTCGAGCATTTTCACTGCTCTAGACTCATTGTTGAATTCAGGGGGAAAACTCCATCCCCTGCCGAGAAACGATTGATTTTCCATATTTTCAACCTCCTATCAATACTGTGGGTGCACCAGCTACGATGGTGCCTCCGTGTGCGGTGATATCACCCATGCGTGCTGCCGGCATTCCGCCAATCAATACCGTGGCCGAACCCACGGCGATGGAGTCGGGTGGTCCTGTGCAGGTGCCCATATCGCCTACCCGTGCTGCCGGAAGACCACCGATCAGCACGGTCGGTTCACCTGGTGGCAGAATAGGTCCGCCTACATGGGGTACCGTACCGGTTACCATGGGGCAGGTGTGCATATCTGTAATTCGTGCTGCCGGTTTTCCCATTTTTTAATTTATTTGAACCATTGAGCCTTTCAGAACCGCCACAGCGCTTGTGGAGATCTCAGCACCTGCTGAACCCTCGGCTTTAAACTGTGCATTGGCTTTAACCGATATGTTCATTCCTTCTAACCGAATGTCACCGGTTGCTTTTAAAATGATGTCTTTGGGACTGTCGAGTGTAATTCCGCCGGAGTCGACCACCACCTTGTTGCCGTTTTCGTCTTCAAAATGTATGACGCCGGCATCATCATCGAGTATGAACTTTTTTCCGCCTGGCGTTTCGAGTGAAGCCGATTTCTTGTCGTCGTTGAACAGGAATTTAATTTTGCTGCGGGTGACAAAACCCTTTTCGTGGTTACTGTCGGATGCCGTCAGCGGTGCCGGTTTGGCACTGCTGTTCATCATGCCGAGTATCACGGCTTCATTTGGGTTGCCGTTGATAAACCCCACAATCACCTCGTCGTCGATCTCGGGCCTGAAGAAGGAACCTCTGTTTTCGCCGGCATCCAGTGTGGCAACCCGTACCCAAATACCCTCTCCCTGGTTATCCACGACAGGAAAACGCACCTGAATGCGGTCTTCCCCTTCGGGATCCGATTCGAGCTGTGTGACGATGCCAATTTGCAATCCATTCACTGCAGCTGTAAGCCCGGCTGCCGGGAGATCGTTGATGTCGGCCGTTTCCGTAAACCATTTCGGATTGATTCCAAACTGTGCATCTGTGGTCCAGTTTCCTTCGGTGAGCTGATGCCGGATAGCAGAGACAAAAACATTGCCGTTGAACCGGTCACCCACGCCTTCCAGCTTCAGCATACTACCCGGTTTTACGGTTGGTAGGCCCTGGAATTTGAGCCTGCCGCGGATTTTTGCCATCTGGTTAAACAGTACCTTGGCGTCGGCCCATTGCTGTAGCAAGGTACTGTCGGAGCCTCCGTTTTTCAGTTCCAGGTTATCCAGTCCGATGACCTGTGCCAGATCGTCGGGTGAAAGGTTCCCGTTCAATGAAACAGCGGGATCGGTTGCTTCGGCTTCCAGCAGTTCTTGCCCGGAAGCACTCCATCCGTAGGAGGTGACCTTCGAAAACTGATGGCGGGCATCCATTTCTGCCTCGAAATCGAGCATGGTGGCACCATAAGTCACCGTTTCCACGGGCTGCTGCCCGGTGTCCGGCTTTTTTACGATAATTTTTCCGTCCTCCACCAGACAAATTTTTCCATTTGCCTGTGCCCGGGCTATACAGAAGTCCCAGTCGGAGACATTGTACTGTACCAACTCTTTGTGCGTTACCTGAATTGGTTCAATCTCCTTATCCAGACCGTAGGTATTGATCAACTCCTCCAGGATCTCACTGTCGGAACTGTCGTAGAAGTATTTACTTTTCCTGCCTGCAGTGAGTTTGACTGCCTTGTCCTTACACGTTACCATCAGAAACGACCTGTCAGAATGGATTTTCAATTTGTGGCCGATCACAATTCCTTTAAAGATGGTCTCCTCATCGGAATGGTAACCTGCTTTAATTTCGATCTCTTTCCCCGGCACAAAAAAATCCTGGTTGCTTATGGCAAAATCCTGTGAAGCCGGTTCTCCATCACGCAACAGGATGCTGGCAATGGGGATCCGGTTGATCTCCTTTTCCACATCGACACCGAGCACATGAAATGATCGCGACAACGTTTCATCTGCAACGAGGATCGTAAAGGTGACCAGATCGGCCGATTGCGATGTATGGATGACTCGTTCGGACATAATCAGGATGTTTTTTCAATGGGTGGAAAATAGATTACCTGACCCACACTTAACTTTCGAAAGTTTGTAATCCGGTTCACTCTGGCTACTTCGAGGTAATATTTTGAATCACCGTAGATGCGGAAAGTCATGAGCGGCAGGGTGTCACCCTCTTTCACCTCCCTGATATGGGTAAGATCGGGAGAACTGTTGTTTTCCTTTGCCACACGGAGACTGTCTTCCACAAAGCCTTTAAACCGCGCACGTGCCGTAGCACGCAATGGCGTTCCGTCGGGTTTGAACAGCTTGAAGATAATCTCCATCTCCGACAGGGTTCCCTTGAACAGCAGCGTACCCCAGGAAATGATTAGATAGTTGGGTTTGTGTTCCTCCCCGTTGTAATTGAAAATAACTTTTTTGAACTGTTCGATGTCGTCGTTGATCCCGTTCCCTTCGTCGCGGAAAGCATTGCTCCCGTCTGTTCCCGGTTTACCGTAATCGACAACAACTCCGGTACGGTCAAAGACAAACTCCAGCTCAAGGCTTTCAGGTGGTGCCTTGTTGAAACGCGGTGCGGCGGCACTCGTTCCGGGAGCCTGATCCTCGTTTTGTTCGATTCTGTAGTTGAACCTGTATTGCTCGGGATTCAGCAGCGTTTTAAACTCTCCGTCGCCTACTTTCTTCGTGAACTTTTCGTCTTTGTACGCTTTGATCCGTAATTTTATCAGTTCTCCGCTCATGTTATCTTTCTTCTTTTTTTGAAAGTATTTCCATCACCTGTTCTACACAGGCTGCAATAATCTGATCCTTTTCATCTCGTTTTGTTTCCCCTGCAGCACTGTCTGCAGGAGTACGTTCTTCCACATTGATGCGAATGTGCATTTCTTTAATCTCTATCGGCATCTTATTTCATATTGAAATAGTGATAGGTCAATTCGATGGTCTCAATGGCTATCTTGCTCTCTTCTGCATTGAAATCGGTCATGTTCCATTTCACGGGCCAGGCGTGTACCACATTCCAGGTTGCGAGGGGTTCGTGCTCCTCGTTAAGCAGGCTGATGGTCAGGTCTGCAGGTTGGATATCGAAATTCTCTACCGCATCCCTGCACCATTTTATCAACTCCGAATTTACGAGTAGCCCTCGCTTCAGTACCAGGTTGGGGTATTTTGTCCGAACGGGGAGCTTGTGCGTAAACCTGTTTTCACCCCCTTCGGCAATCTCCTCCGTTTCCATGTCTACTGTCAGGCCTGAAACGGACTGGAACTGAAATTCACCTTTGATGTGTGCAATTTCAACCTTGAAATGAAATCCCAGGGGAGGGTAATAGTTGGCCATGTTTATTCGTTTTGAATGCTGAGCCCTTCATGTACCAGTTCCATCGATTCAATGGCCACTTCGTTTCCGTCAGCCTTCAGATCAGTGGATTGTACTTTGGTAGGCCAGGCATTTTTTACTTTCCATGTCACCACAGGTTCATGCTCTTCATTGAGCAGGCTAATTGTGATGTCCCGCCGTTCTATTGTATTCAGCTGCACGGTGTTCCACCAGTTGAAATACTCATTGTCGCTTTTGAAGGTTCCCCGTTTGAGGGTGATGTTGCCGTATTTCTGCATACCGGGCATTTTTAATTTGGAATATTCACGACTTGCACCGTCACGGTATTCCACGACTTCCGATTCTACATCCAGTCCCGAGACTTCGGTAAAACCTATTTTTGTACCGCCCCATTCTACCTGGAAATGGAACTTAACCAAAGGATACGTTGTTGCCATAATCTATTTGTTTTTATTTTTAATCGTTTGACTGTTTAAGATTCCTGCATTTTGTGGGAGAATTTTAGGATAATGAATTCAGCCGGCCGCACGACGGCCATCCCTATTTCCACATGCATGTAACCATTCAGGATGTCCTGGGCAGTCATTGTCTGTCCCAGGCCGACCCGCACATAAAATGCATGTTCCTGTTTGGCGCCGGCAAGGGCACCAGCCCTCCACTGCAGGACCAGAAAGTTTTCGATCATTGCCCGTACCTTCACCCAGGTATTGGCATCGTTGGGCTCAAATACAAACTGTGCTGTCGCTTTTTTTACCGATTCTTCCACCATATTGAAGAAACGGCGGACGGGAATATATCTCCACTCATTGTCATTTCCGGCAAGGGTGCGGGCTCCCCATATCAGCGTTCCTTTACCAGTGAAGGCCCGAATGGCATTCACCGATTTTCCGGCTTCGGTGTCTATGTTCAGGCTTTCCTGTTCCTCATGCGTTACGTGTACTGCAGGACCTTTTACGGCGGCAACGCTCACGTTGGCGGGTGCTTTCCAGACACCACGGTTTTCATCTACCATGGCATAGATGCCTACCACAGCGCCACTGGGTGGCAATACCACACCCTGTGCCTTGATGGCATCGAAGATACCCCTGTAAACAGCGTCTACTTCACGCAATGTCTCCGTGCGGTTGGCCCTGGCAGCAGTCAATTCGTTGTAAAAATCGGCAACCAGCTTTTTCAGCTTATTATTTAACGCGATAAAATAGGGTGCAGCATTGACTGCCGTAGTAGCTGCCGTGAAAATGTTGTTCCTGTCGGTAGTGGGTGCAGCGAAAGTAAGAGGACTGAAATCGGTGCTAAAATCATTTGCGATCAGCGGGTTGTCCCATCCTGGTGAGGGTGCATCGCTGTTTGCCGCCTGACTGAAATGATTGTAATCGAACAACGTAGTCAGTAGACCATGTAAATTGGCATCTGCAGCCACAAATTTGGCATGAATGCTGGAAGCCGAGTTTTTATCAGTGGCATCGTTATCGGTCAATGTCAGATTAAAAAAAGCGCTGGCGAAGGCATACATTCCATTGGCAAAAGTTGCCAAAGTAGCCCGGTTATTGATTGTGCCCGGTGCAGGAATTGTCAGTGTCGATTCTGTGGCAATGTCCGCGCTGATGTTGTCGATACTTCCAATTAAATTGCTGTTAAATAGCGCCTTGATGTCCGGAATGGCAGCTCCTCCTTTTGTATATGTACCACCGGTGATGGTCGCATAGTCGACGATGAAGGGCAATGTTGTCCTGATCCAGGGATAGTAGGCGGCACCGTATTTCAGGAAGTTCATTCCTACATTATTTCGAAAATCGGCTACCGGATCGGTAGTAGGTGTGATTTCCTGGTTGCCTCCCACGATGTCGAGCACGGCAAAACGATCCTGTAATTTGTTGCATTGCCCCAGCATGGCTGCATGCACTTCACCTGCTTCTGCGGCTGATAAGTGCACTGCCTCCGGTATCACGAGGAGTGTGGGCAGGTCTTCTTTCTCGAGTGAGGCCAGGCCGTTGAGCAGCTCCTGTTTGTCCACATCGGAGGCAAGCGAGTTGTGGCTACCCACCGAAACAATAAAACAGTCACCGCCACCATTGGTGTAAAACATTCTCACCGAATCGTAAAGCAGGTTTACCCCGTTCACTTTTGCTTTCTTTACCGTATCGTCGGCATTCAGTTCAATCTCGACTGTTGTCGGTTGCGGGGCGCCACCGAAGAAGAACTCATACTCGGGCAGCGAACTAATCTTGATTGGTTTGATTATGCCTTCCGTGTGATAGTCCACGCCATCCACTATCGCCTGTTCGGTATAACCGACAAAGGCCGGAATAGCTGTCTCTACTTGTGCTACAGAGGGGGGAAATTTGGATATCTCCTCAATATAGACGCCGGGTGTTTTGTAAGCTGTTGCCATAATTCATCGAATTTTAATGTTACATATAGATTTCTGAAAATATCTTGTGGGTTGATTGATCGGGTTGAATCATCGAAACGCCGGGATTTGGTAATTCTTTTTTATTTAATTTCAAAGAGATGAATCCGAACCGGGTGAGCGGCTGTATTTTTTTTGTTACCAGGATCCTTGGGTTCCCATTCTCCAACAGCAGATCGTCGGCTGGTTTTACTTGCTGGGGACTATTGAAAATATATCGCCAGAGGGTGCTTCGGTTTTTAAATGTCAATGTGAATTCCTTTGCAGGGTAGGCTACTTTTCCTTGTGTGTCGGTGATATGCAGGCTGCTTTTGTCTCCTTTCATAAAGATGCGGATGATGCCCAAATAATTAACTCCTCCTTTCAGACCGGATTGCACTTTCTCTTTTTTCATGCCGTCTGGCGAAAGAATGAATTTCTCATCCACGGGATGATTCATATCGGCTTTGTCCATTAAAGGGAAGCTGCTTATTTCGGTCTCCGGCTTTCTGTTCGACAGGTAAAACAGTTTCCCTACATTTTCGATAAGAAGCTCGGAATAGTTGTAAAACAGGGGATCTTTTATCTGAATAAGAAAAGTGAGGGCAAGGTTGTCATCCAAAGCAATCGACGGCCGGTTTTGCTCTTCAACCGCTTCTTTATACCAAACGGCCAATCCAGTGCTGTCCCTATTTAACAACAAGCTGTGGCCGTTTAATTTGGCTACAGTCTCATGGGTGGGACTAACATCCAGCATGAACCGGAAATCATATTCCTTTAGTTGACGGGTCTGTTCTGTTTCAGACATCGAGTCAAACTTGACAGTTCCTTTATCAAGGAAAAAGCGATGAAGGATATCTATCCTGAATAGTTCCTTGTATTGTATTGAAAAAGCCATAGTGTTCAATAATAATCGTTCAGGGTACCCCCGATATGCGTAATGATTTTCGATTCAGCAAGTTTCTTGTCGCGTTCAATTTGAATAAGCTGTACTTTATAAATTACAGAGGGCATCTGCCGTCCTCCCAGCGTACCCCATATATTGTTTAGTTCTTCGAAAGAAGGAGAATAGATTTCTAGAATAAAACGGAAGTCATCCAGAATTTCAAATGCCACATTGTCTCTGTTATATACCGTATTTGAAGAGGTAAATACTTTTTTTCCCTGAAAGAACTCAATTACTTTTGAAATGCTGATGAGAGAAGTATCGTAGTTTTTGAAGTTCGCTGCAATTAACAGATATAGATTAAGGTGAAGGGGGGGATTGCGGTATTCGCTTTTATTTTCATTAACTTTTACATGCGGGCTGTTTTTCAGCGTTGCTTCCTCTTCCAACCGCAGTAGGGTAACAACCAGTTTCTCGTTCAACCGGGACTCCTCATCGTTCCCGCTTTCCCAAAGGGCAATATTCTGAAGCTCCGTTGTCCTGTTTAGGCCGATATCCCTGAAATAACTATCGAGCTGCTCCTTTAATATATGCATTGATTCATACAACATGGCGCATTTTTTTAATCAAAGATAAAAGATGGAGGCAAAAAGTGTTAGGATTATTCTCGCATCTATTTGTTCAAATCTTGCATTAACATTTATCAGATTTGTATTATTCTTGCATGATAATGTCATATCGTGCTGATTAAAAGCAAGAAAAAAAATAAAAGAATACACAAAATAATTATCTTTGTGTATGATGAAAATAACAGATTACCGGATCGTGCTGGCTTCCAACTCTCCACGTCGCAAAGAGTTGTTAGCCGGTATCGATATAGCATACGAGGTGCGCACGCTGCCCGATGTAGATGAGACCTTTCCTGAAATGTTGCCCCATGAAGAGGTGGCAGAATTTCTGGCCCGAAAAAAAGCAGACAGCTACCTGGCTGCACTCAAAGAAGATGAAATATTGATTACGGCAGATACGATTGTTTTGTTGAATGGAGATATTTTGGGTAAACCGACTGACAAAGAAGATGCTGCCCATATGTTGCACAGACTGGCGGGAAATCGACATCGGGTTATCACAGGTGTCTGCCTGAGCACACATAAAAAGCAGGAATACTTCTCGGATGTGGCTTACGTTACTTTTGGCAACCTCAGCGATGAAGAGATCGCCTATTATGTTTCGCAATATGATCCACTGGACAAAGCCGGTGCCTATGGTGTGCAGGAATGGATAGGCTATGTGGCGGTGGAGAAGATCGAGGGCTCCTACTTCAATGTGATGGGATTGCCCATTCACAAGGTCTATCGTGCACTGAAACAGTTTTAAGATCGGAATTATTTTTTATCTTTGCGAACTGAGAAAGTAAACGCTGCTCATGCATAAATTCAAACAATTATAATCCCGTTTATCCCATGCTCACAGTAGAAAAAATAGGAGGTACCTCCATGTCCCAGTTTCAGGACGTTATACAAAACATCATTATCGGAGATCGAAAAGGGGACGGACTGTATAACCGCATCTTTGTGGTTTCGGCCTACAACAATGTGACCAACTGGCTGTTGGAGCACAAGAAGACGGGTGAACCAGGTATCTACAACAAGTTCCTGAACGGGGAGGATTACAGCAGTGCGCTGGATTCTTTCTGTCAACGACTGCTATTGATCAATGATGGCTTTGCCGATTATGGCCTGGATCTGAAAGAGGCACGCGACTTTATTCGCTTCCGGGTGGATCAGGCCAAGACGGTGTTGTATAGTTTGGGTAAGGTGCTGGCCTCGGGTTATGTGAATCGTACCGACATTCACCTGGCTGCACGGGAAATACTGGCATCGATCGGTGAGGCTCATTCGGGATGGAACTCGGTGAATATATTGAATAACAATGGCATTAATGCACGCTTTATTGATCTCTGCGGATTTAACGACAATGAGCCCCTCACCATCGACGAACGGATACACCGTGAGTTCAAAGGAATTGATTTCACCAACGTACTTTGCATTGCTACCGGCTATACAAAGGGAACAGAAGGAATCATGCGCGCTTTTGACCGGGGTTACAGCGAGGTCACCTTCAGCAAAATTGCTGTGGAGGTCAAAGCAGATGAAGCAGTGATTCACAAGGAATATCACCTGTCGAGTGCGGACCCCAAGATTGTGGGTGTGGAAAATAGTATTCCCGTGGGACATACCAATTACATCATTGCCGATCAGCTGGCCGACATCGGGATGGAAGCAATACATCCCAAGGCGGCCAAGCCATTGGAGTTGGCCGGCATCGATATCCGTATAAAAAATACCTTTGAGCCCGCACACCCGGGCACCCTGATCTCCCGCGATTATATTTCTCCGGAGCCCCGTGTGGAAATTGTCTCCGGATCAAGGAAAGTCATTGCCATTGAAGTGCATGATCCCATGATGGTGGGTGAAGTGGGCTTCGATGGGCGCATCATGCAATATTTCGTGAAGTACGATGTGAGCTATATCCTCAAGTCGACCAACGCCAACTCCATTACGATGGTCGTGTGGGACAACGAGAAGAGCCGGGAGCTGATTGCCGTTTTGCGCGATGTCTTTTATCAGGTTACGGCCGAGCCGATGGCCATTGTGTGTGTGATGGGGACGAACATTGCCCTGCCTGGTTTTCTCTACAAGGCGTCGCAGGCTCTCTACGAAAAAAACATCAACATTGCCAGTTTTGCCCAGTCGTTAATGCAGGTAAATATGCAGTTTGTGATTCAGCGCGACAACTACGAGGAGGCAGTCATTGCATTGAATGAGAAGCTGTGCCGGTTGAACTGACCGGTAAAGCTCAATCCTCCTCTTCCTCGTACTGCTGATAGAGAAAGTCGTTGTAGGGAAAACGGGTAATGTGTATCTCTTTTACTTTGTTGTAAATGAGGTCTTTCAACGCATCGATATTTTCCTTCTCCCTGGCGGAGATGAAGATCGTCTCCTTGTTGTTCATGTTGCTTAACCAGGTTTTTTTGAGCTCCTCCAGCGTGTAGTTCTCCCGCTTCATGGGGGTGAGATCGTCTTCTTCCTTGACAACATGGGTGAAAGCATCAATTTTATTGAAGACGAGGATGACCGGTTTTTCTGTTTCATCAATCTCATAAAGGGTCTTTTCCACCACTTCGATCTGTTCCCTGAATGCCGGGTGGGATATATCTACCACATGCAACAGGATGTCGGCCTCGCGGACCTCATCGAGGGTCGACTTGAACGATTCAATCAGGTGGGTGGGCAGCTTGCGAATAAATCCCACAGTGTCGGTCAGCAGGAATGGCAGGTTTTGAATGGTCATCTTGCGCACCGTGGTGTCGAGGGTGGCAAACAGTTTATTCTCCGCAAAGACATCGCTTTTGCTAAGCAGGGTCATGAGGGTTGACTTGCCCACGTTGGTGTATCCCACCAGGGCTACACGCACCAGTTTTCCCCGGTTCTTGCGTTGAACAGTCTTCTGCTTGTCGATATCTTTCAACTCTTGTTTCAGGCGGGAGATCTTGTCGAGAATAATACGGCGGTCGGTCTCCAGCTGTGTTTCACCGGGTCCGCGCATGATGGTGCCGCCACCGCCACGCTGCCGCTCAAGGTGGGTCCACAACCGGGTGAGTCTGGGAAGCAGGTATTGGTATTGCGCCAGCTCCACCTGCGCCTTCGCATGTGCCGTTTGGGCACGCATGGCGAAGATGTCGAGGATCAGGCTGGTGCGGTCCATGACCCTGATTTTAAGTTCCTTTTCAATGTTGCGCAGCTGTTTTGCCGACAGCTCATCATCGAAGATGACCACGCCGATTTCGTTTTCTTCCTCTTTCACATATGCTTCAATCTCCTCCAGCTTACCCTTGCCCACAAAGGTGACCGGATTGGGCATATCAAGTCGCTGCAAAAAACGTTTGCCGGGCACAAGCCCTGCAGTTTCAGCCAGGAATGCCAGCTCGTCGAGGTACTCGTTTACCTTTTCTTCGTTCTGATCAGGGGTAATGAGACCGACTATAACAGCGGTTTCGTTTTTTATTTCGTTGGTGATAAAATCTTTCATTTTTAATAATTTAAGTACAAGAAGGAAGAACAACATCGTTGGTACTCAGAGCCAGAAACCCAGACCGGCTGAGAAAAATACCTGTGAATAATCTTTGATAAACTGATACTTCAGTTCGAAATTGGCCCGCAGTCGATAGCGTATGTCGTGTTGAAAGCCGAAGCCAAGGTTTATGCTCGGACGGTGTCTGGTCCACTCCTCCATAACGAGCTCACCAACTTCGGTGGCACTGTATTTCCAGTTTGAATAATGGATTCCTCCTATCGGATAGAGAGACGCCGTCACCGATAGTGGGATGATGTAATGCGCATCGGCTTCTGCCATCCACATTTCCATACCCTTGTGCCCGGAAAAGAGCGTGAAGGAGGGGACAAACCGCACATTGTTGGTGTGGTAATAATGCAAATGAAGTCCCACGCCCGGGCTGTTAATCTCAGACCCGTACCCGGCGTGAACACCCATACCGACCGTGCCTTCAAATTGCGGCCATGCTTTTGAAAGAGACAAAAGCCCAAAAATAACAGATAACAGAAGAATTCTCTTCATTGCGCTTGCATTTTGAAAGCAAAGTTAATTAAATGCTCCGGAAAACGGCAAAAAGAAGTCTGTAGTATGTTAAATAATCATGCCACTGCCAAGACAGAGATGGCTCTCCTTGTCGTAGACCACACCAAACTGGCCGGCAGCGATACCCTGAATGGGCTCATGAGAATGAATGCGGTACATATCCCCGACTCTGGAAATTGTTCCTTTGCTGAACTCCGGCGTATGGCGTATCTTGAAAGTGATCTCTTTTTCATCGTCAAACTCACCCCAGAGGTCTCTTGTGATGAAATCGAACCCCTGTAGATTAATGACCTCGCCATACTGATATTTGGTATCGTATCCCTTGGATACATAGACGATGTTGCGGTTCACATCTTTTTTAATCACAAACCAGGGGCCTCCACTCAGACCAAGCCCCTTACGTTGCCCGATGGTGTGAAACCAGAATCCTTGATGCTTCCCCAGAATATTGCCTGTCTCTAGCTCCACAATAAGACCTTCTTTCTTTCCCAGGTAACGTGCAATGAAATCGTTGTAATTCACTTTGCCCAGAAAACAGATGCCTTGACTGTCTTTGCGTTGTGCTGAGGGAAGCTTCTCCCTGGCCGCTATGGCCCGGACTTCAGATTTCAACAGATTACCAATGGGAAACATGAGTTTGGAGACCTGCAGGTAGCTGATCTGTCCCAGAAAATAGGTCTGGTCCTTCACCTTGTCTTTTGCAGTGGAAAGCCATGTAAGACCGTCGAGTTCGGAGGTGGTGGCATAATGTCCCGTGGCAATTTTATCGAACTGATGCCCCCACTTCTGCTCGAAAACACCGAATTTGATCAGCTTGTTGCACATCATATCGGGGTTGGGTGTTAGACCTCGCTTCACCGAGTCGATGGTATAACTGACCACACTGTCCCAATATTCTTCGTGAAGGGATACGACTTCGAAACGACAACCGTATTTTTTAGCGAGGTAGGTCACTATCTCGATATCTTCCTCTGAAGGACAATCGATATAACCATCTTTGTCCTCCATCCCTATCTTGATATAATAGATTACCGGGTCGTAGCCCATCTCTTTGAGCCGGTGTACCACCACCGAGCTGTCTACTCCACCGGAAACCAATGCTGCGATTTCCATTCTTCCGTTGATTTTAAGGCGCAAAGGTACGAATAAGATTTGAAAATGCCTTTGCTTGAGCAGCTATAGAGAAAATTGATTATTTGTGGTTGAAATAACCAGAATCAAAAAAAATAATACTACCTTTACAACTTCGGAGTGGTGTGTAGATGCCACTGCTGAGATGCTGCGCTATTGGGCTACCCCGGTGAAGCGAGGCTTTTTCCCCGAAGTTGATTCGGGGACCCTGGAGAGGAAAGAAAAAAACGATATAAATGACTTACAGATGGAATTATTCAACCCTATCAACCGACCAAAAAAATATAAAAGATGAATTAACGAAAGAACTGAACTTGCACCCCATCCTTGTTGAACTATTGGTAAACAAGGGAATAGAGACAACCGAAGAAGCTACGCGGTTTCTCTATCCCGAACTGAAAGATTTACATGATCCTTTTCTCTTGCCCGATATGGATAAAGCCATCCGGCGGATCGAGAAGGCACTGGGTGAGAAAGAGCGAATCCTTGTTTACGGGGATTATGATGTGGATGGTACCACAGCAGTAGCATTGGTGTATAAGTTCTTCCGAGGAATTACGAACAATATTGATTATTATATTCCTGACCGGTACGATGAAGGGTATGGCATTTCTTTTCAAGGAATAGATTATGCCGTGAATTCGGGCGTAAAGCTCATTGTCTCTCTCGATTGTGGCATCAAAGCAGTAAGTAAAGTTGCTTATGCCAAAGAAAAAGGTATTGATTTTATTATTTGTGACCACCACATGCCCGATGAACGGCTACCCGATGCGGTGGCGGTAGTTGACGCAAAAAGAGCAGACTCGGTTTATCCTTATGATGAGTTGTCGGGTTGTGGAGTCGGCTTCAAACTGGTGCAGGCGTTCTCTCAACGCAATGGTTATCCCTTTTCCGATATTGAGCCGCTTCTTGATCTGGTCGCGGTGAGTATTGCATCAGATATTGTTCCTCTCACAGGAGAGAACCGTATCATGACCTATTATGGGTTAAAACAACTCAACTCAAATCCCAGCTTCGGCCTGCGTGGCATCATTGAGATATGCGGCCTGCACAGGAGGCATATTACCGTCAACGACATCGTTTTCAAGATTGGCCCGCGCATCAATGCTTCGGGCAGGATGATGAACGGGAAAGAGGCAGTGGACCTGATGCTGGCCAATGACATGACTGCAGCCAGGGAGAAGAGCAAACACATCGACAAGTACAACGAAGACCGGCGTGAGCTGGACAAAAGAATTACCGACGAAGCACTCGACTATATCGATAACCACATCGATATGAAGCATCAGAAAAGCATCGTGCTTTACGACGAGACATGGCATAAAGGCATTGTGGGTATCGTGGCTTCACGGCTTACGGAGAAGTATTACCGACCTGCTGTGGTGCTTACCAAGTCGAATGATTTGATCTCCGGATCGGCGCGGTCGGTTCCCGGCTTCGATGTGTACAAGGCCATTGAGTCGTGCCGCGACATACTGGAGAATTTCGGAGGACATACCTATGCTGCCGGACTGACATTGCGGGAAGAACATCTCAAAGAATTCATCCAACGCTTCAATACACTTTCTTTCGATTGCATTGAACCCGGCATGATGCTTCCCCAGATTACGGTAGATGCAGAGATCACACTCTCGCAAATTACGCCTGACTTCATCGATGGCCTCTCTCTGTTTAATCCTTTTGGCCCAGAAAATGAGAATCCGATCTTTCTTTCTAGGGATGTGAGGGATGCGGGCAGTAGCAAGCTTGTTGGTAAGGGATTCAAACACATCAAACTGGAGGTGGTAGACAATACCACGGAGGTGCCCATGCCGGGCATAGCCTTCAGTCAGCACGATTTCTTTCAGCGGATTAAATCGGGTCAACCGGTGGACATCTGTTATACCATTGAAGAGAATACCCATGGTACCAAGTCGTTCACTCAGTTGATGGTCAAGGATATACGGGGATAATCAAACAAACGCTTGCCCATGCAAACGGAATTGTTTCACCAGATATTACAAGACTATTGGGGCTTCTCTACTTTCCGGCCTCTGCAGGAGCAGATCATTCAATCGGTTTGGGAGGGGAGGGATACATTGGGTCTGATGCCTACAGGTGGCGGTAAATCGCTCACTTTTCAGGTTCCCGTCATGGGAATGAAAGGTATCTGCCTGGTGGTGACGCCGCTTATCTCTCTGATGAAAGATCAGGTTGACAATTTGCGGGAGCGGGGTATAAAAGCAGCTGCTGTGTACTCTGGCATGTCTCGCGATGAGATCATCACCACCCTCGAGAACTGCATCTTTGGCGACTATAAGTTCCTCTATGTTTCTCCCGAGCGCCTTTCGTCCGATATTTTTATCTCCAAGCTGCAGGCCATGGATGTCTGCCTGCTTGTGGTGGATGAATCACACTGTATTTCTCAATGGGGTTACGATTTCCGCCCTTCCTATCTGAAGATTTCCGATATACGACACCTGCTGGATGGTGTTCCCCTGCTTGCGCTCACTGCTACTGCCACCCGTGAGGTGGTGGATGATATCCAGGAGAAACTGCTCTTTAAAGAGAAAAATGTCTTCCGAAAAAGTTTTGCAAGGGAGAATCTTTCTTATGTGGTGCGCAAGGCCGACAACAAAATGGCTGAATTGATCCACATCCTTCAAACCGTGCCTGGAACCTCCATCGTGTATGTCCGCAGCAGAAAACAAACCAAAGAGATTGCCCTCTACCTCCAAAAGGAGGGGATCGCGGCCAGCTTCTTCCATGCCGGCCTCTCTCATGAAGAGAAGATATACAAACAAAATGCCTGGAAACTGAATGATTGCCGGGTGATTGTGGCGACCAATGCTTTTGGGATGGGGATCGATAAGCCCGATGTGCGGACGGTCATCCACATGGATCTGCCCAACTCTCCAGAGGAGTACTTTCAAGAAGCGGGTCGCGCCGGGCGCGATGGAGAGCGCTCCTATGCGATCATTCTCTACACAGCTGCCGACAGCGTGAAGTTGAAGAAAAGGATCACTGATGCCTTTCCCGATCGTGATTTCATTCTGCGGGTGTATGAGGCGTTGGGTAATTTTTATCAGGTTGCCGTGGGGGCGGGTTACAATGATGTGTATGACTTTAGCCTGCACGAATTTTGCCTTCCCTTCAAGCTTCCTTTCCTGCAGACTCACCATGCGTTGAAGATCCTGGAATTGGCCGGATATATTGAATATACCGAGGAGATCGATCTGCGTTCACGGATACGCTTTCTCATCTATCGTGACGAGATGTATACTCTCCGTCTCGATAAAGATACCGATGAGCTGCTACATACCATCCTGCGGAATTATACCGGTGTTTTTTCGGACGATGTCTATATCGATGAGTCGATGCTCGCGGTGAGAACTGGTAAAAGCAGGAAAGAGGTCACCGAGATGCTCATAGCGCTCTCCCGTATGCGCTTTATCCGCTATATTCCACAAAAGAAAACGCCTTTTATTGTTTTCACCACTTCGCGAGAGGACGTCGCCTTTGTATCCATATCGCGGGATATATATGAAGAGAGGAAGAAGCGTTTTGAGAAAAGAATCAATTCCATGATTGGATACGTGGAGGAGGAGGCTGTGTGCCGCAGCAGGATGCTACTGATCTATTTCGGTGAGAAGAACCCGAGAGATTGTGGCGTATGTGATATCTGTCTGAAGAAAAATGAAGCCGGTCTGTCGAACTACGAGTTTCATCAGATAAAAGAGCAGGTTCTGGCATCATTACAGCCAGAAGAGCCGCGCAGAATAAACGATCTTGTAGATTCCGTGTCGGAGGTGAATAGTGACAAGGTCATCCGTGTGATCCGCTTCCTGGTCGACCAGGGTGAGCTTACACTAAACGATGACAAAGTCTCGCTTTTAGGTCGATTCTGATTTGCCTGCTGTTCATACAACAAAAAAAAACACCTGCAAAAAAACTTTGCAAGTGCCTTATTTTCAGCGTGACCCCGACAGGATTCAAAC
>DHTF01000018.1:0-144 GCA_002411515.1 Proteiniphilum sp. UBA5267 | reverse complement strand
GGTGCAAAGATACAATATTTTTGCCAATTCACAATAACTGTTCTAATTTTTTTACGCTGGAATTTTCTTTACCCTGCTACGTGAAAATTTTCTCTTCCCCGTAAAAGAAAATCAGATTAATTTCTTTGTTAATAAACTGAATTA
>DHTF01000063.1:12958-36208 GCA_002411515.1 Proteiniphilum sp. UBA5267 | reverse complement strand
CTGATCAAGTACGTCATGTCGTTGATGAACGGTGCCCGCCTGGGTATCATGGCCCAGTCGGTAGGTCTTTCCGAGGCCGCGACCCGTGAAGCATATCAATATGCGATAGAACGGCGTCAGTTTGGTAAGGCGATCATCACTTTCCCTGCAGTGTACGAAATGCTGGCAAACATGCGGGCCAAGACCGATGCCTCACGCAGCGTACTGTATGAAACCTGTCGTTTCGTAGACATATACAAGGCTTTGGAAGACGTTGCCCGGGAGCGCAAGCTGACACCCGAGGAGCGGGAGGAAATGAAATATTATTCGCGTCTGGCTGATGCTTTCACGCCGCTGGGCAAGGGAATGAGCAGCGAGTATGCCAATGAGAATGCGTATGATGCCATTCAGATTCATGGTGGTTCTGGCTATATGAAGGACTACAAATGTGAGCGACTCTATCGGGATGCCCGCATTACCAATATTTATGAAGGTACCACACAGCTGCAGGTTGTAGCTGCCATACGCCACGTCACCACGGGCACTTACCTGCAACGAATCGGGGAATATGCTGCCATGCCAGTTACTCCAGAGCTGGAGCCGCTGAAAAAAATATTGGTAAAGATGACAGAGATGTATGCAAAACTTGTGGAGCGTGTTACAGCACCCAAAGATGAAGAATATCTCGATTTTCATGCACGCCGCCTGGTGGAAAGCGCCGGACACATCATCGCCGGATATCTGCTGCTGCACGACGCCAACAAGAACCCGGAGCTCTTCCGTCGCAGCGCACAGGTATATGTCAATTACGGCCGGAACGAAGTAGTGAAGAATTACAATTTCATCGCTCAGTCGCGCATCGAAGACATGGCTTATTATAAGCCTGATCTGACGGAACAATAAAAAAAGATAATCAATTATTCAGAAAAGAAGGGGGTATGACAACTCCCTTTTTTTGTGTGCCTGCCTCAACCTGTAATGTTTTATGGTATGACTGTCACGGTAAAGCCATGCAGTTTATCTTCCAGGTCTGAAGAGTAGCTCCAGCTTGGGCTGGGCGCGCATTTTTCCTGTAAACATGTCGCGCATCCAGATCATTCCGGCCTCCATACCTGTGGTGGAGTTAAACCAATGCTCCACGGAGCCACCATAGTAGGGAGTATTCATCGTGGGCAGCATCGGTCCCTGCGGTTGGTTGTTGTTTTGTCTCACCGGCATGCCGCCATACGCATTCAGATACCAGTCGTCGTGCAGGCGGTAACGGGCATGAAGGTCGATCAGCAGGGCCGACTGGTTTAGTCTGAAATCATTTTGTCCGGTATGCACATAGCGGAGCTCCCCATCGATCGTCATATTGGGGTGCAGCATATAGGCTGCGTCGATTCCCACATTCCAAAGAGGGAGGATGCCAAAGTCGGAGTAATAGCCGCCTCTTATTCCCATATTCAGCAGCGGCGAGATGGCATAGCTGGCACCTGCATTTAAAATGTAATAGTTGCCTTTCCCAAACCAGGGTGTTTCCACCAGACCCAGCGTGGTTGATGAATGTAACAGCAGGTTGGGTGTGGGCATGGTGGCGGCGATGGCCGTGCGGCTTTTGGAAGTAATGAAATCAGATGCCACACCGCTCCATTGAATGCGCGGTAGGGAGGAATCCGGCGTTCTGTAGGGCATGTTTATTGTAAAACGTTGATGGGGTGTAAATTGTGGCTGCAGATTCGTAACCGGGTTCAGGCGGGGTAGCTTCAGCGAGATGCTCCCCGACTTCAGCGAGTCCGTTCCCTGTGAATGTATTTTGGGTGAGACTTCTCTTTTCAGACTGTCATTTTTCACGGGTATATCTTGTGCGAACCCTTCAGAGAGGAAAAAGGTCACTAGCAGCAATAGGCAAAACCGTTTCATACGCTTTTAAATAGGAGATGTTACGCATTCACACAAAGGTAATAAACTTACAAGAAAAATAACCAATCTCTCTTGGCGGTTTCTTTTTTTTTGTATTTCTTTGTTATCGACAAATAACAAACGCTAAATTAATTGCCTATAAGTCCTCTTTACTCCACTAGATTAACATAACTATTGAAGAAGTAAAGCAATGGATACTTTCACTGCGATGACCGATGAAGAATTGGTCGTCTCTTATGCGTGTGGCAACAATGCTGCGTTTGATCAGCTCCTCGAACGACATAAGCAGTCTCTCTACAGCTATATTTTTTTTACCGTACGCCACAACGGGCTGGCGGAAGATATTTTTCAGGATACCTTTATCAAGGCGATTACGACCATCAAGCAGGGAAGATACACCGAAACGGGTAAGTTCAAAGCATGGCTCATGCGGATTGCACACAATCTGATGATCGACTATTTCAGGCAGCGGAAAAACGAAAACACTGTTTCGAATGATGACTTTGAACCCGATCTATGGAACAATGCCTCGCTTAGTGAAGACAATGTGGAGGTTAAAATGGTGCACAAGCAGGTGCTCAACGATGTGAGAAAGCTTGTTGACTTCCTGCCTGAGTCGCAGCGCGAAGTGCTGGAGATGCGTTACTACAACGATTTAAGCTTTAAAGAAATAGCCGACAAAACCGGTGTGAGCATCAACACAGCGCTGGGACGCATGCGCTATGCCATTCTCAACATGCGTAAAATGGCTGAAGAGCATCAGATGGTACTCACCGTCGATTAAGGTACAAAAAAAAGCCCCGCGTTGTGCGAGGCTTTTTATAGGGTAGGAGTTCTAATCGTTTTGCACCGGCGGAGCAGATCTCTCTTTGCGTGCTTGTCTATACAGTTTGCTTTAAAAAAACTATAAAACTGAAACGAACGTTTAGGTTCATCGTGATCGCTCTACAGGGCAGATACTTCAGAATACGGATACTTCAAAAAACGTCTAAAACAGTGTTTGAAGCTGTCAAAGCAATCCTAAGAAGTCTCAATATCATTCGGCTCGATAACATTCAATCGTTTGATATTCATTTTTCCGGATTGTGAAGCAGAATAAATACGCTAAACACTTCTTTCAAATAATTGTCATACAAGTTGCCCTGATGATATACACCTGATAAAAAATGACCACGTAGATTGTATTCAACCTTTTTAAAACAGGTCGCTGCCGGGAAATAAATTTCCTGTAACAACTTCCATGAGATTTGGTTTTGTGACAATCTCCCCACTTTTGATGGGCAAACCGCACGCTTCCGAAAATCCTGATAGCTTTGCAAGCAGTTGCATCAACTGTCGGTGAAAATTGAATCCCCTAAGGGCTCGCTCTTCAACGTCGCTGGTGACAAGTGCTTTTGCTAAAGACAGATGGTGCAGCAGATATGCATTCAGTTTATCGGATGAAAGGCGCGAAGCCTTCCTCTTCAAAAACATTGGAATGAACAAACTTTGTTTGCTCATTACGTGAATGTGAATCTTCCGGTCGGTTGCAAAATGTCAAAGAACTCCTATATTTTTTTACGCTGTTCGTAAAGATGCGCTTCATTGTTGTTGTTCGCAAATATAACAACTCTCCAAACATATATGCAAGTATTTTTGGTAGTTATTATAAACAACTTATTCACAGGTTATCAACATATTTTCAAAATCCTTTTTATTGTTCTGATTATAAGTTGCTTGTATTGTGTAAGCGAGGGGTGCTTCGATAAAAAAGAGCAACTTTTAGCAAAAAATATTTCTATTTCTCTGTAAAAAGGCTTCCTGCCGGAAAATTATGAGTGGGTGGAGGTCAGCTGTAACCCCACAATCGAAAAAATAAGAGTGCCCAGGAAAAACATTCTCCAGAATGTGACCGGCTCTTTAAAGATTAGAATACCCAAAATTACGGTCCCCACTGCGCCAATTCCTGCCCAGACTGCATAAGCTGTGCCGGTAGGAATGGGATGGGAACCACCCATCGATTTAAAGAGTAGAAACATGCTTAGACTCACAGATATGAAAAACATACACAGCCAGAGCCACATCTCCTTTCCCGATGTGTGCTGCATTTTACCCAGACTCAATGCGAAGAGCGCCTCAAACAGGCCGCCCACAATTAAAATAATCCAATTTATACTTATCATATTTACCAGTTTATCTATTATTCCCAGCTGCGGTGAATGATGCTTCCTTTTTCTTCGTTGTTTTCGATGCGCAGGTGGACCTCGATCTCCTGCTGCATCTCCTCTACGTGGGAGATCAGTCCGACGATCCGGTTCTCCTTCCGGAGCGATTTGAGTGTGTCGAAGACGATGTCGAGCGACTCCCTGTCGAGCGTACCGAAACCTTCATCGAGAAAAAAAAAGTTTTGCTTTGACCGGGTGACCTGCTGAATATTGTCGGCCAGGGCCAGGGCCAGCGACAAGGAAGCCTGAAATGTTTGTCCCCCCGAAAGGGTTTTTACGCTTCTCACCTTGCCGCCGTTCATGAAGTCGCGCACCTGAAAGTTGTTATCGGGAGTGATCTCGAGACTCAGCCGCTGCCGGGTGAGCTGAAAAAATCGGTTGTTGGCTGCATGACAAAGGTTCTGCAGGTACACCGAGGAGATATAATTTACAAATCCGCTGGCCATAAAAAGTGATTTCATGGTCCGGATGTTCTCGGCTCTTGCTTCTAGTTGTTCTCGTTCTTTTTGCAGGATTATCTGGTTCTCCAGCTTTTTTTGGAGCTCCTCGAGCCGGGCAGAAATCTTTCCCCGCTCGTCGGTTTTCTGATCCTTTTGATCCTTGGTCAACCGGATCTCAGTAATCAGCTTTTGATGTGCCACCGCATCATATACCCGATCTCCTGCCTCGGTACGAAATTGTTCCCATGCGGTCCTGGTACGCAAGAGCTCCTCGTTAAATAATTTGATCCGCTCTTTTTCGGCGTCCACTTGCATCTTTTCAGCCAGTACCAGCCTCACCTCCTCGAGCGATTGAAAATCAGAGTTTTTTAACTCATCCGTCAACCTCTTTTCCAGATTTGCAATGGTCTGTTGCTCCCTCTGCCATTCATTGCGGTTAGTTTCCAGTCGCGTGTGAATCCGCTCTCTTTCGCTTTTACAGGCCAGCAGTTGTTCACTCCCTTGTCGGTACGCTTGTTCGATGCGCACGTAGGTTCCCAGTATCTGCTCTTTTTCTGCTTCGATGTGTTCAGAGGAAAGGCCCTCATATTGTTCATTGCGAATCACTTTCAATTGCTGCAGCAATGTTCTCCATGCGGCCTGGTGATCGGTGAGCGCATTTCTTAACAGCACCAGTTTATCCCGGGCTGCATCGCTGAGCTTCGCCAGCTTCTCCAATTTTGCAGTCGCTTCAATCACTGCATGATCCAGTGCCTTCGTCTGCGTCTCAATATCTTTGGCTGCGGCAAATGCCTGGTCGAGCTCCTCCCTGTTGGCATATTTTTCCCATACAAACCGTCGTTGATGGGCAGCCATTTTTTGTAGCTGCTCCTCCTTTTTCTGCTGCCACGCCACTTTGTCACGCCCGATTTGCAGTGAGCTCTTCTCCAGTAAATCCGTTTTCTTTTCTAATTCCGTTATCTGATTCAGGGCTGTCTCCCAGCGAGCTTTTTCATGAGCCAAGTGCTGCAGCTGCCCATCGATATCTTCACTCTGGTACCGTCGTGCCGGGTGATGCAACGATCCACAGAGGGGACAGGGATTGCCTTCTTCCAGATCTTCGGCATAATTTTTCAGTTTTTCCTTCACCAGCAAATGGGTCTCCTGCTCCTGCAGCACGAGCTGCTTCTTGTGGATCGTAGCGGCCGTTTTTTTCAACTCTTCCCTGCAAGCAGCAAAGTTGGCATCGGTCGGCAGCATGGCAAACAATGGTTGGGCCCATAATGCTGCATGCTCTGTTTCAAGAGCACGCTCTTCGCCCATGATCCGTTCCATGACCAATTCATTTTCAGCCAGCTGCTCATCGAAATGTCGCTTTTCAATATGCCAGGCATGGATGTTGGAGAGAAGAGAGAGATCGGGCATTTTGTCTCGTAGTGCTTTCACTTGTTTTTCGAGATGCTGTTTCTCCTCTTTTAGCTGTTCTACCTCCAGGGCAGTCTTGGCAAAATAAGCTTCACCCGTTTTCACCCTTGCGGTTTCCTCATCAATCTTTTGTTCGAGCGCCTTTATCTGTAAAAGGCAGTTGAGGTCGTCTGCTTTGACCTTCAGTGTTTCCCTTTTTTCATAATCCGGTTTCAGGGTATCCATCAGCTGCTCCAGCCTTACAATTTCTGCAGCGAGCGACTTTTCTTTTTCGGCGTCGTTCTGAAGGATCACTTTTCGCTCCTGCTCCTTTTCCCTGTTCTCTTTCAACGAATCCAACAGGTGTGTAAAGCGGTGAACGCACAACTCATAGCGTTTTACTTTCTCCTCCTGTTCTTTGTATGTGATTTCCTGCGACTGCAGTTTTTTGTATTTTTCTGCAGCCTGCTCTCTCTGCAGGATGATAGTCTGCAGCCGACGAAGTTGCTCTTCATTCTGTTGCATTTTCTCCAGAAGCAGATCGAACTCACCGATTTCTTTCTCCAGTTGAGTCAATTGTTCCTGATAGCCATCGGCCTGTTCGGGAGATATCTCACCCAGTTGTTGTAACTTCCCAGTTACATTTTGTCTCTTCTCGTTGTTTTTTTTCTCCAGGGAACCTACCTTGCCACCTAACTCAAATTTTCCCAGGTTAAAGAGTTCCTTCATCATCTGTGTGCGGTCTTTGTTCCCCAACTGGAGAAACTCCTGAAACTGTCCCTGCGGGATGATGATGGTACGCTTGAAGTTGTCGTAGCTCAACCCTGCAGCTTTTTCCAGCACAACATTGTCTATGGGGACCCATGCCCCTTCGATTCTCCTGTAGGCCGACCGATCGAGTGTCTTCACTTCATCAAAGCGCTTGCTGTTGCGTTTTCCAGTCACCATGGCACGATAGACACTTCCTTCTGTGCCTGATTCAAAAATGAAGTCGATCAGTAACTCATTCGATTTCAGGTTCATCATGTTGTAGTAGCGGTTATCCCGTTTATGAAGTCGATCGGTTTCTCCGTAAATAGCAAAAGTGATGGCTTCGAGGATGGATGATTTGCCGCTGCCCACACCACCAAAGATGCCAAAGAGCCCGGCAGCGGTGAGCTTGGTGAAATCAACAGTCTGCTTCTTCTGGTAGGAGTAGAGCCCCTGTATGGTGAGTGATATCGGTATCATTTCTCATCCTCCTCTGCCAGGATCTCCTGAAATAGTTGTATGATCTCTTTATTGGGTTCTTGTCCCTTCTCATGCAGGAAATAATCACGAAAAAGGCTTTCCATGCTTTGGGTCAGATCGATGTGGAAAGTGGAACCTGATGATATATCTCTGTTGGCGATTTCAGGAATTACCGAGATGATCCCCTCGTGTACGGCATTGAGGTGGCGCCGATCCGTTGCTGTCAGGTAGCTGTCGGTGACCAATGTGAGTTCCACTAGGGCATCCTTATTTTCGGAAAGCCATGTGACGGCATCATCTATGCCATGAGCTTTTTTGCGAAGGAGTCGTTTTCCTTGCGTAAGCGGAATCTCCCGCACCGTGGCTGTTTGACCCGGCATAGCTTCCACCAGCAACAACCATTTCTGCTGGTTAGCTTCGGCAAAGCTGTAGGAAAGAGGGCTCCCGCTATAATAAACCGGTGAGGGCGATGCGTCTGTCTGGTGCATACGGTGCAGATGACCCAAAGCCGTATATTGAATCTGTGAAGGGATGTTTTCGGTGTAGACAGCCTGTGCACCGCCGACATGCAGGATGGGTTTCTCCTCTTCGGGTTCTTCGGGAAGGGGATTGCCCTTTTTCACCATAAAGAGATGTGACACCAGTATGTTTACTCCCAGATCGTCACAATATCTGTCTGCCAGCTGCTGCCATCTCTCCTGGAGGAGGTTTCGCAGCTCCTCTTCGCTGTTCTCCTGTCCCAGAAATGTTTTCAGTCTGTATTCATTGGCATAGGGAGTAAGCAGCAACCGCAGTGGTTCCTCGCATGTCGGGAGGCGCAGCTCAAGAAAGCCATTGTCGCTCCGCATCACTTGCAGGCCTGAGTCGAGCAGGAAGGGGTTTATCACGCTGTGGGGATATCCGGCAAAGATGATTCCGCACTCCCGCGCCAACGGATCAGGCGCTTCAATGCGGTCGGGAGAATCGTGGTTCCCTGCAATGGCGATCACCGGACGTCGTCCGTTAGCAGTGAGTCTTTTCAGTGTTTTGTACAGCAGATCGATCGCCTCGGTGGGTGGATTAAAGGTGTCGAACAAGTCGCCGGCAACAATCACGGCATCTGCCTGTTCGCGTTCGGCAATCTCGCATATCTCCTGCATGACCGCCTTTTGTTCCTCGAGGCGGGAGAATTCTTCGAGCCGTTTGCCCAAATGCCAGTCGGATGTGTGAAGTATCTTCATCGTTCAGTTACTTTCAGACAAATATAATTCATTTACCCGGAAAAAGTCGTCTTCAGGTTTGTGAATAGCGGGCTGCAGAAGAAAAAAGCAGTGAATAGGAGAGTAGAGGGTGAGAGCTCGCAGAAAAAGCAAGGTCTGAGGGTTATTCAAACTGGATGGATTTGGCGGGGGTGATCCGGGCAACCAGATAGGAGGGGCCAATCATCATCAGCAGGGAGGCTATGAGGGTCCCCACATTCAACAGGATGATGTAGAGTGGATTCATATCCACCGGTACGGCAGAGAGGTAGTAGGTTGCGGGATCGAGTTTGAGTAACTGCCATCGATCCTGAATAAAACAAAACAACAGTGCGATCATGTTCCCCCACAACATGCCTTGCCCGATCAGGAAGGCCGAAAGATAGAGAAAAACCTTGCGTATGCTGAAATCACGGGCACCCATCGACTTGAGGATACCAATCATGTTGGTGCGTTCGAGGATGATGATAAGCAGGCCGGAAATCATGGTGAAGCCCGATATTACCAGCATAAGGATGATGATCACCCACACGTTCATATCGAGAAGGTCAAGCCAGTTGAAGATCATCGGGTTGATATCCTTGATGGAACGGGTATAAAAAGCATTGCCCAGGCGATCTTCGTGGGAAGACATATCAAAAAAGAGCTCCTGTGCAGTCTCATCCAGCTTGTCGTAATCTTTCACCAGTACCTCAATACCGCTCACCATGTCGGCATCCCAATCGTTGAGGCGGGCAAGTACCTCCTTTTCGGTGAGGATATAGAGTTTGTCGTAATTCTCAAAATTTGTCTCGTAGATGCCCGTGACCTCGAAGCGACGTGCACGCACCGGATCCTGTACGAAATAACAGGTAAAGTCATCGCCCAGTTTCAGCTGTAGCTTGTTGGCAATCTCCCGGGAGATGATAGTCTGGTTACCGGTGGTGGTGTCGCCCGGTTCAATCACGTTTCCCTCCAGCATGTTCTTGCGAAAAAACTGCCAGTCGTACTCCTCCGATACCCCTTTTAGCACCACTCCCATGAAATCTTCATCGGTCTTGATGATACCTGGTTTGGTGATATACTCCTGGACATGGCTGATGGCCGGGTTGGCCTTCAGTTGTGTGAGCAGCGTATCGGATACAGCAATGGGTGTTTGTTCATAGGAGGCGTTGCTCTCAAAAGAAGTAATCTGAATGTGGGAACCGAAGCCAATCACCTTGGCGCGGACTTCCTTCTTGAAGCCTACGATGATGCATACTGCCACAATCATGACCGCAAGCCCCAGTGCTATGCCGGCAATGGCAATCCGGATGGCAGGTGAGGAGACCCTTTTGTCGTTCTTCTTGTCTCCCCTGTAGATCCTTTTTGCTATGAACAGTGCTGCATTCATTATTCTTAACTTCTTCCCGGATAAGCTTCCAATGCTTTCTCGAGCACCGTGAGCGCCTTGTCGAGTTCTTCCCTGTTGAGCACATAGGCGATGCGCACTTCGTTGGTACCCAGCCCCGGTGTGACGTAAAATCCAGTTGCCGGGGCCATGAAGATGGTCTGCCCCTCATAGCGGAAGTGGGAGAGGCACCATGCACAAAAAACATCGGCATCGTCGATAGGAAGACGGGCCAGCGTGTAGAAGGCGCCCTGGGGCATGGGTGAATAGACACCGGGTATTTGGTTTAGCCGCTCAATCAGGAAGTCACGTCGTCCTTTGTATTCATCGAAGTTGTGCTGCATATAGCTGCCGTTTACCTCCAGCGACGCGTTGGCAGCGATCTGACCGATGAGGGGGGGGCTCAGTCGTGCCTGGCAGAATTTCATTACCGTGTCGTGCACCTTGCGGTTTCGGGTGATGAGCGCCCCGATGCGGATACCACACTCGCTGTATCGCTTTGAAACGGAATCAATCAGCACCACATTCTCTTCCACATCCTTCAGGTGGCAGGCCGACACGTAGGGTGTATCGTTGTAAATGAACTCTCGGTATACCTCGTCAGAAAAGAGGTAGAGGTTGTATTTTTTCACCAGGCACCTGATCTGTTCCATCTCCTGTGGTGTGTATACATACCCTGTGGGGTTGTTCGGGTTACAGATGAGGATTCCCTTAGTGCGTTCATTGATCAGCTTCTCAAACTCATCCATGGGGGGAAGGGCAAAGCCTGATTCCATGGTTGAAGGTATGGTGCGTATAATCGCCCCGGCAGAAATGGCAAAAGCCATGTAGTTGGCATAGGCCGGTTCGGGCACGATAATCTCATCACCCGGGTTCAGGCAGGCCATAAAGGCATAGAGCACCGCCTCTGAACCACCTGCAGTGACAATGATTTGTTCGGGTGTGAGGTCGATGTCGTATTTTTTGTAATAGCGGGTCAGGTTTTCTCGGTAATAGCGATAACCGTCGCTGGGACTATATTCCAGTGTGGTACGGTCGATGGCCCGAATCGCATCGAGTGCTGTCACCGGTGAGGGTAGGTCGGGTTGTCCGATATTCAGGTGGTATACTTTTACTCCCTCTGCTTTGGCTGCATCGGATAGGGGAGCTAATTTGCGTATGGGTGATGCGGGCATCTGCACCCCACGCTGGGAAATTTCCGGCATAATAACTGCAATGAATGATTTGTTTACTACTATTATGAAACTTATTAAGCAGTGCGCAAAGGTAGAAAAAAGTTTCCTTATGTGAGGGATAATCGTTACTTTTGCAACAAAAAATTGGAAAGAGAGACAATAACAATGAAGAAGACGATATTCTGGCTGGTACTGTCAGCAGTTACAATGGGGCTGACCGCATGCGCCGGTCAGAAAGAAAAGGTGGATGAAAAAGCAAGGCGGGGCTGGGGTCTTGTCTGGGAAGATGATTTCGAAAAATCACCTTTCACGGAGAACTGGTCAATGACTCCCCGGAACAAGAAATCTCCTGTATACCGCTATATGAGTCAGAACGAAGGACTTTATGTCTCTCAGGAAGGTAATCTGGTGTTGAGGGCAATGGGCAACAGTGTATCGAACGATACCTTGCCGTTTCTTACCGGCGGTATCAATCGTCCCGCGTTTAAAGCTGGTACCATCAACCGCATTGAAGTACGCGCAAGGGTGAATACCGCAGAGGGGGCCGTTCCCTATCTTTCCCTGGTGCCGACGGATGCGACAGGAAACATATCCATCGATTTCATGGAACGCTACGAACTGGATGAGTTCATTTACCAGTCCGTCACCTCAGAATATACCACCACACAGGGGATGCCCGACAATCCGCCCTCCAGCGCGCTGGTAGGTGTGAATCCTCTTCAATATCATACCTATGCAGTGGAAACGTATGCCGACAGCCTGCTTTTTTTCGTGGATGAAATCCGCACCAAGAAATACCCACGCATTCTCACCGATATCCCCGGTCAGTTTCCGTTTAACGACTACGATTTCGACCTTTTTATCGGCATCAGACTGAACAAGGATACAGATCCTGCGGAGCTGCCGGCTGACCTGTTCATCGACTGGGTAAGGTATTATGAACCGCAAAAACCCGTGGTAGTTAATAATTAGAGAATTAGCTTTTTAGCTGTCCTGCCGTGCATGGTTACATCCAATGCTCGTTTGACGATGTTTTGTGACTCATTTACACTCGTACTCGCAAAAAGAGTAGAAATCGCTTCGCTCAGACAGCTATTCTTACTCTTTTTTAATGCTCCTTGCGCGCGATGGGCCCCCACACAGCATCCAAAGGTCTCGCCTTAGATGCAACCATAGTCGCTCTCGAGAATTGAATCGATGAATTTTATAGTGGAAAAGAGTGACTGAAGAGCCTTTCTTCTGCCAGTTTTTCATATTTTGTTCCCTTGTGCCCGTAGTTGGCATAAGGATAAATGCTGATACCTCCACGTGGTGTAAAAATGCCAGTTACCTCAATGTATTTGGGATCCATGAGTGCCACCAGATCTTTCATGATGATGTTCACGCAATCTTCGTGAAAAGCGCCGTGGTTGCGAAAGCTGAAGAGGTAGAGCTTGAGACTCTTGCTCTCCACCATTCTCACGTCGGGGATGTAATCGATTCGGATGGTGGCAAAGTCTGGCTGTCCGGTGATGGGACAGAGGCTGGTGAACTCCGGGCAGTCGAACGTCACCCAGTAGTCGTTTCCCTGATGCTTGTTCACAAACGCTTCCAGCATCTCCGGTGCATAATCCTGTTTGTATGTAGTTTTGCCACCCAGGTGGCTGAGTCCTTCTTGTTGCATCATTCTGAATGTTTAGTAGTTGAAGTTGATGATCCATTTCGTTCAGCCAGATACTCCTCCAGCCCTTTGCGGCGTAAAATACAGGCCGGACATTCTCCGCAACCGTCGGCTGCGATGCCGTTGTAGCAGGTAAGCGTTTCATTGCGCACGATATCGAACACACCCAGTTCATCGGCAAGTTGCCATACCTCTTTTTTGTTGCGCCACATGAGTGGCGTGTGAATCACAAACTGTTTGTCCATGGCCAGGTTGAGGGTGGTGTTGGCTGAATGGATGAAGGTGTCGCGGCAATCGGGGTAACCGCTGTAGTCTGCCTCCGACACACCCGTCACCAGATGTCGTATATCCTGCGCATAGGCGAGGGTGGCGGCGAAGGTAAGAAAAAGAAGATTTCGCCCCGGTACAAATGTGTTGGGGTAAGTGTTGGCCGGCTTTTCGCGGTCCATCATCATGGATTTGTCCGTGAGTGAGTTGGGCGCCAACTGTGAGATGATGGTTGTGTCGAGTACCCGAAAGGGTACATCGGCCATGGCCGCCAGTCGACGGGCATTCTCCACCTCCTGCGTGTGACGCTGCCCGTATGAGAAGCAGAGCGCATGGGTGTGGCGGAAATGTTGTTTTGCCCAGTAGAGGCAGGTAGTTGAGTCCTGGCCCCCGGAGAATAGCACGAGCGCATCCTGCGCTTCATATGTATGCATGATTCTTTGTTTTTAATGTGGTTTCCTAAGCTACACAGAGAAGCAACCGCTTCTCACCCGCAAAATTAGCTATTTTCTTCAATTTAATCAAGCAAAAAAAGAATTCTCCTTGATCAGGAAAAATAATCAGGGATGCTGAACATGTTTTTGCCCGTTTTGTTATAATATAACAGATAATCTATAAGCCACTTACTTTACATAGTAAGAGGTTTCCTAACTCATATAGCGTATGGATAAAAATATGATGAAGGACATACTGGAAAGCAACTCCAAGCGTAATAGCATGGCTAAGGCATTACTCGTTCGCTGGAGGTGGGATGAGAACAAAAGCCATCGTACTCTGCTGGGGTTGCGCATTGGAGGGTCTGCTGAAACGCAATATGACCTGAAGGTGAAGTATCCGGAGCAGTCAAATGAACAGCTTACCCTGCTTGTGCATGCCGATCAACTGGCCGGCATGACGCGGGAGGAGAAGGTAGACGAGGTGGTAGAGATGCTCACCGACGGAATGTGGAAGTGGGATCCGGACCAAAAAATAGATTTCCGCGCAAAAGTGGAGAAACTCATCGGGTAAACCGCTCCCGCAGTAAACTTAACAAACATGTAACATTTTCGTCACCGGAATGTAACATGCATGTCGTATTTTTGTGGACAGAATCCAAAAAAGGAAATTAGGTTAATATAGATGCGACATCTTTCACTGTTCATTTTCCTGACACTGCTTCTGTTATCGTGTAACAATATCTCCTCCGACTCTGAAGGCCACCACGCCGCGATGTCCATTTCAGGAGCAGGCGCCACCTTCCCCTATCCTTATTATAACATTGTATTCCGTGATTATATGCGTCAGCGCGACCACATCACGGTGAATTATGGTGCCATAGGTAGTGGTGGTGGCATACGCAGTTTGCGTGACCGCTCGGTAGACTTTGGTGCGAGCGATGCCTTTCTCAGCGAAAAGGAGATGGCGTCTATGAAAGCAGAAGTGCTTCACATCGCCACCTGTATGGGAGGTGTGGTGATGGCTTACAGGCTTGAAGGAATCGATAGTCTCCGGTTGACGGGCCCGCTTATTGCTGATATCTATCTGGGTGTCATTAAGAAATGGAACGACCCGCGTCTTGTGGCGGAGAACCCAGGCGTGGTGCTTCCCGATTTAGAGATCACACCGGTTTATCGTTCCGATGGAAGCGGTACAACCTACAATTTTTCTGAGTATCTTTGTGTGGTGAGTCCTGGATGGAACAAAATAATGGGCAAAGGAAAAGCGCTGAAGTGGGAAGCCGGCATCGCTGCCAAGGGAAATCCAGGTGTAGCAGGTATTGTGCAACAGACTGAGGGGTCGATTGGCTATATTGGTTCCGAGTATGCACTAACGTTGAAATTGCCGACGGCTAAATTAAAAAACCGTGCCGGACGGTATGTCGATGCCACGCTTGAGTCCATTACGGCTGCAGCTAACAGTGTTCTGCCGGATGATATGCGGGCGACCATTACCAATTCCGACGATCCCGATGCCTATCCCATGAGTCTCTTTACCTGGATACTGGTCTATCGGAATCAGCAATACGATAACCGCACCAAAGAAGATGCAACGCAGCTGGTCGATCTGTTACAATATATAATTAGCCCGGAGGGACAAAAGGTGGCGGCACAGATCAATTACGCACCGTTGCCGGCTCAGGCCCTGGAAAAAAACCGCAGGCTGATCAATGAAATGCACTACGGCGGTACGTCTCTTACTCCCCAAGACTCAGCTGCCAGTGTGATTGAGGCCTCATGAATGATTAACACGATATGAAGGATAAAATTTTCAGATCTCTTCTGTTTGCAGCGGCATTGTTCATCCTGTTGTTGTCGGCAGCGATCGTCTACGCCTTGGTAAGCCGTTCCGGGGAAACATTTCAAGCGTATGGCTTTTGGGGTTTCGTAACCAATGCTGAGTGGGATCCACGCTCGGCCACCGAAGAGTATGGAGCGTTCTCGTTTATCATGGGAACACTTTACACAGCTTTCTTTTCCCTGTTACTTTGCGTTCCTTTTTCACTTGCCGTGGCACTGTTTAACGGAGAGTATTTCAAGGGAAAGAAAATATCGGGAGTGGTGCGGTCGGTGGTCGACCTGCTTGCCGGCATCCCCTCCATTGTATATGGCCTGTGGGGCTTTTATACAGTGCGTCCACTGCTCATCGAACTGGGTGTGAGTGCGCAAGGGTTCAGCATCTTTCTTTCTGCATTGGTACTGGCTATCATGATCATCCCCTATGCTTCCTCATTGAGTGGCGAATTTTTGTCGATGATCCCCAATAACCTCAAGGAGGGGGCCTATAGCCTGGGAGCAACCCGACTGGAAGTGGTGCAGCATATCAGTCTCCCTGCCGCTGCCTCGGGCATTGTTGCCTCCTACATTCTGGCACTGGGAAGGGCCTTGGGCGAGACCATGGCGGTAACCATGCTGATTGGTAATACCAACCGTATTCCCGGAGGGTTACGCGACACAGGCAACACCATGGCGAGTGTCATCGCCAATCAGTTTGGCGAGGCCGACGGATTGAAGCTCAGTGCGTTGATTGCCATTGGATTGCTGCTATTCATTATTACAGCACTCATCAACCTGATAGCCAAGCTTGTCATGAAAAAATTATCGCACGCATGAACCAGATCACACCCATATCATTCAAGTCGAGGAAAGCAAAGGACAAAACCATGTTTTTCCTTGTCTGCCTTTTTTCCTCCCTTGCCATGGTGCCCCTTTTCTTTATCATCTGGGATGTCATTTCCAAAGGATACAAGAACTTCAACTTGCGTCTCTTCACCGAGGTTACCCCTTCGTCGATGGATGCCCTGATGGCCACCATGAACGGAGACCCCATACCGGGTGGTATCCTCAACGGGATCACCGGCTCCTTGCTCATCGTCGGCCTGGCTATCCTGTTCTCTATCCCGCTGGGTCTTTTCATCGGTATATACCTGTCGGATAACCGGGGAAAAAAGTTTGCCCGCATCGTCAGCTACCTCACCGACTTGCTTCAGGGTATGCCCTCCATCGTGATCGGCATCATTGCTTATGCCTGGGTGGTGAAGCCACTGGGTGGATACTCTGCACTCGCCGGAAGCGTAGCGCTGTCTATCATGATGTTACCCATGATTGTGCGTTCCACCGAGGAGACCATGAAGATGCTGCCGAATGCCTACAAGGAGGCGGGACTTGCATTGGGAGCATCCTATACCAATGTGGTATTTAAAATATTGCTACCTTCGGGGTTTGGCGGAATCTTCACCGGCATTCTCCTTGCCATATCGAGGGTGATGGGTGAGACCGCTCCCCTGATGCTCACAGCCCTGGGCGCTTCGGTGGTAAACTGGAAAGTGATGGAACCAACCAGCGCCATCCCGTTGCTGATCTGGGATTTTTATAATGATCCCAATTTGGTGGATCTGATCTGGTCCTCTTCGTTGTTGTTACTAATTGTCATCTTCCTGTTAAACTGGATAGCCAAAATTGTCGCTCGCAAATGGAAAGTATAAACACCACAAATGAAAAAAATGCAGTGCTGCAACTGAAAGATGTATCGGTCTCCTACTCACCCGGAAAATATGCGGTGAAGCAGGTCAGCGCCGACATATTCCCCCACACCATTACCGCCATCATGGGGCCTTCGGGATGTGGCAAGAGCACCCTTCTGCGGGCCATTAACCGCATGCATGATCTGTATGCGCACATCCACACCTCTGGAGAGATTATCCTCAAAGGGAGGAACGTGCTGGAGATGGAACCCATGGTGGTGCGTCGCATGGCAGGGATGGTGTTTCAGCAACCAAATCCTTTTCCCACCATGAGTATCTACGACAATGTACTGGCAGGCTATTCTCTCAATGGCATTCGCCTGAACCGCAAAGAGAAGGAGGAGATTGTGGAACAAAGTCTCAAAAGCGTGTCGTTGTGGGAGGAGGTGAAAGATGTGATGAACAAGCGGGGGTCGTTCCTTTCGGGGGGACAGCAACAGCGACTTTGTATTGCCCGCACGCTGGCCTTGAAACCGGAGGTGCTGCTGATGGATGAACCCACCTCGGCACTCGATCCCATCTCGACGAACAAAATCGAGGAGTTGTTGTTGGAATTAAAACAACAGTTCACCATCATCATCGTCACGCACAACATGTCTCAGGCAGCCCGTATTTCCGATAACTCCATGTTCATGTACCTGGGTGAATTGGTGGAACACGGCAATACCACCCAAATGTTCACCAAACCGAGACACAAACGAACCGAGGAATATTTGACAGGGGTATTTGGATAAATATATTAATTTAATCGATCTTAAAATGGACACACTGAACGAAAAGAAAGAGCCAACCCCTGCTTTGGGGATCAAAGATAAATATCTGGAACAGTTGCACAGCGACTTTCAACTGGTTTCCGAGATTGTATTGACCCAGATTTCGATGGCTTCATCGTTGTTACATCAGGATCCCGATGAAGCTATGCTGCTCGAGTTAAAACGCAACGAGAAGATTATCAATTCACTGGATATCACGATTAAGGAGAAAGTCATCAACGCAATTATGCTTTTTACCCCCCGTGCATCTGATCTGCGCCGGTTGATGGCCTATCACGACATGACCATCTCCATGGAACGGGTGGGGGATCTCATCGAGAATATCACCCACCTCTTACAGGAGATCGATTTCACCATGGAGGGGTTCGAAAACTACAAAAAGCTGCTCGACAAGATGTTTGTGCAAACCAACAAGATGATCAAAAACGCTGTTTTTTCCTTTGCAGGAGGCAGCAACGAGATGGCCTATGAAACCATTCACATGGACGATAAGGTTGATAAGCTGGACCGGAAAATAGAACGAAAGCTGGCCGAAGGGTTTGCCAATGAGACACACAGTACACAATCGCTTATCAACATCATGAATATCAATAGTATATCTTACTATCTCGAAAGAATAGGCGACAAAGCGGTAGATATTGCCGAATCGGCAGTCTACCTGATTGAGGGCAGAGACATACGCCATGTCAAGGAACCCAACCCTAAGAAGGTGAATCCTTAAACAGAAATTCAACACATCTATTTTTGCACGTTATGGAAGAGCGAATTTTGGTGGTGGACGACGAGAATGATATCTGCGATATTCTTCAGTTTAATCTCGAGAATGAGGGCTTTATCGTGGATGTAGCTATATCGGGAGAGGAAGCTCTGACGAAAATCACCGATCAGCATCAGCTCATTATCCTTGATGTGATGATGAGCGGGATGTCCGGCTTTAAAACGGCCGAGAAGTTGAGGAAGGCCGGAAACAATGTACCCATCATTTTTCTTACGGCCAAAAACAAAGAGAGTGATCTACTTACCGGCTTCTCCATGGGAGGCGACGACTATATCTCCAAACCGTTCTCGGTAAAGGAGGTGCTGGCGCGCGTAAAAGCGCTGTTGAAACGTACCACACCCGTCGGTATGGCCGCCAATACGAAATTATTGTTTGGAGGACTTTCAGTGGATCTTTCCACCCAGAGGGTCAAAACCGACGACCAAGAAGTGTCGCTTACCAGGAAAGAGTTTGAGATCCTCGCCTTACTGGCACAGGCCTCTCCCAACGTGCTCACGCGCGCCGAAATTCTCCACAGCGTGTGGGGTGACAACGAATTTGTGCTGGACAGGACTGTGGATGTACATATTACGCGCCTGCGGAAAAAACTGGGAGATTATGGACAATTCATTGTCAACCGGTCTGGTTTTGGTTATTACCTGCACATCGATACAAAAAAAGAAATATGAAGCGAAGAATTACTTTTAAAGTGCGCATACTGATTATCTTCTCGCTCATCATCGCGGCATTCACGGCGGGCATCATTCTTTTTGAGCAACAGCAGATAAAGAAAGAACGTACAGAGAGCCTGGAGCGATCACTGGATAACAACGCCGATATGATCCATCGTTATCTGGCCCTCAATAAAATTCCTGTTGTAGAAGATGGTGACCAGGTGAGTGAGTTGGTACGGTATATGGGTCCCGAGTTGCGGGTGACCATTCTCGACTGGCAGGGTCACGTGTTATACGACAACCGCGCCGATGCCAATAAGATGGAGAACCATTTGCAACGGCCCGAAATACAAAAGAGCATAGGTTTTGGTACAGGCACTCATATACGCCTTTCCCAAACCAACCAGGTTGCATATCTTTACTATGCAAAAAACTATCAGGATGGATATTTTATTCGGGTGGCCGTACCTTACGACGTGAAGTTGCAGTCGTTCATCAATGCCGGAAACTCCTTTGCCTATTTCATCCTTCTTTTCTTTGTCGTTTGCGTGCTGATGATGCTTTATTTCTCCAACAGATTTTCTAAATCGATGAAAGAACTGCGCGCATTCTCCCTGAGCGTAAAAAATGGACAGCCCATACCGGCTTCCTTCGAGTTTGCCGACGATGAGGTGGGAGAAGTGAGCGCCGATATCGTAGAGAATTACAGCATGCTCCAGGAGAACCGTCGCGAGCTTGCTGCCGAAAGAGAGAAACTGTTGCAGCACTTTCAGCTTTCGGAAGAAGGAATCGCCATTTTTTCGCATGAGCGTCACCAGGTATATGCCAATGCTCATTTCTTGCAATTTCTGAATGTAATCATCGATAAACCTACTCTGGAGACCGAGCATCTTTTTAGTGACCCCAATTTTGTGGATATTGTTCGTTTTCTGGATGCGTATCCGAAAAAGGAAAATAAGTTCTCAACACGGATCGAGCGAAGCGGAAAACAGTTTCTTGTGCGGGTCATTGTGTTCGACGACCGCAGTTTTGAGCTTTATATCAGCGACATTACCAAAATGGAGAAGACCCGTCTGCTCAAGCAGGAGATGACCAACAACATCGCTCATGAGTTGCGTACGCCGGTGACCAGCATCCGTGGTTACCTGGAGACGATCCGGGGCCTGTATCACAACGAATCGGATGCACGCATAGAGGGCTTTCTCGAGAGGGCATATACCCAGACTATCCGCCTCTCGGAACTGATTCAGGATATCAGTATGCTGACTAAGATAGAAGAGGCTGCCGACCGCTTCGAACTGGAGCCGGTGAAGATGAGGGAGCTGTTGTTGGAGTTGAAAGCCGACCTTGCCAATGAACTACATGACAAACAGGATAACCTGGAGGTCGATGTGGATGAAAATGTGGTCATCTATGGCAGCCGCACCCTCCTTTATTCCATTTTCCGCAACCTTTGCGAAAATGCTATCTCCTATGCAGGAAAACAAATTGACATCGTCGTGCGTTGTTACAACAAGAACGACGAGAACTACTTCTTTGAATTTTTCGATTCCGGTGAAGGGGTGGAGGAGAAACATCTGGTACGCATTTTCGAACGCTTTTACCGTGTGAACGAAGGACGTACGCGCCTCAATGGCGGGTCGGGATTGGGCCTCTCCATCGTGAAGAATGCTGTTCTTTTTCACAAGGGGAGCATCACTGCCAAAAACCGACCCGAAGGAGGGTTGTTGTTCCTGATGACATTTCCAAAAATAAAATAATTGTATGAAGTATATTGGAGCTCATATCAGTGCTTCGGGAGGTGTAGAAAATGCCCCCCTCAACGCGCACGCCATCGGCGCAAAGGCTTTTGCTTTCTTTACCAAGAATCAACGGCAGTGGTTTGCCTCGGCCTATTCAGCGCAGAATATCGATCTGTTTAAAGCCCGTTGTGAAGAGTTTGCTTTTTCACCCGATCAGATTCTGCCACACAGCAGCTACCTCATTAATCTGGGTAACCCGGGTGAGGAGGAGGTGGAAAAATCGCGAAAAGCCTTCTTCGATGAGATGAGCCGTTGCGAACAACTGGGCATCAATAGACTTAATTTCCATCCAGGGAGCCACCTCAACCAGATTTCTGTTGATGCCTGTCTCGATCGCATTGCCGAATCAGTCAACATGGCACTCGAACGAACCAACGGGGTGACTGCAGTGCTGGAGAACACTGCCGGTCAGGGTACCAACTTGGGGCACACTTTCGAGCAACTGGCGCACATCATCGACAAGGTGGACGACAAGAGCCGGGTGGGCGTATGCCTAGATACCGCACACACGCTGGCTGCCGGATACGAGATCAGGACACGTGAAGCCTATGAGGAGACTTTTCGTCGCTTCGATGAGATTGTCGGTTTTCACTACCTGCGCGGTATGCATATCAACGACTCCAAGAAAGAACTCTCCTCGCGTGTGGACCGGCACGACAGCATCGGTCAGGGGGTGATGAACCTCGATCTCTTCTCCTTTATCGTGAACGATCCCCGTTTCGATAATCTGCCATTGATTCTGGAAACGCCCGACGAAACACGCTGGGCTGAAGAAATACAAATGCTCTACGCACTGATTCAAGCGTAAATAAGTGAAGGGATCTATCAGAAAGGAGGCTGTCTCGTGATGAGGCAGCCTCCTTTTTCGTACACCCGGCGGGAATCGAACCCACATCGTCGGAACCGGAATCCGGTATTCTATCCATTGAACTACGGGTGCATGGTTATGTGCTTATCTGAAGGAACCGTTTTTCCAGGTCAATACCACGGAATCACCTTTCAGTAAAGGTTCCAATTGTTGAATCTGCTCTTCGGACAGTCGTTCCTTATAGTGAAACGTCAGCGTTAAATCTGTCCCTGTTTCGTTGAACGTAGCCGAGATCGGATAAATGTCCGGCAAAGATACAGCATATTTGTCATTTTCCGATTTTTTTTGGGAAGAATTCAAGAAAATTTCTGCTGAAATCGTCGGCAGGAAAGCTTCCTTGTCTAGTTTTTTCCATTCGCTTGTATAGAAAGAGATGTGACTGTCGCACACGTTCCCGCACACCGTCTTGATCAGGCAGACGACAACGGAGTCCTCGCTTACCGGCAGCAGCTTCAGTTGGAGTGTTCCGATCTTGGATGTTTGTAACCTTAGGTAATCGTTGCCATAGGCTTCTTTGACAATCTCTCCAAGGGGATAGGGTACCGTGGTTTTGCCGCTATCTACCAACAGCATGGTTTTATTTCCTTCCGACACACCCGGAAGCAACTCTGGAGGCATCGCCTTAAACAGGTCGCCTACCTGCTGCGCTTCTACGATGGTTGAGAGTGACAAAAAGAAGAGAAGAATGAGATGATGCATATGCTTTTTTTTTAAAATTCTACTGTTGTCTATCGGCTTTTGTGTTCAATCTAACGGATCTGGCGGGTCAGGGTGTCGCCTTGCAGGGCAGGTGCATAGTAAGCCCCCACCTGGCTGATATTGGCAATGTCGCGTGTCTCCTGGATGGTTACCCTTATTTTGGAGGGTGCCACATCCTCAAACCGCAACAGCCGTTTCGAGCCGATGGTGGTACCTTCAGCCAGTTTCACCCATTGGCTGTCAAACAATCCTTCAACCATAAATCTCTCCACACGTTGTCCTTTGCTTATTTCTTCCCGGAGCATCACCGTGTTGACGGTTTCATCGGGTTTCACGTTGTATTCCCTGGATGCACCTGACCGTGCTTTCCAGAGTATCTCTCCATCGATCAGTTTTTCGTTTCCGAACAGGGTGCCGATGTATGAACCAAACTCCGCGAGGCGCTCCACATCTGTTTCATGCAGCCGGCCTCTGGTATCGGGCGGCACGTTGAGCAGCAGCACCGAGTTCATTCCCACCGATTGGAAGTAAATATCCACAAGCTGGGCCAGGGTCTTCACCTGTTGATCCTCCTCCGGGTGATAAAACCACCCCGGGCGGATGGATACATCCACTTCCGAAGGGTACCAGTAAACGGTCTGCGCAAGCTTGATCAGGTCACTGCTCCCCAGATCTTCCGCCGTGGGGGTAATATCGAGGCGCTTATTTTCCAGGGCGGTGGCATCACTGATGTCGGGCTGCAGTGGAGTTACACTCCACTCTGTTTCTCTTCCCAGACCATCTTCGTTGCCCACCCAGCGTACGTCGTTTCCCATGATGGCTTTCACGGC
>DHTF01000063.1:11655-12743 GCA_002411515.1 Proteiniphilum sp. UBA5267 | reverse complement strand
CTGTACTTTGCCGTTGGGCCCTTCACCGTTGGCACCATCAAACCATACTTCTTGCACGTCGCCGTAATTTGTGAGCAGCTCGGTGAGTTGTTCTGCATACAGTGCATTGTAGCGGGGTGAATCGCCGTAACTCTCTGCGTTTCGATCCCAGGGTGAAAGATAGATGCCAAATTTCACGTTGTGTCTGTCGCATGCTTGCTTCACCTCTCTCACCACATCGCCCTGCCCTTTACGCCAGGGTGAGGAGGCTACGGAATGAAGGGTGGTCTTCGTGGGCCACAGACAAAAGCCATCGTGGTGCTTGGCAGTGAGGATGATCATTTTAAACCCGGCCTTCTGCAGAGAAGTTACCCACTGCTCTGCATTGAAGTCGGTGGGATTAAACAGCGCGGGACTTTCGGTCCCGTCTCCCCATTCACGGCCAGTGAAGGTGTTTATTCCGAAATGAATGAAAGCGGTCAGTTCTAGTTGCTGCCATTCATATTGTTGCTGCGTGGGAACCACATACGCGGCCAGTTTAATTTTTTGATCGGAAGTGAGTATATCGGGATAAGTCAGTTCTTTCTCGAAGTAAGTGTTGGCTCGCTGATTGCACGCAGAGAGAAGCAACAAAAAAAGCGATATTCCTGAAATGATTATTCTTTTCATCATCGGCAGATTTGAAAGCGATCAATAATCGGGAAGCTCCATGCCTTATAAGTGCAGGACTTCGATAGACAAAGTTAGTTTTTTTCAGGCAATATCAAATAAAAAAAGCCACCCTTTTGGGGTGGCCCTATTCGATGGTTGCAACTCCTTATTGTACGGGAGCTACTTCTTCAGTTGCCTGATTCAGGGTATCGGCAGCAGCAGCTTCTGCAGCTTCGATTACAGCCTGGATGCTGTCAGCCTGTGCCTGAGCAATGCTGTCTAATCTGGCTACTTCGGCAAGACTGTCTTGCAGAGCTTTTTCAGCTTTTACTTGTGCATTGTTGCATGAAACCAGTCCCAATGTTGCTACTGTAGCAACCAATAACAATACTTTTTTCATTCTTAAAAATTTTAAACGATAAATAATTTATTTCAATAAATGGTGTCGTTTTCCCTGC
>DHTF01000063.1:3966-11576 GCA_002411515.1 Proteiniphilum sp. UBA5267 | reverse complement strand
CAATACTTTTTTCATTCTTAAAAATTTTAAACGATAAATAATTTATTTCAATAAATGGTGTCGTTTTCCCTGCTATGTAATATCGTCACCAAAGTTACCTCTACTCATATGCTTAAGGAAAATGTTCCTTCTTAAAAACGATGCAAAATTAAATCAAAAATATGTTCTAAAACATAAAGTGGGCAAGAAATTATAGTTAAATAAGGTTAATCGGTTGTTATTCTATCATATGGTCCGCCAATAGATCGATTAACTGTAAAGAAATCGTTTGATGCTTTTCTTGGGAGTTTTCTCAAATTCCTTGCTAACAATCTCAATAGCAGATATTTTCTCATACTGTGCCACTGATTTATTCAAGATAGCTTTGTTCTCGTTCATGATCAGGGTAAGTTTGTCGCTGTCAATTTTGTCGGCTTCTATGGCTGCCATATCAGGGTAAACCAGTGCCACCAGTTTGAATTCACGCAACACCACGATGCTTTCTGCGATGTAGGGAAGGTTGTTTAGTCTCGATTCAATCTCTTCGGGATATACATTCTGACCGTTGGCTGTGAGAATCATCGTCTTAATGCGTCCTTTGATGTAGAGTCGTCGCCCTGTCAGGATACCCGAGTCACCTGTTTTGAGCCATCCGTCAGCGGTGAAAGCTTCTGCAGTAGCTTCTGGATTTTTATAATAGCCTTTCATCACATTTTCACCCCGCACCTGAATCTCTCCAGGTATTTTCTCCGGATCAGGCGAATCGATGCGTGCTTCCATGATCTCTTCGAGCACCGAACCACACGATGTAGGGACAAACTCCTGGTGATGATCATAGGAGATAAGCGGGGCACATTCGGTCATTCCATACCCCACGGTAAATGGGAATGCCATTTTGTGGAAAAAGGCTTCCACTTCAGCATTCAGTGCTGCACCGCCAATAATTACCTCCCGGAAGTTTCCGCCCAGAGATTTCACGAGCGACTGTTTTATTTTATTTAATATCAACCTGTTGATAACCGGAATCCTCAGGAGGAATTTTACAACTGGCTTGCCGATGATGGGGAGTATTTTCTTTTTGTAGATCTTCTCAAAAATCAATGGAACGGTGATGATCAGGTTTGGCCTGACTTCTTGTAGTGCCTGTATCAGATTCTGTGGTGAGGGAATCAATCCCAGCAATGTAATGTGTACCCCGGCAGAGAGTGCATAGAGAAAATCAAAGGCACAGCCATAGACATGTGCCATGGGAAGAAATGCCAGCATGCGATCGCCGGTGAAAAGTAGCCTGAGTTTGTCAGCATAGATGACATTGCCGGCAAAGTTATTCGCCGTGATCATGACCCCTTTGCTGAAGCCTGTGGTTCCGGAGGTGTAATTGATGCAGACCACCTCCTCATTACCCACTTGTGCATAACGAATATCGTCTCTCGTAAAACCGTTGCGATAGTGTTGATGGAATGATTCAGCGAGGTTGTTTATGATGTCTGTGGTGGCTACATCACCCTGCAAAAGAGAGAAGGCCGGTATATCGAAGACTGGAACCGTGACACGTTTCTTTTCCAGTTTATGCCACAGTGAATCGTTAATGAATACCAGTTTTGAATCGGAATGCCCGATGATCTGTTCGATGCTGTCGGGGTTAAATTCATGCAGAATGGGTACAATGACGGCGCCATAAGTGATGGTCGCCATGAACAGGATAGACCAGGAAGAGTGGTTTTTGCCCACCAGTGCGATCTTATCTCCTTTCTCGATACCCAGCTTTGAAAAAAGCAGATGAAGCTCCGCAATTTTTTGAGCCAGTTCCCCATAAGTATAGGAATTTCCTTCTTTATAGTCGGTTAAAGCCGGAAGGTCCCAGTTTTTTTTGAAACTTTCCTCGTATAGTTGTATGAAATTTTGTTGAATCATGTTTGCACACTTATGCTTATTTTGTGCAAAAATAATATCTACAAACTGAATCCCAAAGAAAACAGGGCAATAAATGAGGGTTTTTTTGTATTTTTGTGTCTTTGTAAAAAATAATTTTTTCACGTATCCGGCGATTGTTTTATCACAGCAACAGTCCCGGCATGGGTACAATCTTAGGTATGATCGATCAATCAATATTTCAAAATAAAACGGCATCCTACTATACGTTAGGCTGTAAGCTGAATTTTGCGGAAACCTCTGCCATCGGCAGGCAACTGTTGCACGCCGGAGTAACCCGCGCCAGGAAAGGGCAAAAGGCCGATATATGCGTCATCAACACCTGCTCGGTGACGGAGTTGGCCGATAAGAAAGGACGCCAGGCAATCCGGAAAGTAATACAGGAGAACCCCTCCGCCTTTGTGGTGGTTACTGGATGTTATGCACAGCTGAAACCTGATGACATAGCCGCCATCGAAGGGGTTGATCTGGTACTGGGCGCGGAGCAGAAGCTCGATGTAGTGAAGTACCTAGATGACCTGCAAAAGAAAGATAAAAGCGAGGTGGTTACCTCCAAGACAAATCGTATCCGGTCGTTTGTTCCTTCGGTGTCGGCTGACGACCGTACCCGTTATTTTCTCAAGGTGCAGGATGGTTGTGACTATTTCTGTTCTTTCTGTACCATTCCCTTTGCCAGGGGCCGAAGTCGCAATGGCTCCATCGCCGATCTGGTGCAACAGGCCCGGCAGGTTGTAGAAGAGGGAGGAAAGGAGATTGTGCTCACTGGCGTCAACATCGGTGATTACGGTCATACCACGAAAGAAAGCTTCATCGATCTGCTGAAGGCACTCGATGAGGTGGATGGGATAGAGCGGTACCGCATTTCTTCTATTGAGCCGAACCTGCTGACCGATGAGATCATCGATTTTGTGGCTTCCTCCAGACGTTTTGCGCCCCATTTCCACATGCCGCTGCAGGCAGGCAGCGATGCCGTTCTCAGGCTGATGAAGCGAAAATATGATTCAGCCCTGTTTCGCCACAAGGTAGAAAAAATAAAAAAGGTCCTTCCCCATGCCTTCATCGGGGTAGATGTGATTGTGGGAGTGCGGGGGGAGACGGATGCTTATTTCGAAGAGAGCGTGGCGTTCATTCGTTCGCTCGATTTCTCACAGCTGCATGTCTTCACCTATTCCGAGCGCCCAGGCACACAGGCACTGCAAATTGATTACGCGGTGGATCCCAAAACGAAACATGCCCGCAGCAAAGTTTTACTCGATCTTTCGGATGAGAAGTTGCAGCAGTTTTACGCGTCACAGAGAGGTGTAGGAAGAAAAGTATTGTTCGAACACACAAAACGAGGCCAAAAAATGCATGGTTTTACCGAAAATTATGTAAAATTGTACGCCGATTACGATCCACACTTTGTGAACAGGATACTCGATGTGCAGGTGGGCGCGTATGATGAAGAAGAAATGGCGATGAAAGCGGAATTTTAATGGCTGGAAAGAGTAAAAAAGGGTTGACCTATTATCTGTTGTACGGGGTGTTGTATCTTCATGCATTGCTGCCTTTTCGGCTGTTGTATATGCTGTCGGACCTATTGTATGGGATTATTTATCATTTGGCTAGATACCGAAAGGCCACCGTTCGGAAGAATCTGAAAAATGCATTCCCTGACAAAAGCAAAGAAGAGATCATCAAGATTGAAAAGGCCTTCTATCATCACCTCTGCGATTATTTCGTGGAATCGGTCAAAACCCTTCATATGTCGAATAGGGAGGCGAGCGAACGGATGAAGTTCCTGCATACCGAAATTCTGGATACATGGGTTGCAGAAGGACACTCCTGTCTGTTGTGTCTGGGGCATTATGCCAACTGGGAGTGGGTTACCTCCATCGGGCTGCACCTTCAGAAAGAGACTGCGTTGGGGCTTATTTACAAACGACTACATGCCGATGCATTCGATCAGTTGTTTTTAAAAATACGTCATCATTTCGGGGCGACACCCATCGAAATGAAGCGGGCCTTCCGCAGGATGATCAGTTACCAGCAGGAGGGAAACTTCATGACTGTGGGCTTTCTGGCCGATCAGCGGCCTTCCAGAAATCAGGATCAGTACTGGACCACCTTTCTCAATCAGGATACACCCGTACAGACCGGTATGGGCAAGATTGCTGCTCATCTGGGATTGCCGGTGGCTTATCTTGATATCACCAAAGTGAAGCGGGGCTATTATGTGGGAAAGATTGAGATCTTGTCTTCTCCCGGCGATCAGGATACACCTATTGACATCACTGAACGATATATCCGGAAACTGGAGGAGACTGTCCTGAGAGAGCCTGCATATTACCTCTGGTCGCACAACCGCTGGAAATTTAAAAGAAAAGGATAGTTTACATGACAAAAGCATCGGTCGTTATCTTAAACTGGAACGGAAAAAAACTGCTGGAGCAGTTTCTCCCTTCCGTGGTGGCACACACGCAAAGCGATGAGTACCGTGTGGTTGTAGCCGACAATGGATCGACCGACGACTCGGTTGAATTCCTGAAGGCAAACTATCCCGATTTGTCTTTGATCCTTCTCGATAAAAACTACGGATTTGCAGATGGCTACAACAAGGCCATCCAGCAAGTGGACTCAGAGTATGTGGTCTTGTTGAATTCCGATGTGGAGACGACCGAAAACTGGCTCGATCCCCTGATTCAATATATGGATGCCCATCCTCATGTGGCAGCAGTCCAACCTAAAATCCGTGCTTATCACCATCAGAAACTGTTTGAATATGCCGGTGCGGCAGGTGGATTCCTTGACCGTTACGGATATCCCTTCTGCAGAGGACGTATACTGGAGATAGTGGAAGAAGACCTGGGGCAGTATGATGTGGTTTTACCCGTCTTCTGGGCCACAGGTGCCGCTCTTTGTATCCGAAGAAAAGAATATATGGAGGTGGGGGGGCTCGATGCCGGTTTTTTTGCCCATATGGAAGAAATTGATCTCTGCTGGCGCCTGCAGGCTAGGGGGCATGTTGTGATGTGCATCCCCGCGTCTGTGGTCTATCATGTAGGAGGGGCGTCACTCAGCAAAGATAATCCGAAAAAGATGTACCTTAATTTCCGGAATAATCTGCTGATGCTCTATAAGAATGTCCCCAAATCGGACTTTCTGTCTACCTTTCTGATGCGCTTCCTGTTCGACTTCCTGGCATATCTGCACCTGATCCAAAAGGGAGCGTTCAAAAGCGCACGGGCTGTGGTGGATGCTTATCGCGATTTCCTGAAAATGCGCCCCACTTATAAAGCTTCGCGCAGGGAGAACATGAACAAGACAACTGTGAAAAAAATCGGCACCCTGTATCGGAAAAGTATTTTGCTACAGTTTTATCTCAACAAGAAAAGAACCTACCATTCTCTCTATTCAAAGTGAAAGCTTAGGGTAATCATCCTTTGGGTCGCTTTTGACAGCGAACGTGCATATTTTTGCAGACTTTCATCGGCGAGGTCTCCCCGCTCTTTCTCCAGGATATCGATCAATCCGAAACCAAATTTTAATTCGGGAGCCAGGTTAAACAGCGGCAGATAAAAATCACAACCCACACCCAGCTCAATCCCAAAATCATACGGTTTCAACAGGACGGCTTGCTTCTTCCGGGAACCCAATTCAATACTGCCATATCCGCCCAGCAAAAAATAAGGACGAAAGTTGTCGATTCGCCCGGTAGATATTTTCAAATGAAGCGGAAGAGAGAGATAGTTATTCCGGATCTGCGTGGCATATTCCGCTCCCGAAGATTGCTCCCTGAAAACAAAATATTTCTCCCCCAGATAAAGCGTGGGGATAGACCGCAGGTTCAGGTAACGGTTCAGGTGCATATCGGCGATCATCCCGACTGAAAATCCGGGTGTGTAGTGGGGTATTTCTGAAAACCAGACCGCTCCATTGTCGTTCACGTAACCCGACTGGGTGAGGATCAGATCCTGGGTATGCAAACCCAGCGTAAATCCCAAATGGAACAGACGCTGATCGGCATAAGGCCTGTGCTGCAGCTTTCTGTACTGACCAAAGAGATGTCCCGGGAAACAAAGCAGCAGCAAGCAAAGAAATATCGTTGTTTTTTTCATCCCTTAGTCAAACGGTTTTAAGGCTGTATTATTGTGTTTTTTCAGGAATAAAGATATCACAAAATCTTTTTTTTTCATGAAAAACTCATTACCTTTGTTGCAACATAACAAACAATTTTCAATAACTAATTTATTTCACTATTATGGCTTACGTAATTGAAGACACTTGCATTGCCTGTGGAACATGTATCGATGAATGTCCTGTTGATGCAATATCCGAAGGTGATATTTATTCAATTGATCCTGAGGTGTGCACCGATTGTGGTGCTTGTGCAGATGTCTGCCCGACAGAGTCTATTCATCCTGCATAAAAAACAAGGGTGTAAAGAATAGAAAAGCCGAACATTCCCGTCCGGCTTTTTCTGTTTTATACAGGGGTGATTACCCAACTTATGTTGAACCTATATTACCAAATTGAAAACAATATGAAAAAGATTTTTGTATTCCTAATGTTCTGCAGTGTTTTATCACTTCATGCGCAACTCCGCAACAGCGATGTTTATGAGATCACCGAGATGAATTATTCGAGCGTGAGAAATGAAATTCACATCCCGGATGTGGAGGGTTATCAAACACTAAAATGTGATTTTCACATCCACTCCATTTTTTCCGATGGAAACGTGTGGCCCGATGTACGGGTATCAGAAGCATGGCAAGATGGACTGGATGCCATTGCCATCACCGATCATATTGAATACCGGCCAAAAAAGGAAATCCTGAAGGGAGACCTGAATGAATCGTATAAGATTGCTAAAAAAGCAGGTGATGCCATTGGCTTCATGGTTATTAAGGGTGCAGAAATCACCCGAAGCAAACCTTTGGGCCATCTCAATGCCCTCTTTATCAATGATGCCATGCCCCTGGATGTAGAAGACCCCCTGCAAGCCATCGAAGAAGCCTTACGGCAAGGTGCATTCATTATGTGGAATCACCCCGGTTGGCCCGATGATAAGTCGACCTTTTATCCCGTTCACGACGAGTTGATCAAAGCCGGTAAAATTCACGGAGTGGAAGTTTTTAATTATATGGAATATTATCCGGTAGTTTTTGATTGGTGCAAACAGATGAACCTGGCATTCATGTCCAATTCCGATATCCACGATCCGATCCATACCTCTTATGGAATAGAAAACAATGTTCGTCCCATGACTCTCGTCCTGGCCAAAGAGCGGACCGTTGAGAGCATCAAAGAGGCGCTGTTTGCCAAAAGAAGCATCGCTTATTTTCATGGCATGTTAGTTGGAAAGCCCGAACACCTGAAAGGGTTGCTGAAGGCTTCTCTGAAAATACGAATCATCAATGAAAAACAGGCAGAAATAACCAATATCTCCGACATCACATACCGGGCCACCGCCGGTAGCAATTTATATATTCTCCCGGCACAAAAGACCATTTTATTTTCCATCCCTCAACCGGAAACCGTTTTCACAGTGAAGAACTGCTATACCGGGAACGAAGAGAATTTAACGATATCCGCCTCGGATTTCGACATTTGGTAAATTCCCCCGGGGTTATCATTCCCCAGCACCAAAGAGTAACATAAAAAGGAGGCCGTCTCATGTTTTATCATGAGACGGCTTTTCTTGCTACCTTCTTGCTACC
>DHTF01000063.1:1080-3669 GCA_002411515.1 Proteiniphilum sp. UBA5267 | reverse complement strand
TACCCTTCCAATACCCTTCCATTATCCGTGCAAGAAGCTATATCTTCTGTATGTTAGCTTTCCGAAGGAGGGCTTCACATCCCGAGGCCTTCGACTGCGGTGCTTCGCCTCCTGTATAAAAAAAAGAGACTGGCTCAAAATAGAGCCAGTCTCCTATGATCAATATTCCGAAACCGGAATCTCATGCATTATGCATTGTTTACCGATGCCATGTGAGCTACCAGGTCGAGCACTTTGTTGGAATAACCCCATTCGTTGTCATACCAGCTGATTACCTTCACGAAAGTGGAGCTGAGTTGGATACCAGCCTTTTCGTCGAAGATGGAAGTGCGTGCATCGCCGATGAAATCGCTCGATACCACATCTTCGTTGGTATATCCGAGGATTCCCTTCAGTTCGCCTTCAGAAGCTTCCTTCATGGCAGCACAGATTTCAGCGTAGGTGGTTTCTTTGGCCAGACGTACAGTCAGGTCAACCACAGATACGTCCAGTGTAGGAACACGCAACGACATACCTGTCAGCTTTCCGTTCAGTTCGGGAATTACTTTTCCTACAGCTTTTGCAGCGCCGGTAGAAGAGGGGATGATATTGCCAGAAGCAGCGCGGCCACCTCTCCAGTCTTTTGCAGAAGGACCGTCTACAGTTTTCTGTGTAGCGGTTGTTGAGTGTACTGTAGTCATCAAACCTTCGAGTACACCGAATTTGTCGTGCAGCACTTTTGTGATGGGTGCCAGACAGTTGGTGGTACAAGAAGCGTTGGAAACGAATTGTTCGCCTTTGGTGTAAGTGTTTTCGTTTACGCCCATCACGTACATGCGGGTGTCGTCTTTTGAAGGACCTGACATAACTACATATTTTGCACCTGCATCGATATGAGCTTGAGCTTTTTCTTTTGTTAAGAAAAGTCCAGTAGATTCAACAACATACTCAGCACCTATAGCATCCCATTTAAGATCAGCCGGGTTTCTTTCTGAAGTTACACGGATTTCGTTACCGTTTACAACCAGTTTGCCATCTTTTACGTCAATAGTTCCGTTGAACTTGCCATGGATAGTGTCATACTTTAACATATAAGCAATGTAATCTACATCCAGTAAATCGTTTATACCCACTACCTGGATATCATTTCTTTCCTGAGCTGCACGGAAAACTAAGCGTCCGATGCGACCGAATCCGTTAATACCTACTTTAATCATACTTTATTGAATTTTATTTGTTAAAAGTGTTCTATATTAAACCCTAAAATCTAATCGAATGGCAAAAATACAATTTCTTTTCTTTTGAATGAAATATTTTCAATCAAAAATCTGTAAATTATAGCTGTAACCGCATCATCTGCCTCTCATCATCAAGATCTTTTTCAAATTTGTATCCGAATCTTGTGTTTAATTTAATCGAGCGTACATTGCTTTTTAACTGGATGGTGTAAATTGATTCGAGTCCGATCTCTTTGCCGTGCTGATGAATTCTATCCATCATATCTATTGCTACACCTTTACCCTCGTAGTACTTGTCGCCCACATAACCATATAATTCGGCATCTTTTCCGTTAATTTTTTTGAGTCCACCAACTGCTATGGGTTTACCATTGTGCCAGCCGACGATTATCCAGTAGTCGGTACGTGTCTTCAGACTATTATACCACTCGCGTTGAGATTGTTTGTCAAAATCCGGAGTGTCTGTAAGTCTTTTCATTTCAGGATCGTTGAGCCATTCCCAAGATTTCTCTAGTGCCACTTCGTCCATCTCTTTAATCTCAAGTTCAACTATTCTTCTAAATTCCATTTTTATTTAATTTTAGTAAGTTTAGTGTTAGTTATTTCATCATAGCTTTTATTGTTTAGGATAAACCCCGGTATGACAAATGCTATAAACCAGGCCAAAGACTCAACAAGCAATTGTTCAGGAAGTTCAAAATAAGATGCAACAAGTGCCAGTATCCCAAAAAACACTCCTCCCAGGGAGAAGTAAAAGAACTTAAGAATCACTCCTGTCATTATGATTGTAATAGCTGTAACTGCCATAAAGAGGGGGTGTTGCAGTTTAAAATTTATTTGATGGAGTACATTATACTGAATTAGATTAATCAGAACCATACAACCAATAAGTGAAATCCATAGAAAATACAATGCTTTTCGTTTGGATCTTCCCCTTTTGTCTTTTCTTATTTCGATCAGATAGTATCCTGTAAAGGTAATGACTATTACAGGTAGTATTATTTTAAAAAGGTTCATAATATCCTCTGCAAAGAATGTATAAACTACTCTCATCTCAATGTACCTAATGAGAGATATAATAAGTAATAAACACCCCCACAAAATGAACAGGGTGCCTTGCTTTTTCATAATATTTTTAAAAAAACCAATCATTACTATGAAATAAGTCTATAATATATATAAACAAAATATAACTTATTGTGTTCGTTTGAAATATAAATATATCCCTAGCAAATCTATTAAACGGAATTACTGGAACCTCTTACACATTCACTAAAATTCGCTATCTTTGTGCTTCCAATTTAGTATATCAATTTTCAATAAATATTTAATTAAAAAGATAAATGGCTGACGATAAAAAGATAATTTTTTC
>DHTF01000063.1:460-939 GCA_002411515.1 Proteiniphilum sp. UBA5267 | reverse complement strand
GACGATAAAAAGATAATTTTTTCAATGGTGGGAGTGAGCAAAACTTTTCCCCCGCATAAGCAGGTTCTTAAAGATATTTACCTTTCGTTTTACTATGGTGCCAAGATTGGTATAATCGGGTTGAACGGTTCCGGTAAATCGACTCTACTGAAGATTATTGCAGGTATCGAGAAAGAGTTTCAGGGTGATGTAGTATCTGATAAAAGTTTTTCGGTTGGCTATCTAGAGCAGGATCCTAAACTGGACGCAGAGAAGACGGTAATTGACATTGTTCGAGAAGGTGTAAAGCCGGTAATGGATTTGTTGGAAGAGTATGAAGGGATCAATTTGAAATTTGGCTTACCAGAGTATTACGAAAATGAGGATAAGATGAATTCTCTGTTTACCCGTCAGGCTGAATTACAGGACAAGTTAGATGCAAGTGATGCGTGGAATATTGATAACAGACTTGATCGTGCAATGGATGCATTGCGTTGTCC
>DHTF01000063.1:0-195 GCA_002411515.1 Proteiniphilum sp. UBA5267 | reverse complement strand
TGAGCCAACTAACCATTTGGATGCAGAGTCAATCGATTGGCTTGAACAGCATTTGCAACAATATCAGGGTACAGTGATTTGTATTACTCACGACCGTTATTTCCTTGATCACGTAGCGGGCTGGATTCTAGAGCTTGACCGGGGTGAGGGTATTCCATGGAAGGGAAATTATACTTCATGGCTGGAGCAGAAGAC
>DHTF01000036.1:3611-3760 GCA_002411515.1 Proteiniphilum sp. UBA5267 | reverse complement strand
ATCTCTACTTTCAGGTAGCGACCTGGCGCTGGATCAGTTGTCCGGTAATCCAGTTCTTTGGTGTAATCGTTCGACATATTCGTTACTTCAAGTACTTTTTTCCATGTTACATTGTCTTCACTAACAGAGAAGACCACATGTTTGGGTTC
>DHTF01000036.1:2877-3449 GCA_002411515.1 Proteiniphilum sp. UBA5267 | reverse complement strand
GAGAAGACCACATGTTTGGGTTCCATGCCGTGATCATCCTGGCGTTGCCAGATCAGGAATCCCCTGATGATTGGTCTCATCTTTTTCATATCCATCACAAACCATTGGGGCATACCGTTGATGGCTGCATTGAAGGGGTCGCTGTGCCAGGTGGTGTTTTTATTCCCATCAAAAATCTTGTGTATTCCCCAATCAGCACCCCATTGTGAACGATAAGCGATCACTTCCCAGGTACTCTTTTCCCAATCGTATTCTTTCCCTTTAATGATGTAATAGATTGTTCGAAACTCTTCGTTCAACGGAACCTTCCCTTCCGTAACTGATTGGATCGTCACCGGCAGGAGATATTCGTTTTCGAAATTAATCTGTGGGGCCTTAATGGTTACATTCACCGGATCGGATATCCTGCTGCCGTCAGAGATGGTCATGCTGGTTTTATCCAGGGAAAAAGACCCTGCAGGTAGTGTCAGATAGGTGGTGCTTTTTTCGCTGTTGTATTTTGCTACCAGTGAGTTGTCAACCGCAATCTGTGCAACATACTCACCCTGGTTGTAGTTGGTAGTACCACCATA
>DHTF01000036.1:0-2777 GCA_002411515.1 Proteiniphilum sp. UBA5267 | reverse complement strand
TTGCTACCAGTGAGTTGTCAACCGCAATCTGTGCAACATACTCACCCTGGTTGTAGTTGGTAGTACCACCATAGGAAAGGGTGATAGGGAAGGTCGTGTTCTGATCCACTTCTACGGCTTTTACAACTGGGTTATCTGCGGCTCCTGACAATGAGAGATACATAAATTGTTCCAACTCAATTGTTTCATTATAGGGCTCACTGCATGAATTGAGGAAGAATACGCCACCAAATGCACCAATAACCAATGCAATTATATTTTTCATATGCCAATTTTTTATTCAGTGATTAATTCCATCCGGGATTTTGCCAATCTGTACCGGTGTGGGTGAACATCTTGTTGATTTCGCCTTGCGGAATCGGATAGAGATATAATTTTTCTTTGTAGGAATCACGTTGGAAGCTGATACGCTCATAGTTGAAACTTTCATCTCCCTCCATGGTGATCCGCATACCGGTTACATAACGTTCAACCTCCTCCAAGATCATCCATCTCCGTACATCAAAATAACGATGTCCTTCATAAGCTAGTTCCACACGACGTTCATTTCGGTATCGTTTTTCAAAGTCAGCTTTCGATAATCCCGCTGGAAGATCAGGCATTCCCACTCTGCGGCGGATTGCATTGACGGCATCGCGTGCGCTCATCGACATCCCATTGCCGATGTTGATCGCCGTTTCCGGATTTCCTGTTGCCTGATAAGCAGCTTCCGCAAAATTGAGATACATCTCGGCCAGACGGAACATACGGATCTCACCGTCTGCATTGTTGTCGCGTCCCGATTTCCAATTGTTGTATTTGCGAAGATAATAACCGGTGAAGGTAGCTCTGCGGTCGGTACTTGAAATACCGTCCAATCCTCCGACAAAGCTTTCACAGGGAGCTGCGGGCACTGATTCAACGCGAACGTTGATTTCCATATCCTTTATAGCCACAATGTTACCAGCATCCGCTCCCACATCAAAACGAAGCCTGTGACCTGGCTTACCCCAGGTCCACCAGCTCTGACTTCTATAGGAAGTAATATCTAATACGAAATCGGTCCATTCGGTCGATTTGTTCAACACCACATTCTCCGGAGTGGATTGACCTCCTGCCGGGTTGGGAGCTGCAAAGAAAAACTGTGCATTGGTGATGTTGTTGTTGCTCTTGTATTTGAATTTGAGCAGAATGGAGCCGGCTGCAGCATTTATATCCTGTGTAAGGGTAGTTGTGTAAGCAAAGGGGTCTCCTCCCTTGGTTTCAAGACTGAAGGCTCCTTCTTCTTCAAGTTCAGTTACAGTCACATTGTTGGGTCCTGTTGCGCTCATCGACAATGGGTAATGGTCATCTCTAACCAATCCTCCAGCTGTTCCAAGGTCACGTGTTGCGCCATTAAAGTAGATAGTGGCATAGAAACGTGGATCACGACCTTCATAAGGGTTTTCAGGATCATAACCGGAAGCAGTGTTAACGATAGGCTGCAAGTGTTGTGGGTCGCTATACCCGGTAATGGGCAGCATACCTGTGGCTTGCATCTCATAGCAGTCTACCAACTCTTGGGTCGGACAGGCACCGGCTGTTGTTTGTCCCGGTGTGGATGGCATACCGTGACTACCCCAGATGTTCACACGAGGACCGGGATAGATGGTTTCCTTGTCATCGGCCCGTTGTTCGTCGTGTGGGGTGATGAAATACAATTCGTAGAGATTTTGCGCAACGTTCTCATCGGGTTCTTCGTCCCACAGTTTGTAATCGTTCACCAATAAATTGGAAAGAGCATTTCCGGTGATTTCTGCAGCATCCTCCCAGGTGTAGGTACCGTCTGTAAAAAGCGGGCTGGCAGCGTAGAGGATCGCTTGAGAGCGGATGGCTTGCACAACCGCTCTGTTCATGATGAAGTTTTCATTGATACGCACTGTCCAGGAAAAACCCAGTGTGGAAGCAGGAGCACTCATTGCCGCATCGCAGTCTGCCAGGATCTGTTGAACCACAGTGGAAACGGGAGTACGGACATCCTGTGAAAAATCATGAGTGATATCGTAGGGTTCGGTAATCAACGGAACAGCTCCATATCGTTTCACAAGCTGAAGATAGTAGAGGGCTCTCAGTGCATGAGCTTGTGCCTTCCAGGAGGAGAGTTCTTCCTCCAGGGAAGCCAGATCTTCTGCAGTGACTCCTTCGATCCTGTTAAGGAAGATGTTGCATTTACGAATCGTCTGATAGATTCCAGACCAGGGTTGTCCATCCACATTCGAGTAGTTGGCGGCTGAGAATGCATCCACATACCAGAGAGAAGCAAGAGACCCCTGGAAGACCATTTCTGAACTCTGAGACTCATCGGTAAGCATCGACCGGTTGATGTCGGGCATTATCCTTGCACCGTAGCAGGAGTTTAGATAGCCCCTGACTCCGTTTCGGGTTTTAAATAATTCATCCAGCGAGGAACGGCCGTCATATTCAAGTTCTAGCGTATCGTTGCAGGAAGCGGCAAATCCCAGCGCCATTAATATAAACAATATCTGAATATATTTTTTCATTACCTTCATTTTTTAAAAATTAATACTCAGTCCGACATTATAGAGACGGTAGACGGGAATACCTTCGATACCACCTGCATAGTGTGCTTCCGGACCATAGATATCATGCTTCAGCTTGTCCCAAGTCAGCAGATTCTGGCCACTGAAGTACAATCTCGTGCCGTTGAAAAAATCAAAGGTGTATCCAATTTCAAGATTTTTCAAGCGGAGATAGGATTTATCTTCGAGATAGAAATTACTGGCCTCGTGATTGGAGTT
>DHTF01000034.1:33935-34620 GCA_002411515.1 Proteiniphilum sp. UBA5267 | reverse complement strand
CCACTTTGCCTCCTTTTAAAATTGAACGTATCGACACGCTCCGCTTCTTTCCCGGCGACACCATTCCTGAACCCATATGGGAAAAATACCTGAAGAGAAAGGGTCAGAAAAGAGCGACCGAAGATAGGGAGCTCACTGCCCCACAAGATAACATGCCGGTCATCGTTCCTCCCGATCACCAGTTTCAAATGATTGTGGTGAGACCCGACACCATCTTTCATTATTACATGCGGAACCTGAGGGACGAAGAGAAACCGAATTCTCGCCAACAGGAGAATCGAATTAAAAGAAGAAATCTTCCATAATCGACTACCCCTTAAATAATTATACTTATGAACAGAAGACTGAAGCAGCAAATCGATTTTATCCTGGAGGCAGACAAGCTGAAGAATGTGATCCGCAGGAACTACCTCAGCGACGATTCACGACGGGAAAACACGGCAGAACACACATGGCATACCATGCTGACAGCCCTCTTATTGTATGAGTACGCAGAAAACAAGCAGGAACTGAATCTGTTGCACGTCCTGAAGATGATTGCCATTCACGATTTGGTAGAGATCGAAGCTGGCGACACCTTCATGTTCGACACTGAAGCAAACAAACACAAATTCGACAGGGAAAATCAGGCTGCAAAGAAGATTTTCAGCCTGCTGCCTTACGACCAGGGGAAGGAGTATTACGA
>DHTF01000034.1:32349-33692 GCA_002411515.1 Proteiniphilum sp. UBA5267 | reverse complement strand
GTCGACAAGATCATGCCGGTGCTGCTGAACACGTACAGCAAAGGAACAAGCTGGCAGGAGTCACAGATTACCGCCGAACAGGTGCACACCACCCTCAAAGTCATCGACAAGGGGCCCAGGAAGGTAAAGGAGCTACTGGAGGAACTGGTAACCATGGCCAAAGACAAAGGACAGCTCATATAAATAATCCATAGAAATTAATGATCAAACAAATTACCAAACCGGAGCGTTTATATCGTAATCAATTGGAAAAAAAATCATTAACAAACATTTCATATGGAAAAGAAAAAAATTGCAGTTTTGGTAGGTAGTTTACGCAAAGAGTCTTTTAACAGGAAGCTGGCCAAAGAAATGATCGCCATGGCTCCTGAATCATTGGAAATGGAACTGTTGGAAATAGGGCAGCTGGTGCATTACAACGAGGATCTCGATCAGAATCCCCCTGCAGAGTGGCTTGAATTCCGCAAGAAAATCAAAGAGGCCGACGGCTATCTTTTTTTCACACCGGAGTACAACCGTTCCATATCGGGCGTGTTGAAAAATGCCATCGACGTGGCTTCAAGGCCCTATGGACAGAACAACTGGGGCGGCAAACCGGGAGCAATTGTGAGCAGCTCCATCAGTCCGCTTGGCGGTGAAGCTGCCAATCATGTGCTACGCCAGCCCATGGTTTTTGTAAACGTGTACATGATGCAGCAGCCCGAGGCTTATATCGGCAACACCATGTCGTTGTTTGGTGAAGACGGGAAGCTGCTAAAAGAGGAAACAAGAACTTTCCTGCGCAATTACCTGCAGGCATTTGAAGCATGGGTGAACCGCTTCTGATCGCGCTTGTTTCCGCTGATCACATATAGCAAGAGGGTGAAATCGCAAGCGATTCACCCTCTTTTTTTATGTTCCCAAAATGTGCTGCGACATGTGTGCAGCTACCACTGTTACACCTTTGGCAATTTCCAGGGAGCGCGATAGTTGGCTTTGATCAAACGATTGGCTTCCTCGTTGCCGATGAACTGACCTGTGCTGTTGTCCCAGTTGAGGGCACTATTCACCCTACAGGAAATATTGGCCAGGTGGCTCATTTTCGCCACTTCGGCACCAATGGCAATATCGGCATTGGGCAGCTCACGCGTACGCATGCACTCGAGCATGTTTCCGGCATGCAGGTAAAGCCCCTTGCCGGTTCCTTTTTTCTTTTCCACTACCTCCATGCGAGGGGTATTGGGTTTTTTTACGTCGTCGCAGGGGTAGCAATAGGGGAAATTACGGCTGTTCACAGCCTGCTCGGGCACCACCTCCCAACCGCTACGGGTAAGGATGAGCGTACCGTTCTCTCCGAAGAAGGC
>DHTF01000034.1:25191-32221 GCA_002411515.1 Proteiniphilum sp. UBA5267 | reverse complement strand
CGGGTAAGGATGAGCGTACCGTTCTCTCCGAAGAAGGCAACCCCTTCACGCAAGCCAAACAACCCATTGCCAATGCCACAGGCATGATCCCAGATGATATTGAAATCGGGATATCTGTAGGTTGCCATGAGTGTATCCGGTGTCTCCATGGCATCGTCGGGATAGCCGAATTTGCCACCGGCACCGTACACGTAGGAAGGCAATCCCACATTCATTCCTTTCATGGCATAGTCGATCAGGTGCACGCCCCAGTCGGCCATCAACCCACCGGCATAATCCCAGAAGAAGCGGAAGTTATAGTGAAAGCGGTTCTGATTGAAATTGCGCTTGGGTGCCGGACCGAGCCACATATCGTAATCCACTCCTGCGGGGACAGCCGAGTCGGCTACAACAGGCAATGTCCACTTGCTGGTTTGGTAGGCCCACACTTTTACGGTGCGTACCCTTCCCAGTGCTCCACTCTGCACATAGGCTGCAGCCTCATCCCAGTGTGGATCGCTGCGTTGCCACTGCCCTACCTGTACGATCCGGTTGTACTTGCGGGTGGCTTTTACCATGAGGTCGCACTCCTCGATGGTGTTGGCCAGCGGTTTCTCGACGTAGACATCCTTGCCTGCTTCACAGGCGGCTACAAGCTGCAGGCAGTGCCAATGATCGGGCGTGCCGATGATGACCATGTCTACATCTTTGTTATCGATAACTCTGCGCCAGTCTTTTACCAGTTGTGCCGGTTTATTTCCTTTTAACGCTTCATAATCGGCGGCGCGCTGATAGAGCCACTGATCGTCCACATCACAGAGTGAGATGCATTCCACTCCGGGGTATTGCAAAAAAGTTTTCAGGTTGCTCCATCCCTGGTTGCGGCAGCCTATCAGACCAATTTTAATTTTATTTCCTGGTGCTGATTGCCCATAAATGGAGGAAAAGGACTTTCCCATCAGGGGTGTCAGACTCAAACCAGTTGCTGTAAGAGCTGATTGTTTCAGAAAATTTCGTCTATCCATGATGATGATGTAAAAAAAGTTATCGCAAAGATAACAAAGATTGCTCCTTCAGGCAGGAAATTTCATATTTTAAGCAATATTTCAACAATTAATTAAAAGATTATTTTTATTTTTGGTACCCAAGGTATTCAATTAACACAAATTGCTCACACTTTATGCAGCAAATCAATGCGTTCTTCACCACTTTACATTCATATATCGGTGGCAACAACTGGTTTATTTTCCTCCTTCTCGGCACCGGTTTGTTCTTTACACTCTATCTAAAGTTTCCACAGATCCGTTATTTCAGGCATGCCCTTCGCATCGTCAAAGGGAAATACGATAAAAAAAGCGACCGCGGTGACACCACCCACTTTCAGTCACTGGCAACTGCCTTGTCAGGGACAGTGGGTACGGGAAATATTGCCGGCGTGGCGCTGGCCGTCCACCTAGGAGGCCCCGCGGCGCTTTTCTGGATGTTGGCGACCGCATTCCTGGGCATGTGTACGAAATTTGTGGAGGTAACCCTGTCACACAAATACAGGGATTTCGACGAGCAGGGAATGGTTGCCGGGGGACCGATGTATTTCATGAAAAAAAGGTTGAACATCTCCTTAAAAAACGGCAAAACAATCAAAACGGGATACTGGCTCGGGGGATTCTTCGCAATCGCTACCGTGTTATCCTCTTTCGGGACAGGAAGTCTCCCACAAATCAACAGCATCTCCAATGCCATCTTTGCCACTTTCGGCGTTCAACACGTCATCACCGGTGCAGTGATGGCTGTATTACTGGCCCTGATCATCATCGGCGGTATCCGACGCATTGCCCAAGTCACTGAAAAGCTAGTACCCTTCATGGCCATTGTCTATTTTCTGGGGGCTATAGCGGTGATCATCTCCAATTACCAGAATATCGTTCCCTCTTTTGTGTCACTTTTCACCAACGTATTCACTGGCACGGCAGCTGTAGGTGGTTTCCTTGGGGCCGGATTTGCTTTTGCTTTCAACAATGGTGTAAACCGGGGACTCTTCTCCAACGAAGCCGGTCAGGGATCGGCACCCATTGCCCATGCCGCTGCCAAGGCACATGAACCGGTATCGGAGGGAATGGTCGCAATCCTGGAGCCCTTTATCGACACCATCATCATCTGCTTCCTCACGGGGATGGTACTCCTCTCCTCGGGCGTGTGGAACCAGAAAGTACCCAACCAGTTTCAGCGAACCGACATGGTGGTGCTGGCAGAGCGTTATGATGAACACAATGCCGCCCATGCGGCCCTGTTGGGAGATTACCTGAACAACAAAGCCACCTTACCCTTGTTTACAGGCACCCTCGATGTAGTTGACGGGAAAATTCAAAACGACAATTCTATTCTCCATGCCCGTTCGGTAGCAGAAGAAATAGCGGTAAGCAAGGGAGGGGTCCCTTTTACCGGAGAAATAACCGTGGAGAAGGGAAGAGTGGTGCAGACTTCAAGCGATCTTGTTTTCACAGGCTCCTCGCTGATACACAGTGCCCCGCTTACCACGGTGGCTTATACGCAGAGCTTCCTGGGCGATTCCGGCAAGTATATTGTCGCCCTCGGGTTGCTGCTGTTCGCCTTCTCCACCGCCATTGCCTGGTCCTACTATGGCGACAGGGCAGTAACCTACCTGGTGGGTGCAAAGTACGTCATGCTTTACCGGATTATTTTTGTGATCGCCTTTTTTGTGGCCTCTTTCATCGACACCACCATCATCTGGAACCTCTCCATGCTCACTGTGGCCTTTATGACGGTTCCCAACCTGATCGGGCTGCTGATTCTGCACAGAGAGGTGAAGCAGACCATCGGTGATTACTGGGATGGGTTCAAAAAAGAGTATCCGAACGAAAAGTTCCTGAAAAACAAGTAGGGTGTAGCAGAAACTTGCTTCGTTCACTCACGTAGATATTTACTCGCAATGACGCAATCCAAGTAAACTTGGCTTCTGTTCATTTGTCTTATCGAAGATATTGGAGCAACTACCCTTTTTACGTACATCACGAGCAATGGATCCCCGTAAGACATCTGGATGTCTCTGTTTTATTGGCATGCAATGCGGTAAAAAAGTCAAGTCGTTCAGAGCAATCCGTTGAGCAGGCCTCCGTCTATTTGAATGGTGGTACCATTCACAGAGCGAGCCTGCTCCGAGCAGAGGTAAGCCACCAGGTCACCCAGTTCCTGCGGATCCATATAGCGCTTGTGCGGAAAGGCTTCGATTGCTTCCTGCTCATACTCCTCTACGGAGATGCCTTTCGCTTCAGCACGTGCCCTCATCAGTTGTGTAACCCTGTCGGTTCGGAAGTAACCGGGAGCCACGTTGTTGATGGTGATTCCCTTTGCGATCAGCTCCTTGCTGATGGTGCTTGCATAACTGGCCACAGCCGTACGGAAAATATTCGAAAGCACCATATTGGGAGCCGGTTCTTTCACGGTTATTGAAGTGATGTTGACAATCCTGCCCCACCCTTTCTGCTCCATGTAGGGCAGACAGAGCCCGATCATCCGGATATTGTATTTCAATACCGACTGGTAGGCATCATCCAGATCCTCCTCGGAAATCTCACGGAAAGTACCCGGTTTGGGCCCACCAGAATTATTCACCAGGATATCTACCCCACCGAAACAGTTCACTGTCTCCCGCACAATGCGCACGTTGTCATCGGCGCTGGTCATATCCGCTACCAGGGCAAGGGTTGGCACACCCAGTGCTACAATCTCCCGTTGCGCCTGTTGCAATGTTTCTTCGTTTCTGGCGCACAACACAATATTTGCACCCTCACGTGCCAGTGCCACGGCGCACGCCTTGCCAAGTCCTTTGCTGCTTCCGCCAATAATGGCTGTTTTTCCCTGTAAATTGAAGTTCATACCCAATAATCGACTCCCTTTCGTTTGTTTGCGTTAAACTGTTTTTCCCTGCAAATTGAAATTCGTACCCGATTGTTTTATCCGAGAGAAGGCAAGCGTCTCTTCCTCAATACATAAAATGTATTATTCGTTTCCATATAACACTTCGGCGGGCAAGATGTTTTTGCAAAATATCACCAAGTAGCCACAAAGGATTTATTGCAGGAATCATGCCGTGAAAAAAGCTATTTTTCGTACCTTTGCGAACTATAACAAAAAGCAATCCTTTATTTTTGCTGCAATCCATATGTCGAAACAATTCAAACGCACTCTGATCACATCTGCGCTGCCCTATGCCAATGGGCCGGTGCATATCGGACACCTGGCAGGGGTATATGTTCCTGCCGACATCTATGCCCGCTACCTTCGTCTGAAAGGTGAAGAAGTACTCTTCATCGGCGGCTCCGATGAGCATGGAATCCCCATCACCATCAAAGCCCGCAAAGAGGGTGTCACGCCCCAGGATATCGTGGACCGTTATCACGAGCTGATCAAAGCGTCATTCGCCGAGTTTGGAATCACCTTCGATATTTACTCCCGCACCACTTCCGATACACATCGTAAAACAGCGTCCGACTTTTTCCGCACGCTCTATGATAAAAACGAGTTTACCGAGCAGGATAGCGAGCAGTATTACGACGAGGAAGCTGGTCAGTTCCTGGCAGACCGGTATATTACCGGAACATGCCCGCACTGTGGCAATGAAAGAGCATATGGCGACCAGTGCGAACAATGTGGCACCTCGCTCAGCCCCACCGACCTGATCAATCCCAAATCTACCCTGAGCGGCAGTGTGCCGGTGATGCGGAACACAAAGCACTGGTATCTGCCCCTGGACAAGCACGAAGCATGGCTGCGCCAGTGGATACTGGAGAACCACAAAGAGTGGAAGACCAACGTTTACGGTCAGTGCAAGTCGTGGCTCGACCTGGGCCTGCAGCCGCGCGCGGTGAGCCGCGACCTCGACTGGGGCGTGCCTGTCCCTGTAGAAGGTGCTGAAGGCAAAGTGCTCTATGTTTGGTTTGACGCCCCCATCGGATATATCTCCAATACGAAAGAATTGCTGCCCGATAGTTGGGAAAAATGGTGGAAGGATGAAGAGACCAAGCTTGTGCACTTCATCGGGAAGGACAACATCGTGTTTCACTGCATCGTCTTCCCGTCGATGCTGAAGGCCGAAGGGTCCTATATCCTGCCGGAGAACGTTCCTGCCAATGAGTTCCTGAACCTTGAAGGAGGAAAGATATCTACCTCACGCAACTGGGCAGTGTGGCTCCACGAATATCTGGAAGATTTCCCCGGGAAACAGGATGTGCTGCGTTATGTGCTCACCGCCAACGCACCGGAGACCAAGGACAACGATTTCACCTGGAAAGACTTCCAGGCACGCAACAACAACGAGCTGGTGGCAGTGCTGGGCAACTTCGTGAACCGGGCGCTGGTGCTCACCCAAAAATATTTCGACAACAAGATCCCTGCTGCCGGGGAGCTCACCCAATATGACCTTGACACCATCGCAGAAGCAAAGCAGGTGAAGGAGGCCGTGGAACAGCAGCTTGAAAATTATCATTTCCGGGAGGCTCAGAAAGAAGCGATGAACCTGGCACGCATCGGAAACAAGTACCTCGCAGATACAGAGCCGTGGAAAACGGCCAAAACAGACATGGAGCGTACAGCGACCATCCTCAACATCGCCCTGCAAATTACAGCCAACCTCGCCATCGTGGTAGAACCGTTCCTGCCCTTCACGGCCGAAAAACTATTGGTATTCCTTCGCACCGACCACCTGAACTGGAGCCAACTTGGCGATTTCGATCTCCTTGCGGAAGGACACCAACTTGGCAAAGCGGAACTTTTGTTTGAAAAGATCGAAGACGAAACAATCGAAAAACAGATTCAAAAATTGGAGGATACCAAGAAAGCCAATGAGGCAGCTGAACATAAGGCAAAGCCGGTGAAAGAATCCATTCAGTTCGACACGTTCGAAAAGCTGGATATCCGCGTAGGGACCGTGCTGGAGTGTGAGAAGGTACCCAAAGCTGACAAGCTGCTCCGCTTCCTGCTCGACGACGGGCTGCAGAAACGGACCATCCTTTCCGGCATAGCAGCATACTATCCCAATCCCGAAGAGTTGGTGGGCAAACAGGTTTGTTTTATTGCCAACCTGGAACCACGGAAAATGAGGGGAATCCTGTCCGAAGGAATGATCCTCTCTGCAGAGAATGCCGATGGATCGCTTGCCCTGGTGACACCCACGAAAATGGTAAGCCCGGGGAGCCCTGTTGTATAATTTGATTAATTTAACACAATTGGCGTAACTTTCTGCTGTCAAAAGCATCTGAATAGATAGGATTTGATTTAATCGACATGAATAAAATTAGTATCTGATGAAAAAACAAATGCTTTTGATTGCGGTTTTGCTGGTGAGTCTTGCTTCATTTTCCCAGCAGACACACCGCGTGATGGGCTGGAAGGTATCCCAGGACCTGCCACAGAATGAATTGAAACTGAACCTGGGAACAACCATCTTCGGATCTTTTCCCGAGATCACCTACGAAAGGATACTCAACTCCGATGTCAGCGCAGGGGCCTCACTGGGATTTTCCCTGGATAAGGAGCTCTATCCTCTTGATATTGCATTAATCCCCTATGTCCGTTGGTTCTTCGGCGGCAGTGCCGAGAATCTACAGAAATATGGTGCCGGCTTTTTTATTGAAGCCAATGCTGCACTCTTTTCGAAAGAAACGGAAGAAATTGATTATCAAAACGAAACAGCCAATTCCATTACGGAAAACAATGCTGGCGCGGGACTGGGTATAGCCATAGGGTGGAAATACCTGACCCGCAACAACTGGGTGGGCGAACTCTATTTTGGTGGAGGACGCGACTTCGCAAACGACGGAGCCTACCCCCGCCTGGGTATCACTATCGGAAAACGATTCTGAGAAACATTCTCACAAAGATTATACATTAGGAGAGGCCGTCGCATGATAAAACATGAGGCGGCCTTTCTTGCTACCTGGTTCCTACCATGTTGCCACCATGCTCCTACCTAGTCCCTACCTTGTTCGGTATCCCTCCCTTATCCCTCCCTTATCCCTCCGTATATGTATAAGGA
>DHTF01000034.1:6484-25050 GCA_002411515.1 Proteiniphilum sp. UBA5267 | reverse complement strand
CTCCCTTATCCCTCCCTTATCCCTCCGTATATGTATAAGGAGATAGCGACCCATTACCCTTCTATGACCCTTCTATTATCAGTGGAGATAGTTATTTCTGCTGTATTTCGGGTTGCCGAAGGAGGGTTTCGCATCTCGGCGTCTTTGGAAACCTGAAAAAGATCACACCAGAGTTTCATAAACCATAAATTGTATATACATTTACATGTTTTTACTAAAAAAGAACCCAACAATAATCACTTATTTGAGTTTCGCAAGGTATGTATAGAGCTAAATTCTCGACTGACAATGCGTAACTCGAGTCACTTAAACTTGAACAAATATGAAGTCTGCGTTTCTATTTATTTCGATTTCCCTATTTCTTTCTTTCTCCTTGACAGCTCAGGAAACAAAATATCCTGAACAGGAACCTATGAAACCGGCCATGACAGAGTACTGGCAGCCTCAACCCCAGGTAGTCACGCCCGGTAAGTCTCCCGAAAAAGCAATTGCGGCTCCCTCCGATGCGTTGATTCTTTTTGACGGGAAAGATCTCTCACAATGGTCGAATTCCAAAGGGGAGCCGGCGGCATGGAATGTACACGACGGAGTCTTCACCGTAAAGAAAGGTACAGGCGACATCCAGACACGGAATTTATTCAACGATTTCCAGCTGCATATCGAGTGGCGCATCCCGGAAGGAATAGAAGGAAAGAGCCAGGCAAGAGGGAACAGCGGTATTTTCCTGCAGGGAATGTACGAGATACAGATTCTCGACTGCTACGAGAATGAAACGTACGTGAACGGACAAACAGGTAGCATCTACAAACAAACACCACCTCTCGTGAACGCAATGCAAAAACCGGGCGAGTGGAACAGCTACGACATCATTTACACAGCACCCACTTTCAAAAAAGATGGAACCTACCGCACACCGCCGCGCGTAACGATATTGCAGAACGGGGTGTTGCTGCAAAACAATACCACTATCCTGGGTACCACAGAATATATTGGCCTCCCGAAAGTAAAAGAACACGGAGCGGGCCCGCTCCGTTTGCAGGATCATGGCGACCCGAGTGCGCCGATCAGTTTCCGCAATATCTGGATCAGGGAGCTTTGATTCCTTTCTGTTTGAATTCATTGATCGATAGAATTTAAATGGCATGAGATACCCGATGGGATGACGAACTCCTTGGGTAGTTTCGTGGGTATTTAGAATAATTAAATGTAAATTTGTGGCTTTAAAGGTAACCCACAAAGGATAAACTATGGACAATTCCGGCACATTCAAAAAACTCCTCCCCGATCTGATCGTGATCCTGGGATTCATTCTCGTCTCATTCATCTATTTTGCTCCGGCAGTGATGGATGGGCGGGCAATTGCACAGCACGACTCGCTGGCCGCCATCGGACAGGGACAGGAACAGCGTGACTTTATGGCACGTCACTACGGTGAACGCAGTCGCTGGAACATCTCCATGTTCAGTGGCATGCCCTCCTACCAGATGAGTCCCTCCTACGACTCCAGCAAGCCACAGGATCTGGCTAAAAAAGTCTATTCCCTGTTTTTGCCGAATTATGTTTATCTGGTGTTCATCATGCTATTGGGGTTCTACATCCTGATGCGATCCATGAAGGTTTCACCACTGATTAGTGCGCTGGGAGCCATTATCTGGGCATTTTCATCCTATTTCTTCATTCTGATCGACGCGGGACATATCTGGAAATTCATTACACTGGCCTATATTCCGCCCACAATTGCCGGTCTGATTTACATATACCGCAAAAAGTATCTACTGGGAGGACTCCTTTTCATGATCTTTGTCTCCTTCCAGATATCGGCCAACCACTTACAGATGACCTATTACTTCCTGTTTGTGATGTTGTTCATGGCGATTGCTTTCATGGTAGATGCCATCCGTAAAAAACAGATACCCGACTTTCTCCGGTCGACTGCCGTGCTGCTTGTCGCCGGATTTATTGGCATTGCAGCCAACTCCAGCAACCTCTATCACACCTACGAATACGCAAAGGAGACCATGCGTGGCAAGTCGGAGCTGACCCATCACGGTGAAGAAAACATAACCGGTAATGGGCTTGAACGCGATTATATCACTGCCTGGAGTTACGGTGTGGGTGAAACATGGACGTTGCTGGTGCCCAATACCAAAGGAGGCGCTTCGGTTCCCATCTCTGAAAATGAACGGGCGATGCGCAAGGCGCGACCCGAATACAGCCAGCTATACGGACAGATAGGACAGTATTGGGGAGAACAACCCGGCACTTCGGGCCCGGTATACGTGGGGGCATTTGTTTTGGCCCTGTTTATTCTCGGGCTCTTCCTCGTGAAGGGGCCGCTCAAATGGGCCCTGCTCGCGGGAACCGTTTTCTCGATTCTGCTTTCGTGGGGGAAAAACTTTATGCCGCTGACCGATTTCTTTATCGACTACGTACCGATGTACAACAAGTTCAGGTCCGTCTCCTCCATTCTGGTGGTGGCGGAATTCTGTATTCCCCTACTGGCGGCACTCACCCTGAAAGAGATCATTGAGAAACCGGAGCTGCTTAAAAATAACCGCAAAGCCATCTATACGAGTCTGGGACTCACCGCCGGCATCGCGCTCCTGTTTGCAGTTGCTCCCAAATTGTTTTTCTCCTCCTTCATCTCCTCCTCCGAGATGAAGGCGTTGCAATCACTACCCCCTGAACACGTTCAGGCTGTGATGGGAAACCTCACCGATATGCGCGTGGCGCTATTCAGTGCCGATGCCTGGCGAAGCTTCATCATCATTGCCATCGGAGCAACACTGGTCTGGCTCTATCTGCAGAAGAAATTAAAGGCAGCATGGATGGTCACCGCCCTGCTGCTGCTCTGTCTGATAGATATGTGGAGCGTGAGCAAGCGCTACCTGAATGATGGCGACTTTGTGCCCTCGGCCAACCAGCAACAGCAGTTTACCAAAACGCCTACAGACGAGATCATCCTGCAGGACAGCACAAAATATTACCGGGTACTGAACATGGCGACCAGCACTTTTAACGATGGCGTCACCCCTTACTGGCACAAGGTCATCGGTGGCTATCATGCAGCCAAACTGCGTCGCTATCAGGATTTGATTGATCGCCATATCACCGGGGAGATGATGGCATTACAACAGGATATCATCAACACACAAGGCAGACTGGATTCGGTGGATGCCGATCGGTTTAAAGTACTGAACATGCTCAATGCCAAGTGGATCATCATGCCTGCGCAGGGGGGAAGTACCATACCCGTTGAAAACCGATATGCCATGGGCAATGCCTGGTTCGTAGATAAACTCACATTTGTGGGAAGTGCGGATGAGGAGATCGATGCGCTGGTAACCATGGATCTGCGGAGAGAGGCTGTGGCGGACAAGAAATATGCACCGGTTTTGGAGAAGTTTCAAACCGGGTTTGTGCCATCGCCGGTCGATTCTGCGTCGACAATCGCCCTGGTCGATTACGACTCCGATTTTGTCACGTATGCCGTGGATGCAAAAAAAGAGGAACTGGCTGTATTCTCCGAAGTCTATTATCCCGAAGGGTGGCAGATCAGCATCGACGGAGAGCCGGCGGAGATGATCCGCGTGAACTACACGCTGCGAGCACTGCCTGTTCCGGAAGGAACCCACACCATTTCGTTCAGGTTTGATCCGCAAAGCATCAAAATAACGGATGGCATTGCTTACGCAGCACTCCTCATCATGTTACTGACAGCAGCCATCCTCGTCTGGCAGTCGGTGAAAAGGAAACGTACCAAGGGGGCATAAGAGATTCAGCGGCAAGCATAAATCCACCTGCAGCAGCGTTTATCTGTTACAAATATCCTTGAAGGCGCACCATTCGCAGCTCTTCACGTTCGGCGTTTGTGAAAAAGGTACAGCCGGATCAAAGATCTCTTCCAACAGTGAACGGAACATCGCACTGAATTCCGGTATGTAAACCGCTATATCGTTGATGGGATGTTTGTCGTGACAGACCGACGGGTTAAAATCACCGAAAACTGTCCGCAGGTAATAGAGCGCAGGAGCGACCCTTTCTCCGGGATGTTCCTGAAGATAAAAAAGAGCATACACAAAGAGCTGCAGAATCTGGTAGGGTCGCTTATTTTTGGAGGCATCGAACAGCTGTGCCATCTCTGTAAATGCGATGGGACCTTCACCCGTTTTATAGTCGACAATGCGCAGGGAGTCTCCCACCCTGTCGATGCGGTCGATGATTCCTTTGAAATTCAGGGTCAATCCTTCCTTTACCGGGAAAGCAGCACGAAATCGGTATTCCGAAGCCACATACTGAAAAGGGGTGAACTGCTTATCCGTCCTGAGTGTCTGCTTCACATAACTTTGCAGAATCTCGCCAATCAGGTAATGCTGCCCCTCAAGTGGCCGGGGGTTCTCCTCATCCCGGAAATAATAGCGGGCAAAAGCCTGTTTCAATATCTCAGTCAGATAAGGCTCATCTTTGGCAATGGCGCTGAGCACGTCGGGTGTAACAGTCTTATTCAGGTAGCGGTTGTAGATGATCTCCATCAGCCGGTGAAAGATGGAGCCAAACACATCCGCCTCGACCGACTCCTGCACTACTGCTTCTTCCGAGAGACCTTCTACCGCGGTGAAATAGAATTTCAATGGACAGTCGATGTAATTGTTGATCAGCGAAGCCGAGAGATATTTCTCCTTTCCTGCTCGAAAATCATCCAGCTTGTGCATTACCTCTGCTGTTTTATTTACAGTCACAGGTTGTACCTCGGGCGACGACACATCATAGGTCACCACTCTTTCGGAGATGTGAAAGTAGGGATGATAAAGATACTTCAACTGATAAAAATAACGGCTTACCTCCCCGCTTTGCACATCTTCAGTACGCGTATCGTAGAGCATGAAGATCCGTTTGGCGCGACTGATCATGCGGTAAAAATGATAGGCGTAGGTGCCATCCCGATGCTCGTGAGTCGGGAGAGAGAAGCCGTTTCTCAAAGTATAGGGAATGAATGAGTTGGCGGAATTTTTCACTGGGAAAACGCCTTCATTCATAGAAAGGATGATCAGATTTTCAAAATCGAGGCTGCGTGTTTCCAGCACGCCCATTACCTGCATACCCGACAGCGGTTCCCCACTGAACGAGACGCTGATGCTGCGCGCCAGCTTTTTCAGCAATCCGAACCAGGTCTCTACCGTCATCTCTTTGGCATCGGCGAGCCGGTCCCGGAGCCTGGTTACTGTTTTGTAATACTGCACGATGAACTCCCTCTCGAGGTCTGCGGCACGCATCCTTTCGTCCGTGAATTGTGCAGGATCTGGTTGAAAAGGAAGCATTTTCCCGTCGGTAGAGATATCCTCCTGCTGTAGGGGATGCACGCCATCGTTCATGTCCGTGTCAGATTGATCGTCCTGCTTTTCTGCGGTGATTGCCTGATAGAGATAACTGAAAATACGTTGCAGGTAGTCTCCCCCGTCCCGCCAGTGCGTCACGGGTGAAAAGATCAGTTTCAGCAAGGGGTGATCGGGAATCTCCGATTGGGGCACCACAATGCGGTTAAAGGCGAGCATGTGCGTCTTCAGTGATTCAGTTTCCTTGTTGGCCACCCTATTCACAAGCGGGTGGTTGAGCAGCGCTTTTACATGGTGGTGATAATATGCCGTCTCCCCATTGTAGCTGCGCAGGTTCTGCTGCAGCAATGCGAGATGTTCTACCAGGCTGGCTATGGAAGCATGAGAAAGGCCATATCCCATGGTCACGTTGATCTTTCCTATTTCCTGTGGAATGGAATAAAGAACAGGTAACAGCAGGTTCTCGTCGGGCAGTACGATGGCCGTATTGATGGCTTCATCGGGATGAGGAATAGCCCCCGATTCAATTAACTGGGACAGGATGTGCGTCACATGTTTGGCCTGGCCAACTCCAGAGGGGACTGCAATGACCTCAATTTCGGGCTTTTCTATCTCCTCCTCCGGTTGGCGTAGCGTGAACGCCGACGGAAAACGGAAAAGGTTCTCCACTACGCGGAACGAAGCTTTATTTTGTGGATCGCGCACCTGGGGAGAGTCATAGTCCCAGTAAAAATCGGCCATGCCACGGTTCCTGAGATACTCCAGCAATGCTGTTTCGGCAGGTGTAAGCGCATTCAGCCCCACAAAGATAAAACGCTCAGTCTTCCAGTTTCTCTCTTCTGCTGCCTTCGCCCTTTCTGCCACCTCCCGAAACATCATTCCTTCATAAGCACGCCCTTTCTCGTGCAGCTCGCTCCGGAAAGAAGTATACAGTTCGTACAGTATCTTCCAGGTCTCCTGAAACTTTTGCTTGGTTTCACTTCCCTCCACCGGCATGAAGTGAGTCCAAAAACGACGGATGGCACTGATCTGCTCTTCGGTCAGATGGGTGAGGTCGTCATCGAGCAACCTGAAGTCGTGCACGTTGCGAAACAACTGCTTTGCATCAATCAGGTACTTGTCCACTTCATCGAAATCGTTCAACAGCATGTCGCCCCAAAAAAGGAAATCGTCAAACGATTCTGTGGAACCGCTTATCTTCCCGAAGTGGTTGTAGAGCATCACCAACATCTCGATCCTGTCGGCAGGTTGATAGGAGGAGAACGATGCAAACAACTCCTGGATGGTAAATATTGCTGGAGAAAAGAGCGGCTTACCGGCAATCTCCGCCAGATATTTCTGCAGAAACAATCCTGCGCGGCGGTTGGGAAGGACAAAGGTGTAACGGTAAAGCTCATTACCGTATTGTGTATAAAACTGCTGCGCTACTTTATAGAGAAACGGGGTCATAATGGGATGATTGATCTCCTGCAAAACTACACAATTTATTCCATAAAAATAGACGATTACCTTCAATTCAGGTGTACCGAGAGTGTCATCGCCATGGTCCCCGCGGGATCGCGCCATGGTATGTCTATGCATTGAGCTTTCGTACTCTCCTGCATTGCCCCCATGTTTCAATCAAACTACATTGCAAAAAATGATGATGGGTTTTCTAAAATTTTGCAGAATATACCCGATTGTCTTTTTATTGATTATATTTACCGACATGAAAGCGCAGGTAAACAACAAGGATAATCTGATGATCGGTGCAGAAATATTTATAGAGCCGGGGCAGTCGGATTACAATGTAGAAGGTTGGTTCAATACTCTTCTTGAGAACAATATGGAGATTACGCGCATCCGCATGTTCGAAAATTACATGAAGAATGAGCATGGTGGCTGGGATTTCAGGTTGTTTGACAGGGCTTTTTCTTATGCTGAAAAGTATCATATTAAAGTCTATGCCAATCTTTTTCCTGCCACTGACTTTACGGATGTAGGTGGTTTTAAGTTTCCGGCAGACGAAGAGCATCTGAACCGGATTGCCGATTATGTAAAAAATGTGGTGATCCACTTCAAAGAATTTTCCTCGCTCTATGGCTGGGTTCCGATCAACGAACCGGGTGGAGGAAACATGAACGATCCGCTTGCACAAAAACTTTATAACACATGGCTGAAAGAGCAGAATGCAAAGATTGAAAAAGACAAGCTCACCGATTATCATCACCCCTCTTTTGATCATGAGAAGTTTTTACGCTATTACAATACCTGGTACCTGAAATGGTTGACGGATGAAATACGAAAATATGACTCAGTGAATCCTGTCCATGTGAATAACCATGCTATTTTTAATCTTGCCTCACAATATGATTTTCCTGCCTGGAGAACTTTTCTCTCAAGCTTGGGAGGTTCAGCCCATGCAAGCTGGCATTTCGGTTTTTTTACCAGGAGAAAGTATGCCCTGGCCATGTCTGCCAATAGCGAGATTCTCCGCTCCGGAGCCGGTAATATTCCCTGGTTCATGACGGAACTGCAAGGTGGAAATAATATTTATAGTGGTATCGAGCCCATGTGCCCCACCAAGGAAGAGATTGGTCAATGGCTCTGGATTACGATAGGCGCGGGCAGTAAAGGTGCAATCTACTGGTGCCTGAACCCAAGAGCATCCGGCTCCGAGGCCGGCGAATGGGCTATGGTGGATTTTCAAAATCGACCTACAGACAGGTTGATGGAAGCAGGACGAATAGGAACCGTGCTGAAGGAGCATCAGCAACTTTTTTCTGTGGCCAAACCGCTGAATAGCAAGATTCATGTTGTGCATGTCAAGGAGTCGATGTGGGTGGAGAACAGGTTGGCAAGAGACTCAAGCAAGGATGAAATCAGGCTTCCGGGAGCTGTGATGAAGTCAGCCTTGAGCTATTTTGAAGCATTTTCTTACATGGGCCTGCAGCCATCACTTGAGGAGCTGGGTGAATTTGATTTTTATCATTCTTCCTATCAGGGACATACGATGGTTCTGTCTCATCAAATTGCAATTCCTGTTAAATATCATGATAAGCTTCGCTATTTTGTAAGAAAAGGCGGACGGTTGATGATAGACGGGTTAACTGGCTATTATGATGAAAATGCAATTTGCATCATGATAAATGATTTCCCGCTGAAGGACCTGTTTGGAGGGAGTGTTTCAGAATTTAAATACATGGGTAACCTGTTTTCATTACAGATTGATGGAGAAAACCTGCCTACCCATGCGTTAAAGGGATCTATTCATCCTCAAAGCGACTCTCATAACCAAGTACAAAAAATCATTTGTTCTGATGATCATAAAATTTATGGTCTTATCAATGACTATGGAGAAGGGAATGTGGTTTGGATCCCCTCACCAATTGGTTTAGGTGCACGGATTGCGGACAATTATAAACCATTCATCGAGTTTCTGCAGCGGCATATTGACCTAAGTGATGCGATACGTTTTGAACCTTTTCTGGATAATGTGATGATGAAAACCCTAAAGAGTGGAGATGAGTATATCACAATAGTTATCAACAAGTCCGATTCAGAAAAAACAGTTAAAATTATGGCACCTTTTGCTCTTAGAAATCCAGCAATGCTATTTTCCAACGGTACAGCATTTATCAAGAATAATCTATTGGAAATCGGTTCAGAAGAAATCGCGGTTATTCATTGGAATACTCACTGAATTTGAAACTCATTGCCACCATGTCTTCCATATTTTTTTTCAAAACGTTTCGTTCTTCTTACATTTTTTTGTTAATTTGTGTTCAATTTACATCGACGAAGTGGGAGAAATAAAAGGAATTGAATTTTCAGACATAGCTTCTGCATATAATGAATACCTCGATGATTTGTATGCCTATGCTCTGCACATGCGGTTTGATGAACAAACTGTGATGGATGCCATTCATGATGTTTTTTATAAATTATGTACCCACTATACTTCGCTAAATGAGATAAACAATCTGAAATTTTTTCTCTTCAGATCCTTAAGAAACAGGCTGATAGACATAAAACGTGTGAACCGGGAAAATACCATTTCCCTGCATGCACCCGACGAGCCGCAGGAGATGCTCCCATTTCAGCTGTACGTAACCATTGAAGATGAGATCATCATGAAAGAGGACGCAGAAGAGATCTCTCAAAAAATAGAAAACGTACTCGGCCGGCTGACCAACAGACAGAGAGAAATTATTTATTTGCGTTACATCCAGGAACAGAGTTATGAAGAAATTGCCGGAATTATGCAAATTTCCATAGAATCGAGCCGTAATCTGCTCAGCAAAACACTCACCAAACTGAAAGGCGCACTCACCATCTCCCTGCTCCTTCCATACATTCATTAATTTTTTTGTTAAAAATAGCGCCATCTTCATTTTTTTTAAAAAAAAAGATGATGTTGGCTGTTCGAATTCGTCTTTATAATGAAAGGATCTTACTGTAGAGATGGAATTTTAACAAAAAAACAGATGCAGCCAACAAACAATACAAATCAATTCATCAAGTTTCTGAAAGACGACAAGTTTATAGAATGGAAACTTTGTCCGACCGATGAACTACAAACATACTGGGACGAGTTTTTGCGACAAAATCCTGAAGAAGAAGCACATTTTCGTCTGGCAGAAATTCACTTCTCCCGTATAAAGCTATCCTCCTGGCAACTATCATCTGAGAAGAAAAGAAAGGCGACTGAACGATTGATTAAATCACTTCATACACACCGGAAAAGACGTAATCTAAATCATATGGTCTATATTGCTGCGGCATTTGCGGCTTTGTTGATTATCACCATCCTCTACATGCAAAGGAATTCAACTCCTTCAATGATCCATCCTGGCACGCCGTCCGACTATATTGTGGGGAATGAACTGGAATCGCAGGATATCCTTTTTATGACCGGGAATGGCACCACGTCGTTTCAGGAGGATGTGGATATCGAAATTAAACAAGGAGAGAAAGCGGAAATCAAAGGTTCGAGTCAGGGAGAAAAAGTGATTCTCATGGCCGAACACACCATGAATAAGTTGGTAGTTCCTTATGGCAAGCGTTCCAGATTGACTTTACCCGATGGCACACAGGTATGGTTAAACTCCGGCTCCATACTCGAATTTCCTTCCTCCTTCACCGGAGACACACGCAGGGTAAGCTTATCGGGTGAAATGTATATTGAGGTGGTTCACAACACAGAAAAGGCCTTTGTGGTAGAGACTTCAGGTTTTGCAGTGCAGGTGTTTGGCACCAGTTTCAATGTGTCATCCTATCGTGGAAATCATCCTTCGGTGGTTCTGGTGGAAGGAAGTGTTGGCCTTACTTCAGCAACTACGCGGAAAGAACTTATTCTAGTGCCGAATGAACAGGCTATTTTGTCGGATGAAGGTTTTTTTGATAAAAAGACGGTGAATACCGAACTGTTTACCAGTTGGAAAGATGGATACCTCACATTTAACGATACACCTGTTTCGGAAGCTTTAAAACAGATTGAAAGGTATTACAACCTATTGTTCAACTTTGGCGAGAATGTTGCTTTAGACGGACTGACCTGTACGGGAAAAATTATCCTTTCCGACAATCTGGATAATGTGATGACTGCACTTTCACTGATTTCCTCAACCGGATATAAAAAAGAGGACAAGACAATCTATATTTATAAAAATGACGACTAAAATGAAAATGCTTATGGAAAAATAAACTGAACATGACAACAAAAAAAGTCGGACGATAGTGCAAATATCATCCGACAGGTTAATTCTAATTATCTCGTATACCAATAATTAAAACCATTACAAAGATATGAATAAATACCCTATGGACCGGGTCTTACCCGTAGATAATTTTAAACATCTATTGAAAATCATGAGATTAACAATATGTTTTCTATTTTTAGGATTCCTGATATCACAAGCTTCACCGGGCTATTCGCAGGAGACCGAATTCACGCTGAACTTCACATCGGCATCTATTCAGGATGTATTGACAAAAATTGAGAGCGAAAGCAGTTACCGGTTTATTTTCGACGGTTACGCAAAAAAGGTCGTAGATAAAAAGGTGAGGGTTTCTGTCGATTCCCAGAATCTGGAAGAAATCCTTACTGATATTCTTTCTGACACACAACTTTCATATCGGATTCTGGATGATCAGGTCGTCATATACAGAGATGAGGAAAAAGTCATTTCCACAGATTCTGAAAAGATCGTCACAGAGCAGAATGTTCAGCAAAAAAGAAAAGTGTCGGGTACCATTACCGATAAGAACGGAGAAGCGATCATCGGTGCCAACATTGTGGAGGTGGGCACCACCAACGGAACGGTTACCAATATGGATGGAAATTTTTCCATTGAGGTAGAAGAAGCTGCGACATTGCGAATCAGTTACATTGGTTATCTGGAACAAACCATTCCCACAGCCGGGAGAAGCAGCATAAATGTGATTCTGGTCGAAGACACCAAAGCGCTGGATGAGCTGGTGGTGATTGGTTACGGTACTGTCAGAAGAGGAGATGTGACCACGGCCGTATCCTCCGTTTCATTGGACGATTTGAACGAACGCCCCATTGCTTCGGCAGCACAGGCTATACAGGGCAAAGCAGCCGGTGTAAATGTATACCGTCCCAGTGGAACACCCGGTGGGGAGTTGGTAGTCCGTGTACGGGGTACCACTTCATTCAACGGCAGCAATGATCCCTTGTATGTGGTAGATGGTGTCCCCGTAGACAACATCAATTTTCTTTCTCCGACCGATATTGCCGGAATACAAATTCTGAAGGACGCCTCTTCTGCTGCGATCTACGGATCACGTGCAGCCAACGGAGTGGTGCTGATTACGACCAAACAGGCTTCGGGAGGGGCAAAAATTGCAGCCAACATACAAGTAGGTATGAACCGCGTGAGCAATCCAATCAAGTCTCTGAATGCCAGACAATATAAAGAACTGATTGACGAACTGCGTCCAGGAGCCATTCCCGAGGGAACAACCGACCGTACCGACTGGTTCGGTGAGGTATATGGTACCGGTGTCAGTCAGAATTATCAGCTTCAGGTATCAGATGGAAATGAACGTTTGCGTTATTTCGTATCGGGTGGATACCTCAGTGAGCAGGGAATATTAAGTTCGGCCTTTTTCCGCAGATTTAATTTTCGCAGCAACGTGGAGAGCCAGATCAGGAAATGGCTTAACCTGGGAGTAAATATTTCCTACTCCGACAATACCAGCAACGGTGTCACGACAGGACAAGGATCCAACAGGGGCGGCGTGGTACTGGCAGTGGTTAACCTTCCCACGGCAGCGACCATCAGAGATGAAGAAACTGGACTCTATAACCGACTTTTCTTCGGACAAAACATTGCCAACCCGCTGGAAGAAATTGCCAATGGTGAAAATAACAAAAACAACGAAACCCGGCTCATTGGTTCCGCCAACGCAACTATCACCTTTTCACCGAAACTGAATCTGAAATCGACCTTTACCATGGACCGGCGCAATGGGAAAATCACCGGTTTTACACCCCCATCCCATGGTCCCGGAAGAGACGACTGGGGCAGTGCATGGGATACCCGCAGCATGAACACCCTGATTGTGTTTGATAACGTACTGACATATAAGCATGTTTTTGCAGAAAAGCATAACCTGGAGGCCATGGCCGGTAGCTCGTGGACCGATTCGAAATGGTCACAGAGCTACATCAACGGATCTCACTTTAAGGATGGTACCATTCAAACATTGAACGCTGCCAACAAAATTGCCTGGGACAACACGGGCTCCAATGCATCACAGTGGGGTATTTACTCATTGTTTGGAAGACTATCCTATAATTACGACAGCAAATATCTGTTTACCTTCAATATTCGTGAAGACGGTTCATCTAAACTACATCCCGATCACCGGTGGGGTACTTTCCCTTCGCTATCGGCAGCCTGGCGTCTCTCATCGGAAGAATTTATGCAAGATGCAGACTGGATAGACGATCTGAAGATCCGTGCAGGCTGGGGACAAACCGGAAACCAGTCAGGTATTGGCGATTTTGCCTATCTTCAGCGATACAATATTACACGGCAGGCATGGTTTGAAACCGGAAAAGTGAATGCCCTCCCTTTGATCACAGAGGCAAATTTACGGACAGCTGACCTTACCTGGGAGACAACCAATCAGGTAAACTTCGGTGTGGATGCCACTTTGTTGAACAACCGGCTCACACTGGCCATGGACTATTACTACAAGCGGACTACCGACATGTTAATGTATGTCTCATTGCCCGAGGGGGCAGCGGCTGCCAACGAAATAGTCAGAAACGAAGGTGAAATGACCAACCGTGGTTTTGAGTTCTCGGCAGACTCTCGCAATCTCACAGGCGACTTTAACTGGGACTCCAACTTCAACATCTCTTTCAACCGAAACAGACTGGAGAGCCTTGAACTGCAACAGATTTATTATGCAGCCGAAACCACACAGGCCTTCCATCAGACAAGGGTGGTACGCAACGAACCGGGACGTTCGCTGGGCGGCTTCTGGGGATATATCAGCGATGGTGTGGATCCTGAAACCGGCGAGCTGATGTATCGCGACATCAATGAAGACGGCAGGATATCCTCTTCAGACAAAACCTATATAGGAGATCCCAATCCTTTGTTTACGTATGGGTTAACCAATACATTTTCGTACAAGGGATTTAACCTGAATATCTTTCTTCAGGGTTCTGTCGGAAATAAGATATTCAACGCATCGAAAGGTGACACAGAGGGAATGTACGACCTGAAAAACCAGTCGGTGGAAGTACTGAAGCGTTGGCGTACACCGGGGATGATTACCGATGTGCCCAGAGCTGGATTTAATCTGCAGCCTTCCAGCTACTTCGTGGAAGACGGTAGCTATCTTCGCATAAAAGACGTATCCCTCTCCTACAATTTTAAGAACAACCACCTCACCCGGGCAGGTATCACACGCCTGCAACCTTTTGTAACATTCAGCAACCTGCTGACCATTACAGGTTACAGCGGCATGGATCCGGAAGTAAACCAGTGGGGTAACAACGGTGCCGTGCAGGGAATCGACTGGGGAACATATCCTCATAGCAAAACGGTTGTATTTGGGATGAATATTGAATTTTAATTGCAATGAATAAAATGAAAACAAAATATATCATATCTCTGTTGTTGGCGATATTGCTGGTTTCCTGTAACCTCGATTACGAGCCGCTGGACACTTATTCCGATATTACAGAAGGGGTGAGCGAGGACAGCGTTCAGGTAGTTTTTAAAGACAAAGCGGCCCTGTTGTCGCACAGGCAAACACTGATGAATCTGTTCAAAAATGGACAGGAGCACTGGTACCTCGACATGCTCCTGCTTGCTGAATCACATTCTGACAATGCATACGCCGGGGCACCCAACGCAGAAACCACTCCTTTTGAAGTGAATTCCATTGAAGGATCGAATACGAACATGAGACGTGACTGGAATGGACATATGGGAAATATTGCCCAAACCAATAAATTAATCAACCACATTGATCTGGTTCCGGACGCATCACTGACGACAGCTGAAAGGGCCCAGTACAAAGCAGAAGCAAAAATACTGAGAGCCATGATCTACTTCGATATGGTCAGGATATGGGGAAATGTACCGCTGGTCATTACAACGGCCGGTGATATTACCTCTGAAACCATCAAGGATGTATATCCTGCCTATTTCCCGCCCCAAACAGATGCGCTGACAATCTATCAGCAGATAGAGAACGACCTGCTGGAGGGATTACAATTTGCAGCCGACAACAATCCATCGGACAAGACCCTACTTTCCAAATCAGTGGCCAAAGCCATGCTGGCCAAAATATATGCGGAAAAGCCATTGCGGGATTATGATAAAGTCATTCAATATGCCGATCAGCTCGCTGCAGATGGTTTCTCACTGGTGGATGATTACAGTACGCTGTTTGATGTGATTCTCACCGATCCAAACTCTCCCCCATCGCAGGGAAACAAAGCCCTTGATGCCAAGACACGCAACTCACGGGAGACCATCTTCGAAGCCCAGTTCTTCCCGGGAAATGCCAGCTGGGTAACCTGGATGTTCGGTCGTCCGCTGGATGACTGGAACAATTCGTTTACATGGGCAAAATGGATTACTCCTTCGCGCGATCTCATCAAAGCATTTCACAGCGAACCGGGTGATCTACGATTTGCGCAAACTGTGGTGTATTACGAAGCCGACTGGAGCATTTATTATCCTGCCAGTAACTACCCGTTTATGTACAAAACCCGCAGTGCCTACAACAGCATCATCAAAATTCGTTATGCGGATATCCTGCTTCTGAAAGCAGAAGCCCTGATAGGAAAGGGAGACTACAATGGTGCATCACAGATTATCAACCAAACCCGCCGCAGAGCTGGTTTATCGAATCTGCCTGCCACGGCATCCGCAAACAGGGAATCCATACTCAGTGCATACATGAAGGAACGCCGGCTGGAGCTGGCTATGGAAGGACAGCGTTGGTTCGATCTGGTACGGCTCGATAAAGTAGAGGAGGTAATGAATGCAGTGTTTGCAAAAGATGAAGGCCGGCCTGCGCAAGCCTATCCTTTCACTTCGCTGTCGTATGTATTACCCATTCCGCAGGATGTGATCGATCAGAATCCGAACCTGGTGCAGAATCCGGGTTATTAATGCAGGGTACCAATTAAAAAAAGAAATCAATATGAAGAAGACATATATCTATCCGTTTATCTTTGCCGCTGTCATCATCGCGATGATCTCTTCGTGCGACGATGAGTACGGGCCCCGCAAAGAGTCGTCTCCCGTCTTTGTGTCGGCAGCAGCGACTCCCGCCACCTTTACATTTGGCGACACACTTACCCTCACTGCCGAAATCATTGATCCGGCCACCAGGCTCAGCTCACTTTTTTATGAAGTGGTCTCCGGAGAAAATGTAATTGCTACGGGAAATCTCTCGCTTAGCGGCGATACGGCAAACGTCTCGACCGCATTGTTTGTACCGATGGTTAAAAATCAGGGAGACAATGCCCCTGTGACAATAAACCTGATCGCACAGAACGTATTGAAGGGGACCAGCAGCCACAAAATAGAAGGGCTCACCGGAAATCGTCCTTCTTACAGCAAGTTGTATCTTGTCACAGACAATGGAATGATTGCCCTGCTAAATCAACAGTCGGGTGACAAAAACAAGTATGTTGGAAGCAATCTTACACTGGACGCAACTTTTCGATATAAACTGGCAGAAAAACTTCATACCGACAACACCATCGATTATAGCGGACATGTGTACGGGAATGTAGGAGGGATGACGGGCTTGATCAATGAAGCCGGTGAATCTGCTTTTGCTTATACAGCCAGCAGTGATTATACAAAAGGGATTACCTTTGATAACCTTGCTTATACCTTCACCACCACAGGTGGAAACCTGGGTGCCGACGATCTGTCATTAAGCAGTTTCGGGAGCGAAGATATTGACAACGAATCGTTCCGCACCCTTACCCTTACGCTGGAAAACGGAAAAAGCTACTCTTTGATCGGCATCCTAGGTGATCGGATGAACCTGTATAATCCCGATTTTTTTGAACGGTTGTCTGACAACCAGGTAAAATTTCTGGGAAAAACGGGCGAATATACCGTCTATTATAATCCCGTCAGGAAGAATATTTTTGTCGGCACCAATAATCCGGCATACCCCGACTATCTGCTGGCCTGCGGCTATGGCCTTGGTTATCCCACTCGTGTTACTTCTGATGAAATAAGCGCCGTTTATTCTGGCCACAAGCGTACCCATACGAGCTGGGGATTTGGCAATGTAATGAATTATGTTCTGCTGCGGCAAATAAGTGACGGCATTTATCAGGGAACCTTCTACACACCGGGCGATCATGATCATTATGCCGGCTTTAAACCATTTGAAAACACCGGATGGGGAAATGAAAAGAAGGCCGGTAGTTTTACCTTCACCGGAGAGCAAATCATCTCCGGCGATAACGACTGGACCATTCCCAATGGAGAGAACGACCCCGTGGTGGAATCAGCAAACTACAGATTCACTGTGAACCTGACGACCAAAACGGTACATATTCAAAAAGTAACACTGTAACATCATGCAAATCATAAAAAACATAAAGCTTATACTGCTCGTCCTGCTGCTCGGGAGCTGCTCTTCCTGTAATGAGACCGACGGAAATGTTCCTGACAACGGCGATAAGCCCGAAGTGCCTGCAGGCGATGTCACCCTCTTTGTTACGACCAATAACCGCTCACAGGATTTCAAAAAGCAAACCGCCTCTTTCAGTACTAAAAGCAATATGTCTCCCACCACCATCAAGCTGGTACCGGCTACACGTTATCAGACAATGGATGGCTTCGGAGCTGCTGTGAGCGGATCTACAGCTTTCAACCTGATGAAGATGACACAGGAGAACCGCACCAAATTTCTCAAAGAGACCTTTTCTCCTACCGAGGGGATGGGTCAGAGCTATGTGCGGATATCCATCGGTTGTTCCGATTTCTCGTTGAGTGAGTACTCCCTCTGTGACGTACCGGGTATTGAAAACTTCGCGCTCACTACCGAGGAGACAACCTACGTGATTCCCATTTTAAAAGAGATACTGGCTATTAATCCCGAACTAAAGATTATGGGCTCACCCTGGACACCGCCACGATGGATGAAGGTGAACAACCTGACCGATCTGCAGCCATTTAACTCATGGACCAGTGGGCAGTTGAATCCGGCTTATTATGGCGATTATGCCACCTACTTCGTGAAGTGGATACAGGCACTGGCACAGCACGGTATAAAAATCTATTCCGTCACGCCACAGAATGAACCGTTGAACAGGGGAAATTCAGCTTCTCTTTTCATGGGATGGGAAGAACAGTTACAATTTGTACAGCATCACCTGGTACCCAAGTTCAAGGCTGCCTCGTTGCAGACAAAAATTTACCTGTTCGATCATAATTATAATTACGACAACATGGCCGATCAGAACGACTATCCGGTAAAGATTTACGATGCAGGTATCGACAGCGATCTTGTTGCCGGAGCTGCATACCACAATTACGGTGGCGATAAACGGGAGCTGCTCGATATACAGGCCAAATACCCAAACCGGGAACTCGTGTTTACCGAGACTTCTATTGGCACCTGGAACGATGGCCGCAACCTGGCGGCAAGACTGATCGACGATATGCGAGAGGTGGCGCTGGGCACAGTGAACAACGGATGCAGGGGTGTGATTGTCTGGAA
>DHTF01000034.1:2605-6256 GCA_002411515.1 Proteiniphilum sp. UBA5267 | reverse complement strand
GTGGATATTGACCGTTCCAACTACACCACCATCACCCGCAACTCGCATTACTACATCATCGGACATCTCTCGTCGGTAGTGAAGCCAGGGGCCGTGCGTATCGCAACAAGTGGTTTCTCTGATCCGGGATTTACGCATTCCGCTTTTGAAAATCCAGACGGAACCTATGCCGTAGTCCTGCTGAATAGTACCGATGCAGCTAAAAACATCACCCTCGACGACGGAAAACAACATTTCAGTTATGAGGTGCCTGCCAAAGCGGTGGTTTCCTATCGATGGAAAAAATAAATCAAATCTAACGACTTTAGCCCTATGAGACATTTAACATATTATATACTTGGAGTGATCGGGATTATGGCCTTGTTTTCCTGTGCAGATGAAGTGAGCGACCTGCAACAGGAAGGAAATCCCGTGTTACAGATCGAGAACACATTCTCCAACGTTCATTTTGGAGACAATCTCCCATTTACCGCAACCGTAAGTGACGACATTCCCCTATCCACACTTTCCGCCATCCTCTATTTCGGGGAGGAAGAGGTAGCACGCACTACCATCCGCACGAAAGAGGAAGGAGAATACAAGGGAATTATTTCTGTCCCATTTCTGAAGGATATTCCCGACGGTACGGCAACGCTGGAATTTGTTTTGCTCAATACCACATTAAAAAGAGCAGAACAGCGACTTGATGTTCCCATTACCCGTGCACCCTATCCTTATCTGATCCTTGTGACAGCAGATGCTTCTTACCCGATGCTCCCCACCGGTCAGCCCTTCGAATATGCAGCAACGGAACCGTTCCCTTCCACTGACCTGCCGGCCTACATCAAAACTCCGGTGATGGATGACAAGGGACGTGAAATTATCTTTGGCTGGGAATCAGGTGCGGTTAAGCAGGATGTATCGGAAAACATTCCGTTTGTGAGTCCTGTGGCAGGTCCCTTTCCGGTTACTTTTAACACCAAAACCTATCAGGCTGCTCCCTTCTTCGAGATCCTGCTGAACGGCACCAAGATGACGATGCTCGACAAACAGAACTATGTGATTGACGCCAATCTTACCAAAGGACAGGAGTTAACCATAGAAGGTCTGGAAGATATTGCATCATGGTGGATCGATGCCGACTACCTCACTGAAATTGAAGCTGGCAAATATAAATTCAAACCCATCACAGGGAATTACCGCATCACAGCCAATCTCACCCTGAAATATTTCAGGATAGAAGTGTTGGATGGTAACAATCCGGCATCTTTGAAAGCAGACGGCACAGGTGCAATCTGGATTATTGGCGACCAGGTGGGCAAACCTTCCTATACCGGTAACCATGTAGGATGGAACCCGTCTAATGCACTGTGCATGGCGCCCATCGGGAACAAAACTTATCAGGTAACCCTGGTGGCAGGAGAGTCCATAAATGCCGCCGAAATAAACTTCAAGTTCTTCCATCAGAAAGACTGGGGAGGCGAGTTTGGCAGTGCAACACTTTCCACCGACAGCAACATCGTGTTTGTGGGAGACGGAACAAACGGTCGTGACAACGGAAACCTCGGACTGGTAAGTGGTACCACACTGGAAACAGGTGCAACCTACGTTTTCACGGTGGATCTTTCTGCCGGGAATGACAAGGGAATCCTGAATGTGGTGAAACTATAACACATCGTCTTTTATCTCCTATCTCAAAAAAGGGTTGCCCCGAGAGCGGGGCAACCCTTTATATTTGTTCTCTTCGCGGATATCAGACCACACCCTGGGCCATCATGGCGTCGGCCACTTTCATGAATCCAGCAATGTTGGCACCTTTCACGTAGTTGATGTATTCTCCATTCTTGCCGTAGGTCACACACTGTTCGTGGATGTCGCTCATGATCTGGTGGAGCCAGCGATCTACCTCCTCATTACTCCAGGAGATATGCATGGCATTCTGCGTCATCTCCAGTCCTGAGCAGGCAACACCCCCTGCATTCACAGCCTTACCCGGCGCAAAGAGCATTTCGTTTTCGATGAAGAAGTCCACAGCCTCTGCCGTACATCCCATGTTGGAAACCTCGGCTACCAACAAGACACCGTTTTTCTTCAATGTTTTGGCATCTTCCAGATTCAGTTCATTCTGAATGGCACAGGGCAAAGCGATGTCCACCTTGCATTCCCAGGGTTTCTTTCCGGGGAAGAATACAGCACGGGGAAACTCATCGACATAGGGAGCCACCACATCATTGCCCGAGTTACGGAGTTCCAACATAAAGGCTATTTTCTCGGGCGTATTTACGCCATCTTCATCATAGATATATCCGTCGGGGCCGGAGATTGCGACTACCTTGGCACCCAGCTCCGTGGCTTTTGTCACGGCACCCCAGGCTACATTCCCAAAGCCTGAGACAGCCACAGTTTTACCCCTCAGCTTGATATGGTACTCGTCACACATCTTCTGCACAAAATAGAGCGCACCAAAGCCGGTGGCTTCGGGGCGGAGGCGGGAACCACCAAACGACATTCCCTTCCCGGTAAATGTACCGGTATGTTCACGGGCCAGCTTCTTGTACATGCCAAACATGTATCCCACTTCACGGCCTCCCACACCGATATCACCCGCAGGTACGTCGGTATCGGGACCTATGTTCCGCCACAGTTCCATTACAAAAGCCTGGCAGAAGCGCATAATCTCTGCTTGCGAACGTCCACGTGTGGAGAAGTCGGATCCTCCCTTTCCACCCCCCATCGGGAGCGTCGTGAGCGCATTTTTAAAGGTCTGCTCAAAGCCCAAAAACTTCAGGGTTGAGAGTGTGACAGATGAATGGAAACGAATACCACCTTTATACGGACCTATGGCCCCGTTAAACTGTACCCGGTAACCGATGTTGACCTGAACCTTGCCATTGTCATCAACCCATGGGACACGAAATGTAAATATACGGTCCGGTTCCACGATCCGTTCAATGATGGCGGCTTTTTCAAACTCTGGATGCTGGTTGTAGACATCTTCAATGGAAACCAATACTTCTCTCACGGCTTGAAGGTATTCAGACTCGCCTGGATGTTTTGCCTCGAGGCCGGTCATTATGTCATTCACTTTCATATAAAAAGGTTATTTAAAGATTAATTGAGCAAAGGTAGGGATTATTTTGAATTATAGGGATGAAACATGCATCTATTTAGCAGATAAAAGTTTCGGATTTTAACGTTTAAATGTTACTTTTGTCCTGCACTTTTGCACATAATGTTTTGATGAAGCTGCATACTAAAAGGCGCCCTATACTCAAACGACAGCTTCACAAAAAGTTTCGCAAGACTTATTGATATGGCAAAAAACAAACTGGCCAAGTTTGCCGATATGGCCACCTACGAGAATGTATTTCAGGTTGCTTTCGACACATTGAAGCAAGAGGGTTTCCCCTTAAAAGGAAAGTGGAACACTTATTTTCAGAACAACAATCCCATCGTGCTGGAACTGGGTTGCGGCAAAGGTGAATATACGGTGGGTCTGGCGCGTAAATTTCCGGAGAAGAACTTCATCGGGATCGACATCAAGGGTGCCCGCATGTGGAGGGGAGCCACACAGGCACTGGAAGAGAAGCTGGGTAACGTGGCTTTCATTCGTACGAACATCGACTTTATCTGTTACTTCTTTGCCGAAAATGAAGTATCGGAAATATGGAT
>DHTF01000034.1:2012-2474 GCA_002411515.1 Proteiniphilum sp. UBA5267 | reverse complement strand
TTTGCCGAAAATGAAGTATCGGAAATATGGATTACCTTTCCCGACCCGCAGATGAAGAAAGTAAACAAGCGACTCACTGGTACCCATTTCATGGGAAAATACTGTAAAATCATCCACGATAAGGGCATCATTCACCTGAAAACAGACAGTAATTTTTTATTTACTTATACCCGGGCCATGATTGCGGAGAATAAGCTCGATGTCCTTTTCGAGACAGACGATCTCTATCACTCCGACCTGCAGGATGATATTCTGGAAATTCAGACCTTCTATGAACAACAATGGCGGGAACGAGGTTTATCTATCAAGTTTATTAAATTCACTTGTCCCGGTGAGCGGCACTGGGTTGAGCCCGACGTTGAAATCGAAAAAGACGACTATCGCAGTTTCGGCCGCAATGCGAGAATCTAATGTGCCAATATGCCAATGTGCCAATGTGCCAATGTAACAATGTAACAATGT
>DHTF01000034.1:535-1826 GCA_002411515.1 Proteiniphilum sp. UBA5267 | reverse complement strand
CAATTGAATGTATCAATATTTTAATTATGGAAACCGGTAACATTATTGTTGATTTGACGTTCCGTTTTGCATTAGATATTCTCAATTTTAGTGGAAAACTGGAAGAAGAAAAAAAATATGTAATTGCAAACCAGCTACTAAGGAGTGGTACATCCATTGGGGCAAATGTGAAAGAGGCACAAAATAGCGAAAGTAGGGCCGATTTTATCCACAAATTCAAAATCGCTGCAAAAGAGGCGGAAGAAACTGAATACTGGCTCATGCTTTGCAATTACGCAGACAATTACCCATTTGATGAAACATTAATGGCTAAATTAAAAGAGATTCAGAAAATTATCAACAAAATAATATATTCTACAAAACAACATACTTAAACCAATTGGCTTATTGACACATTGGCTAATTTGTAAATTGAATTATGGCAATATACCCCCAGTTAATTATTGATGCACTGAAAAATGTGCGTTACCCCGGAACGGGACAGGATATCGTGTCTGCCGGCATGGTGGCCGACGACATCCGCATCGATGGCATGAAAGTGAGCTTCTCCCTCGTCACCGAAAAAGCGCACGACCCTTTCATCAAATCGGTCGTAAAGATGGCAGAGCAGGCTATTCTCACCTATGCCGATGCGGATATCGACATCAAAGGCAACATCTCGGTGAAGTCGAAACAGGCTCCCCGACCCGTCCAATCGGAACTGCTTCCGGGAGTCAAAAACATCATCGCCGTCGCTTCCGGTAAGGGAGGCGTGGGCAAAAGCACCGTCTGCACCAACCTCGCCGTTGCTCTGGCGCGGAAAGGATACAAGGTGGGACTGCTCGATGCCGATATTTTCGGCCCCTCTGTACCTAAGATGTTCGACGTGGAAAATGAAGGCCCAGTAATGGAACATGTGGATGGACGCGACATGATGATGCCCATTGAAAACTATGGCGTAAAAATGCTCTCCATCGGCTTCTTCGTCAACAAGTCCGATGCCATCGTCTGGCGCGGTGCCATGGCAAGCAATGCGCTAAAGCAGCTTATTGGCGATGCCTATTGGGGTGATCTCGACTATTTCCTGATCGACTTTCCTCCCGGCACGAGCGATATCCATCTCACGCTGGTACAGACGCTACCCATCACGGGTGCGGTGATTGTGAGTACCCCCCAGGAGGTGGCGCTGGCCGATGCACGCAAAGGCATCAGCATGTTCACCGGTGACAAGGTGAACGTACCCATTCTGGGGTTGGTGGAAAACATGGCCTGGTTTACCCCTGCAGAGCTGCCGGAGAACAGGTATTATATT
>DHTF01000034.1:0-405 GCA_002411515.1 Proteiniphilum sp. UBA5267 | reverse complement strand
GCCTGGTTTACCCCTGCAGAGCTACCGGAGAACAAATATTATATTTTCGGAAAAGAAGGATGCAAGAAGCTGGCCGAAGAACAGGGATATGCCCTGCTGGGACAGATACCCATTGTGCAGAGCATCCGCGAAGGCGGCGACGAGGGGCGCCCCGTAGCACTGAATACCGACAGCATCACCGGCATGGCTTTTGCCGCACTGGCCGACAATCTGGTGGAAGCGGTGGATAAACGCAATCGGGAGCTCCCCGGAACAAAAATAGTGGAAATGCAGAAGCATTAATTGATTCGTAGATTAGCAGATTTGTACATCAACACATCATCAAATCATCAAATCAATGGCCCATCCCTTGCATCAGTTTCGATTCTGTCCGAAGTGTGGCTCTTCACAGTTCGCGGAAAATAA
>DHTF01000112.1:34178-36901 GCA_002411515.1 Proteiniphilum sp. UBA5267 | reverse complement strand
CACAATGTGATTTCACCCTCTTTCTATAAGGTGCATTACAGCTTCACCACTTTCAGGATTCCCTTGTCATTTCCGGCAGAAAGATCCACGGTAAAGATGTAGGTTGCGCCTGTCTCCAGTGTGGTGCCATCAACCAAGCCAAGATTTCCGTTGTCACGGCCATTTGTGCCATTCCCCACAAACACAATGTTGCTCTCGGTGGAAAGCGTGCTACTGCCAAACTCGCCGCCCCAGTCCTTCTGATGGAAGAATTTGAAGTTTATTTCGGCTGCATTCACAGACTCTCCTGCCACCAGGGTGATCTGATAGGTCTTGTTCCCGATAGGCGCCATGCAGAGCGCTTGTGAAGGATTCCAGCCTACATGATTTTCTTTGTAGGATGGTTTACCTACCTGGTCACCGATAATCCAGATTGCGCCAGTACCGTCTGCCTTCAGAGATGCAGGATTGTTACCATCCAGCGCTTCTATTCTGAAATATTTCAGTGTGAGATTGGCCATGATGCGGTACTTCCCTGAGATGGGGTTGAATTTATATTTGCCGGCTTCGACCTGAGTGAAATAATCGGCATCGATCCACCATGTTGAAATATCTTCAAGGCCTTCTATGGTCAGCTCCTGCCCTTTCGTAAGCTCGGTGTCAATCATATAGTTCTGCTTGTCGAGCATCGTCATTTTTTCGCCGTTCACCAGAATCTCGAAGAACGGAGAGGCCTGATAGGTCCTGGTGTTAAATGTAACCGAAAAGGTACCTCCCACGGGACTCACGAACGGGATATTTTCCGATATATCCTGCGTCACTGCACCCGACTCCCAGCCAAAGATAATCTCCCGGCCCTTGTCGTCCACCACCGGAGTTTTGATATAGGCTGGCAGGTCGGTCACCGGAAATGGTTCGGTTGCCGCATATTCAAACGGTCGCCCGGTGGGAAGCATCGGGTAGGAGGCATCTGCAGTCACCAGAATCAGATAAGGGTAGGGAGCACGGGTAATGGGAACATCAAAGCTCTGCGTTGCACTTTTCAAAGTTGTGTTGAGCAAAACAAATTCCAGTGTTGCCGTACCGTCGGGAATATCCTTCAGAAAGGGTACAGAAATGGTACCCTTGTATTCTCCCTCCTCCTTGGTACGGATCGTGGTACGAGCTACCTCTTCCTCTCCGAAATAGAGTATGGCAGTAAGTGTGGATAGCGGAATGTCGTCGCTGACAGTCGCAGTAAACGGAAGATTATCTCCAAAGTGAACGTTGGAGAACTGTTCTTCAATTTGTAAGACGGGATTTCCTTCCTGCTGCAGGTCACTCACATCTTCCGCGCAGGAGAAAAAAGCGATCATCCCGATCATTCCAAGTAAATAATATGTTAAATGTCTCATAGGGCTATAGTCGTTAGATTTGATTTATTTTTTCCATCGATAGGATACCACCGCTTGAGCAGGAACTTCATAACTGAAATGCTGTTTTCCATCGTCAAGGGTGATTGTTTTGGGTGCATTGGTGCTATTCAACAGAACCACGGCATAGCTACCGTCCGGGTTTTCAAAAGCTGAATGTACAAATCCCGGATCAGTGAAACCACTTGTTCCGATGCGTACTGCACCCGGTTTTACCACCGATGAGAGATGTCCGATAATGTAATAATGCGAGTTACGGGTGATGGTGGTGTAGTTGGCACGGTCGATGTCCACCGCACCATAACAGGTCTGACACCCGCCTTCGCGGTTGGGGCCCCGCTCGCTGTCGAGCATCAGGTTCCAGACAATCACCCCCCTGCATCCATTGTTCACTGTACCCAGCGCCACTTCCCGCATATCGTCGATCAGTCTCACCGCCAGGTTTCGACCGTCGTTCCAGGTACCGATAGAAGTCTCGGTGAACACCAGTTCCCGATTCGGGTATTTGGCCTGTATGTCGAGCAACTCCGATTTATCGCCCCCGTAGTTATGGTAAGCCGCTCCAGCCACAAGATCGCCGTCTATGCCGGCGTCATAAATCTTTACAGGATAATCGTTCTGATCGGCCATGTTGTCATAATTGTAATTGTGATCGAACAGATAAATTTTAGTCTGTAATGAGGCAGCCTTGAACTTGGGCACCAGGTGATGCTGCACAAATTGCAACTGTTCTTCCCATCCCATAAAAAGGGAGGCTGAGTTTCCCCTGTTCAGCGGTTCATTCTGGGGCGTGACGGAGTGAATTTTTATGCCATGCTGTGCCATCGCCTGTATCCATTTTACGAAATAGGTGGCATAATCACCATAATATGCAGGGTTCAACTGGCCGCTGGTCCATGAGTTAAATGGCTGCAGGTCAGTCAGGTTGTTTACCTTCATCCATCGGGGCGGCGTCCAGGGCGAGCCCATGATCTTTAGTTCCGGATTAATTGCCAGTATCTCTTTTAAAACGGGAATCACGTAAGTTGTCTCCTCCGAAGTAAGCCCGAAATTTTCTATACCCGGCGTGTCGCACAGGGAGTACTCACTCAACGAAAAATCGGAACAGCCGATGGATATCCGCACATAGCTCTGACCCATTCCCTCGGTGGGAGAAAAGGTCTCTTTGAGAAATTTGGTGCGGTTCTCCGGTGTCATCTTCATCAGGTTGAAAGCCGAGGAGCCGGTGACAGCCGCCCCGAAGCCGTCCATTGTCTGATAACGTGTAGCCGGTTCCAGCTTAATGGTGGTGGGAGACATGTTCCCTTTTGTACTGAAAGAGGCGGTTTGCTT
>DHTF01000112.1:596-34164 GCA_002411515.1 Proteiniphilum sp. UBA5267 | reverse complement strand
GTCATCTTCATCAGGTTGAAAGCCGAGGAGCCGGTGACAGCCGCCCCGAAGCCGTCCATTGTCTGATAACGTGTAGCCGGTTCCAGCTTAATGGTGGTGGGAGACATGTTCCCTTTTGTACTGAAAGAGGCGGTTTGCTTTTTGAAATCCTGTGCACGGTTGCTGGTTGTGATAAAGAGTGTGACATCGCCGACAGGTATCTCCGGGTTCTCTCCGTTATCGGGAGTATTTCCGTCGGTCTCATTGCAGGATGAACAGCTTCCAAGCAGCAGGACGAGCAGGATCAGCTTTATATTTTTTATGATTTGCATACTGTTACAGTGTTACTTTTTGGATATGTACCGTTTTGGTCGTCAGATTCACCGTAAACCGGTAGTTAGCCGATTCCACTACAGGATCATTCTCCCCGTTGGGAATGGTCCAGTCGTTATCTCCGGTAATAATCTGCTCACCGGTGAAGGTGAAATCACCGGCCTTCTTTTCATTTGCCCATCCGGTGTTTTCAAAAGGTTTAAAGCCGGCATAATGATCATGATCGCCCGGCGTGTAGAAGGTTCCCTGATAGATACCCGTACTTATCTGACGCAACAAGACATAATTCATTACATTGCCAAAACCCCAGCTCGTGTGGGTGCGTGTGTGGCCGGGATAGACTGCGCTTATTTCCGCTGTAGTAACCCGCGTGGGATAGCCAAGTCCATAGCCGCAGGCCAGCAGATAGTCGGGATACGCCGGATTGTCGGTACCGACAAAAACGTTCTTCCTGACCGGGTTATAATACAGGGTATACTCGCCTGTTTTTCCCAGAAATTTTACCTGATTGTCGGACAACCGTTCAAAAAAGTCGGGATTGTACAGGTTCATCCGGTCACCCAGGATGCCAATCAGTGAGTAACTCTTCCCGTTTTCCAGTGTACGGGTAAGTGTTCGGAAAGATTCGTTGTCGATATCTTCGCTCCCGAAACTGCTTAACGCGAGGTCGTCGGCCCCCAGACTGCCACCTGTGGAGGTGAATGTAAAGGAAAGATTATCGAATATGATTCCCTTTGTATAGTCGTCGTTGGGGGTAAGGAGAAAAGTAGATTCTCCCGTTTCGTTGATCAGGCCGGGCCTGCCCCCAACATTGCCGTATACATGACCGCTGTAATCGATTGTGTTATCGGCATGAAGCTTTTCTGCCAGTTTAAAACACATCGATGCATCCAGTGTAAGGTTGCTGCTGGAATATTTGTTTTTGTCACCCGCCAATGGATTCAGCAGGGCAACCATTCCATTGTCTGTGACAAGATACAGCTTGCTGTAAGTAGGACGTTTTCCGGTGAGTCCTTCTATTTTGTGGCTGCTGGTACCTTTCAACACATTCTGTGCAATAAGATTTATCGTCACCGCTGCATTGTCGCCCTGATTTTTGATCATAGGTATAAACACATTGCTGGAGACGTTGGCTGTGTCACCACTGAGTGGGATACTTCCCCTGGCAATTACATTTTCTCCGGAAACCACTTCATAAAAAAGATTGCTGAGCCTGGTGGCCGGATCAATGATTTCGGCAGAGAGGGCGAGCGTGTCTCCAAATGTAAAGGTGGCGGGAACAGCTGCTGCTGACACAAAGACGGGAGACGATTCCTTGCGGGGCCCGTATTCATCATCGCAGGAAGAGATCATCGTGATGATGACAGCGGCAAGGATAAACGGATAGATATATGTCTTCTTCATATTGATTTCTTTTTTTAATTGGTACCCTCCATTAATAACCCGGATTCTGTACCAGGTTTGGATTCTGATCGATCACATCCTGGGGAATGGGTAATACATACGACAGAGAGGTGAAAGGATAGGCTTGTGCTGGCCGGCCTTCATCTTTTGCGAACACCGCATTCATCACCTCTTCCACCTTATCAAGGCGTACAAGGTCGAACCAGCGTTGTCCTTCAAATGCCAGTTCCAGCCGGCGTTCCTTCATGTAGGCTTTGAGTATGGATTCTTTGTTTGCGGATGCCGATGCAGGGAGGTTCGATAAACCGGCCCTGCGGCGTGTTTGGTTAATAATCTGTGCTGCTCCGTTGTAGTCTCCTTTCCCTATCAATGCTTCTGCTTTCAGCAGCAGGATATCGGCGTACCGCATTTTGATGATGCTGTTGTAGGCACTGCGGGTTTTGTACATAAACGGGTAGTTGCTGGCAGGATAATAAATGCTCCACTTGGCTTCGTAATATACCACAGTTTGAGCAAAACGTTGATCACCCGGTTCACTGTGGAATGTTTTGATAAGATCGCGCGAAGGGGTAATCCACTTAGCCCATGTAAACGCATTGTTCCAGTCATCCAGCGGACGACCGAACATCCAGGTGACCCAGCTGGCATTTCCGGGGAAAAACTGTGCTTCATAGATGGTTTCCCGCGTGTTACGTGCCATGGCGTCAATGGCTTTGTTTTCCTGCGATGCGGGAGCGTCCGGATCGGTAAGAATCACATCAAACAGCGTGCTGTAGTCATCCACAAGTGCGAAGCCATCTGTCGTAAGCTGATCGGCATATTGTATGACCTTGTCATAATCACGCAAAGGTTTTTCAGCATATATTTTGGCCAGCATGGCGCGGGCAACTGATTTTGAAAACAGGGTTTTGTCCGATGGACTATTATCGGCTGCAAACTGTACTCCCTCCAGCAGGTCTTTCTCGATCTGTTGATAGATGGTCAGTGCATCGGTCTGCGGTGGGAAATAGGCAGGGTATACCTCTTTGATGGTCTCAGAGGTGATATCACCCGCTGTTGTAATCACCAGCGGTACATTCCCCCATATCCTGACCATGTCGAAGTAGATCATTGCCCTCAGTATTTTTGCTTCTGCCTTGTACTGGGCCTTTTCTGTCGTTGTCAATGATGCGTCGGGAACCATATCAATATAGTTGATTAATTTGTTGGCTTGGGCTATGTTTCCCATATGACCGTTCCAGTCGCGTCTCAAGTTCGTGTTTGATCCCTCGATGGAATTTACTTCAAAAGGGGTGGTTTCTGCGTTGGGTGACCCGGCATATGCATTGTCGGAATGCGATTCTGCAAGCAGCAGCATATCGAGATACCAGTGCTCCTGTCCGTTTTTGAACAGATTCATCAACGTTTGCCTATGAGACAATAGTGCCGCTTTGTCTTTAAAAACTACCTGAACGCTGTCCTCACTCACCCCTTCTGTAATATCGGAATAAGTATCCAGCGGCTCGTAGTCGAGGTTACAGGAAACCAGCAAGACCGTCAACAACAGAGATATAATATATTTTGTTTTCATTTTATTCATTGTAATTTAAAATTCAATATTCATTCCAAATACAACCGTTTTGCTGTGAGGATAGGTACCCCAGTCGATTCCTTGCACGGCGCCGTTGTTACCCCACTGGTTTACTTCCGGGTCCATGCCGCTGTAACCTGTGATAGTTAGCAGATTGCTAAATGTTACAAAAGGTTGCAGGCGCGTGATCCCTGCCCGGGTAAGGAGACTGTTATTAAAATTGTAGGAGAGGGATACGTCTTTTACACGAAGATAGCTTCCGTCTTCCACGAAGTAGCTGGATGGCTGCAGGTTAAATCCTGCCCTGGGAACATCGGTGATCATCCCCGGTGTGCGCCAGCGCTTCAGCACTTCCACCGACTGGTTTTTCAGGTCGTACATCCCTTCTGTATCACCTTTGGACGCGTTGAATATATCATTTCCCACGGAACCCTGAAGAAAGATATTCAGATTAAATCCTTTATACGAAAACGTATTGGTCAACCCGTAAGTAAACAAAGGATTGGGATCACCTACGTAGGTTTTGTCTGAAGAGGATATCCTGCCGTCTTCGTTGATGTCGCGATACATCAGCTCACCGCTTTCAGGATCCACGCCATCGCTGATATATCCCCAGAAACCGCCCAGCGAACGTCCCGGTTCGTTACGTACCACCCTTGTCTGATGGAAAGCCTGTGTGGTTTCGGCAGCATAATAAATCTGTTGCAGCTCAAGGCTCTCCAGCCTGTTTCTGTTGAAAGAAATGTTGAAGTTGGTATCCCAGCTAAAGTCGCCTGTGAGATTGCGTGAGTCTGCCGAGAATTCAAAACCACGGTTGGTCATTTCACCTTCGTTTCTGACTATTTCATTGGCAACTGCCGATCCTTCAGGCAACGATACGTACATCAACATATCGGTGGTTCGTTTGTAATAATAGTCCATGGCCAGCGTAAGCCGGTTGTTTAGCAAGGTGGCATCCACACCGAAGTTCACCTGATTGGTGGTCTCCCAGGTAAGGTCGGCTGTCCGTAGATTTGCCTCTGTGATTAAAGGAAGTGAATTCTCTTTTCCGGTTTCAAACCATGCCTGCCGCGTAATATTGTACCGCTGCAGATAAGCAAAGTCGCCGATACCCGACTGGTTACCGGTTTGTCCCCAGCCTGCCCGGATCTTCAGATCGTCTACCCAGGAGGCATCCTGCATGAATTCTTCGGATGACAAGCGCCAGGCAGCCGACAGAGAGGGGAAGGTGCCCCACCGATGATCGGGATGCAGTTTGGATGATCCGTCTTCGCGAATATTGAAAGTAAACAGATATTTGCTGTCGTAATTATAGGATAACCTGCCAAACAATGAGTAGATGCTCCACTGTGATGCGCGGGACCCGGTGTTGTCCCAGGCAATTCTATTTGCTGCATTCAATGTCTGAATGGTACCGTCCTTGAAGTGGGATCCGTTGATATAGCTCTCCGACCATTGCGAATCGGTCCACGAGCTGCCGGTCATGGCCTCCAGGTTATGCTTTTCTGCAAAAACATGCTTATAGGTCAGTACGTTGTCGAACACCATCAGTGTATTCATGCTGCGGTTATCCCATGCATTTCCCCAGTCATCCCTGTCGGTACCGTGGGATGGAGGTGTAAACCCGGTGATTTTCCCATTGCGCCGGTCCAGGGTAAATGTGGACTTCAGATTCATCTTTGGTGAAAAGGTGATGGTTGCATTGGCGGAACCGATGAGTCTGTTTTCGTTGTTTTTGTTGTTTTCACCGTTGGCAATTTCTTCCAGGGGGTTGGCGATGTTTTGTCCGAAGAAAAGCCGGTTATAGAGCCCCGTCTCTTCATCCCTGATGGTTGCTGCCGTGGGAAGATTTACCACTGCCAGTACCACGCCACCCCGGTTGGATCCCTGTCCTGTTGTCACGCCGTTACTGGTATTGTCGGAGTAGGAAATATTTACTCCCAGGTGGAACCACTTTCTGATCTGACTCTCTACGTTGCTGCGAAAATTAAACCTGCGGAAAAAGGCCGAACTCAAAATACCCTGTTCGTTGAGGTAGCCGCCGGAAATGAAATAGCGTAAGCGGTCATTTCCGTCAGATACCTGTAGTTGGTAGTTCTGTGAAATGCCGGTACCGTAAACTTCATTGAACCAGTCGGTACGGTCGGTCGTTCCCTCAGGAATGGTTCCTGGGCGAAGCTCGTCGATCAGTTCTTTGTATTGTCTGGCATTTAGCGACTGGATTGGGTTGCTTACGCGGTTCATACCCACTTGTATGTTGGCAGCAATTTTTGCCCCTCCCGAAGCCTGTTTGGTCGTAATTAGCACCACCCCGTTGGCTGCGCGCGATCCATAGATGGCGGCGGAGGAGGCATCCTTCAGTATCTGTATCTCCGCAATATCGGTCGGAGAAAGAAAATTGATATTGTCTACCGGAACACCATCTACCACATACAATGGATCATTGCTGCCGTTGAACGAGGTTGTACCGCGTACACGGACGACTAACTCTCCACCGGGAGTTCCACTGGGGCGGTATACATTCACGCCGGCCGCTTTTCCCTGAATGGCCTGTGCTGCCGAGACAATGGGGCGTTCATTCAGATCGTCGAGTGAAACGGAAGATACGGCTGTGGTGACATCTCCCCGTCGGACAGTTCCATACCCGATTACTACCAGTTCATCCAGTGTTTTTGTATCTTCCGAGAGGACAATATTAAAGTTGATCCTGCCCGAAGTGTTGATTGTCTGTTCCACATATCCGATGTAACTGATTTGCAGTGTAGCATTTTCCGCTACGTCGATTGAGAAGTTCCCGTCAATATCAGTGACTGTTCCGTTGATAGTCCCTTTCTCAATAATGTTGGCCCCTATGATAGCTTCCCCGCTCTTGTCGGTGACCTTTCCGACGATTTGTTTCTTTTGGCTGGCAACCGGTTGGGGTGCGTTGGGGACAATTACAATGTAGTCATCTTTCAGTTGATATGTAAATCCCGTCCCTTTTAGTATTTGGGGAAGTACCTCATTCAGACCCTTACCTTCGATATTTAAATCGATATTGGATTTACTTTTTAATTGCGATTCATTGTATGCAATGAGCATCCTTGTCTGTTTTTCCACGGCCTGCAAAGCTTCAATAACCGAGATGTTGTCTTTTTGAATGGTTATTAAGGCACTTCTTTGGGCATATAAAACTGTTTGTGGAGCAAAACAGAGGAAAAAAATAAAAAAGAGGGTTTTTATTTTTCCCATGTAAGAAAAAATCATAACTTTATTATTCATTTCTTAGTGTTAGATTATAAATTTGACTTAATTGTTCAAGAGCATTGCTCTAACGCTATTCTCCGGTATAAAGGTGCCACTTTGTACCGGTTTTTTTATTATGACGAATCCATGATGTAATAATTAAAATGTTTAGAAAAAGTTTATTTTAGTGATGTTATATAGCATTTATCATCCTCTATCCTGTATTTTATACTGCCCGAGACCCTTACAATGATGTCCATTACTTCCGTTAACGAAGTATTCTCTTTAAAGCGAAACGTATATTTATCCTCTTTTAGTGAATTCAGGGCGTAGACGAACGAGTAAGGGTACCTGCGCTCCAATACGGTGATAATTTCTCCAAGGGAAGTCGACTTAAATATTAGCTCACCCCGTTGCCATGCCGTTACTTCAGATAGATCGGGATAATCAATCGATTCTGTTTTCGTAAATATATTATATGTCAGTTGTTCGCTTGGCTTTAACGTATGTGCCGATGTGAGGTTGTTGCATCTGACTTCCACGCTTCCCGAAAGAAGTGTAGCCGAAAGTGTGGAATCACCGGGATATGTCCTCATATTGAATTCCGTTCCCAGCGCCGTAACCTGAAAGTCATTCGATTTTACGATGAATGGCATTTTCTCATTTCGTGCCACCTTGAAATTTGCTTCTCCAATTAAATAAACGCTCCTGCTCTTGCCGGTAAATTCCGTCGGATATAATAAGGTGGCGGTGGAGTTCATTTGTACTTCGGTTCCGTCGGGCAAGGTCAGATGTTCCATTCCGGCGACCGGAACATACTTTTCAATAAGGTCGGCAGCTTCCCGTTTCGACGTGTGGGTAAAATAGAGGGTGGAAACGAAAGCGATCATCAGGCAGGCAGCCGATATTTGCCAGGAGCGGAGGAGTTTCCTGTGAGCATTGTCCTGACGTTCTCTGATCTTTTTATACACATCTGCCAGCGAATGCCATGTGTCGGTCGATATCTCACTTCCGTCCACCCTTTTTTCAATCATCTCTTCCCACAAATCGCGCAGCGCATCCTCTTTTTCCCTGGAAAATTTCCTTTCGGCAAGCCATCGATAAAAATCAGCTTGCGAAGAAGGGGGGACATCCGATTTTACAAATAATTCAATAATTCTATTAAAATAGTTTTCCATCTCATTGTTGGTCTTGGGCCCGCTCACATTGTCTATTCATGTATTGCATTGGGTCGCAGATAATTTCAAAAGCAGCAGCAATGGCGGTTTGAATTCACTTTGCTTTGCCTCTGACAAATAAACAATCGAGAAACCGAACCTACTTAAAATTTCATTAAAAAAATAGCAATCAGGATAAGTTTTTTGAGATCTTTTAAGGCAAGGTAGATGTGTTGCTCCACTGTCCGCACGGAAAGATTCAATTTAATAGCGATTTCCTGATTACTTAACTTCTGGAAACGGCTCATTTCGAATACTTCTTTTCGTTTGCCGGGCATCTGCTCCAAGGCTAATCTCAATAAAAGATGCAATTCTTCGCGGTACATTTCGTTGAGGGGATCTTCAAATTCCGACAGCTCTTCCTGTCCATGTGCATTTATTTGAAGATGAATATAGTTCGATTCGAGGTTTTTTCGTTTGATGCGATTGAGAATACTGTTTTTTACCATCGTATACAGGTAATTTTTCGGAAGGTTTTCCTTCCACAAATCAGGCTCTTCCCATAGTTTGACAAAGATGTCCTGTGCCACATCTTCCGCTTCCTGTTCCGATTTCAAAAGAATGGCTGCAAATGACCTGACGGTAGAAAAATATTGCATGAAGATTTCTTCAAATCTTGCCTTGTCCGACTTCGTTCTCATGGGTATATATCTCTTGATTCACTCACGTGTCAAAGGTAATATTATTCGATGAAATATTAAAAGCGAACCAATGGCGCGGTCATTTGTTTTATTGATACTATTCAGGAAGATCAATGAACGCTTAAAAAAATCAATTATGTCACATTCTACGATTATTCAGCTACTGGGAGATCAAAGTGAATATCTCCTGAATCATGTGAGTAGCACGGTCGACCGTTCGTGGATATATGCTACCGGGCCCGACGTCATCGAAAAATTATGGATTGATTCGGATCGTAATATTCCGACTTTGAACAATTTGCAGCGTCTGTTCGGACAGGGTCGTCTGGCAAATACCGGCTACTTGTCTATCTTGCCTGTCGATCAGGGAATAGAACACACCGCGGGAGCTTCTTTTGCGCCCAATCCTCTTTATTTCGATCCGGAAAATATCGTGAAGCTGGCACTCGAAGCCGACTGTAATGCAGTGGCATCCACTTTTGGCGTGCTGGCTTCCGTGGCAAGAAAATATGCACACAAAATTCCGTTTGTCGTCAAGTTGAACCACAATGAGCTGCTGACTTATCCCAACTCCTACAATCAGGTTTTTTTTGGAACAGTAAAGGAAGCCTGGAATTTGGGTGCGGCCGCTGTCGGGGCCACTATTTATTTTGGTTCAGAAGAGAGCCGCCGACAGATCATTGAGGTCGCCGAGGCATTTGAATATGCACATGAACTGGGTATGGCCACTATCTTATGGTGTTATCTCAGAAATAATGATTTTAAGAAAGATGGAACCGACTACCACACATCGGCCGATATGACCGGCCAGGCCGATCACATCGGCGTAACCATTAAGGCGGATATTATCAAGCAGAAGCTGCCGACCAATAATGGAGGTTTTCAGGCAATTAAATTCGGAAAAACCAGCCCCGGCATGTATGATCAGCTTAGTTCCGACCATCCGATCGATCTTTGTCGTTACCAGGTGATTAACGGTTACATGGGACGTATTGGTTTAATCAATTCGGGGGGAGCATCCAGTGGAGAGAACGATCTGGCCGAAGCAGTTTATACGGCAGTAGTGAACAAACGGGCCGGAGGAATCGGACTGATCGCCGGTCGTAAAGCTTTTCAAAAGCCGATGGGGGAGGGGGTTGAGTTGATCCATGCTATTCAGGATGTGTATCTTGATCGGGAAATCACACTGGCTTAGCGGGTTGGTAGCTTCATTCCGACCCCCACCAATGGTTTCCTGGATTGAAATCTTTTGACAGATATTTCAGTCGCTGTTTTTCCAGTTGCGGCATTTTATTGTCCCGGACAAAGTCCAGATATTGTTCTTCCAGTTCAGGTTGATATTCCAGATCTTTTACAGGAAAACGGGCCCCTATCCCGTTTAAATAATTAAATAGTTTGTTATGAAGATTTTCAGTAATCTCTGGATTAAATGCAGCCACATCCAGTTTTTCTGCCGGATCTGACTCAAGGTTATACAGTTCCTCATGTCTGTCTTCATAATAATGGATCAACTTCCAGTTGCCCAGTCGTATGACCGACGAAGGTTCTCCTCCCTGGTTTCCGTAATGCGGATAATGCCAGAAGAGCGGTCTTTCAGAAAGCGTTTGCCCTTTCAGCAGCGGCACGAGACTCATGCCATCGGTATGTTCTTCAGGCATTAAACTCTGTCCGGTCAATTCAAGCAATGTGGGGTAAAAATCGGTACCGATAACAGGGACATCACACTGTTCCCCGCCTGAAGTCATGCCGGGAACCTTTATAAAAAAGGGTTCCCGAATTCCTCCTTCGAACTGGTATCCTTTGCCACCCCTTAACGGCAGGTTTGATGTAGAGTAGGAGTCACCCGAAGCAACTCCCCCATTATCAGAAGTAAAAATAACTATTGTGTTTTCCGCCAGTCCCAGTTCTTCCAGAGCATCCAGGACAATGCCAACCGCATCATCCATCTGCTCCAACAGCCCTGCATAAACAGGATTATCCTGTACCTGACGGATAGGAAGGAAGTGGCCCATCTGAAAGCCGGTGTCAGTAATCCCCATCTTTACTGCTTTTTCCCTGTATTTAGCCCATTTTACACGTGTCGTTTCAATGGAGCCATGGACTGCATAAAATGATAAATAGGCAAATACAGGCTGTCCGGTTACTTTCGGATTATTTTTGTTCAGAAATTTAATTGTCTCCGATGCAAGCCGCATCGACAGATTTTCTCCCTTACTTCCATCTGGCAGCTTCGGGTTCTCATAAGGAGAAAAATAACCACCAACAGGACTCCCGGCATGCCATCCTCCTATGTTGATGTCGAATCCGTGATCTTCCGGTGCTGAACCTTTGTCGCCCAAATGCCATTTCCCTGCAAAAAAAGTTTTGTAACCAGCCAGCTTCATTGCTTCGGGCAATGTGACATATGAAGTTGCCAGTGAATGGGCATACTCCGGAGGCAGCAATCGGTTATATCGCTTTTGATTCCGCCAGGCCTCCCCGGTCCTGGCACCGATCCAGTCAGTAATGCCATGGCTGGCTGTAAACTTACCGGTCAGGATGCTTGCCCGCGAGGGACTGCTCACCTGGCAGGCAGCATAGCCCTGGGTGAAGGCCATCCCTTCGGCAGCAATCCTGTCAATGTTGGGTGTCTCATAATAACGACTACCAGTACAGCTTAAATCATAATATCCCAAGTCGTCGGCCAGGATAAACAGGATGTTGGGCTTCTCTTTTTGAACCGATTGCGTGCAAGAAATGCTGAAAAGTAATGCCGGAGCGGCAAGTGCTCTTATAGAGTGACCAATTTTCATTTGAATGTGAATTATTATTTAATAACGTAGTTTGGGATATCTTTGTCTTCAATACAATCAATATCAACAACAACGCCCGTGTATTATGTACAAGTATGATTGAATACCTCTTTAACAAATTCGTACATCTTTAAAATCACTTCCTCATACTTGTCACTCCTGTTTTTATTGAAAAAACCATGAACATAATATGGATATATCAATCGTACTGTTTTGCCTCCATTAACTTCTATCGCATTGCACAAGGCTTCAGACTGTTGATACGGAATTGTTGTATCGGCTGTCCCATGTGCCACAAGTACAGCCGGAGGGTCATTTTTAGGTACTAAGAACAATGCTGACACTTCGCGGGCTTTATTTTCGGTTGTGATATTTCTTAAATATACATTTTTATTTGGGAAACTACCTTGAGGTTTAATACGAGCTGTAAAATCATATATCCCGTTACAGCCGATATAAAGTTTACAATCTTTCATTTTCATTGCCCAGTAAGATGATAATGGGGTTCCTGCTGATCCTCCGGCAAATCCGAAACGTTTCATATCCAGATTCCATTCTTTTGCATGTTTCTTGATAAAGTCAAAAGCCTCTGCTATTTCCTGTAATCCTTGTTCGAAATGGCCCCCGTTCTTATTTAGAGTGTATGTGACCCTGATCCCTGCAATACCTTTCGACGCCATATACTTTGACTGATTGGCAAATGCATTTGTATCTCCTGTATTCCAGCCTCCGCCGTGCACATATATTATAAAAGGATAAGGTGAACATCCTTCAGTTGGTTGATCGATTTCCATATTGAGCGAGTAAGTATTATACTTTTTAAATATGTAGCTTTTTGTGGTACATTTATTATAATCACTATCCTTTATCTTGTCAGCAACGTAATTGTATGGTTCGTAAAGGTCATCAACCTTCGATAAATCTATTATCTTGTTAATCAATTCATATTCCTCTATTTTACAGTTGCCACCTTCATTTTCGATTATGTTCATACCGTATCTGTTCTTTTGCTGGGCTATGATAGAACAGGCAAAAAGAAAACATACTGCAAATGTGAAAATTATTTTCATACGTAAGTACGTTATATTTTATTCGAACTTAAACAACCATCTTCTTATTCCAGTATCAAAGATTCTGTTTTCTTATTAATTCCGCTTGTTATTTTCTCATAAATAGCGATCATCTCCTTTAGTCTCTCCTGATCATGCTTTGCCAGATTATTTCGTTGTTCCGGATCTGTATTTAGATCAAAGAGCTGATATTCTTTAGAATTACCAGTTTCAATATTCACTTGTTTTTCGATCTCCGCTCCATTATAGGGAGGAATCATTACCCAGTGATCTTTTCGCAGCGCAGTCCTGGAGATTGCTTCCAGAATCAGCTCTTGACGTCCTTTTTCATTTTTGCCCAACAGCATATCCAGTAAATCCTGACTGTCGGTAGTCCCCTTATCGCCTCCGGTCAGCATGGCCAACGAGGCCAACAGATCGATCTGGCAAACAAGAGCTTCGGAAACGGAAGGGGTTATCTTCCCTTTCCAGTAAGTGATAAACGGAACATGCATGCCGGCATCATAAAGGCTGTATTTTCCACCTCTGAAAAGACCCCAGGGCTTATGATCCCCCAGCTTCTCCACTGCTTCGTCATAATAGCCGTCGTTAAGTACCGGACCGTTGTCGCTGGTGAAAATAATCAACGTATTTTCAAGAAGCCCTTCTTCTTCCAGGGTTCGTGTGAATTCACCAATGCACCAGTCGGCCTCTACAATCACATCACCTCGGGGCCCCATACCGGATGTTCCTGCAAATCGCGGATGTGGTGTACGTGGTACATGTGGTTGCTGAAGAGCATAATAAAGGAAGAAGGGCTCGTTTTTGTGCTCTCTCACATATTCACATGCTTTCTTCAGAAAATGATCGGCCATCTCTTCGTCTTTCCATTTTGCCTTCTCTCCGCCCTTCATAAATCCAATACGCGGAATCCCGTTGACAATACTGTTGTTATGTCCGTGGTGCCACTTCATTTTTAGAAGTTCAGGATTATCCAGTCCGGTAGGCTCCCCCTCAAAATTCTTTATGTAATCCACTTCAATAGGGTCTTCAGGATCGAGATCCACCACTTTCCCGTTTTCAATATAAACAGTTGGCACCCGGTCCTGCGTAGCGGCCATCACATAAGCATAATCGAACCCCACTTCGTTTGGACCTGGGGCAATTTGCCCGTTCCAGTTCACCTGTCCGCTGCCCATGCCAAGATGCCATTTTCCCACGACAGCAGTATGATAACCTTGCCTTTGAAGTAATTTAGGGAGGGTAATCTGGTTGGTGTCGATCAGGAGCGGCGCTGTTCCGGGCAATATTTTCGCATCCGCATTGCGCCAGGGGTACATACCCGTGAGTAATCCGTAGCGACTGGGAGTTGATGTCGCCGAAGTGGCATACCCATTGGTGAAACGGATGCCTTCGTTTGCCAGTTTATCCATATTTGGCGTTTTCAGGTACGTTGCGCCATACGCACCAACATCCCCATAGCCCAGGTCGTCCATGTAGATGATGACAATATTGGGTTTGGCCTCTTGTGACTGCTTTTCACTGCTTGTACAGGCAGAAGCAACCGCAAGAAAAGTTGTGGGAAGAAGTAATCTGTTCATTGCTCTCTATCTTGTTGTGTATGTTAATATTTGAACTATTCGTTATAATCGGCTTGGCGGTTAGAAGATCCGGGTATCATTTAACGGAGGTGATTATTATTTGAGACGATTGAAGACCTTCGGCAGTTGCCTTTAGCTTCATGCTGCCCGCTTTATCAGTTGACTGAAGATAAACCATACATTTTCCGTTGAAAGTTCTTCGAGTAGGCTTTATGAACGACTCCAGGCTTGTTGGATCACCATTTCCCACCGCTTTGAAATGACCATCACCCTCCACTGTAAAACTGATCTGACTGGAAGCTTTCGGACAGAGTACCTCCTGTTCATCCACGACAGAAACAGTTACAAAAGCCAGTTCTTTCCCGTCAGCGGTGATGGTATCCGACAGGGCCTCGAGGCGGATGGCTGCTGGTACTCCTGCGGTTTTTATCACTGCTTCTTTCCGGGGATGGTTGTTTTCATCCAGCGCAACAACTTTCAATTCTCCCGGCTCATACGGGACGTCCCAAACCAGCCGGTAGGTAGTGTATAAGTGTGTCGGATCTTTTTCCCGAATGCCCTGGCTTTTCCCGTTCAGAAACAGTTCCGCCTTCTTGAAACTTGTGTAACAATGTACCGGTATCGTATCTTCTTCTTTTCCTTCCCAGTTCCAATGAGGCAGGAGATGAAGTACATCCTTGTCTGACCACTTACTTTGATAAAGATAGTATCGATCCTTTGGGATTCCGCATAAATCAATAATTCCAAAATAGGAACTGCGTGATGGCCATTGATCATTGTAAGGTGTTGGCTCACCCAGGTAATCGAAGCCGGTCCAAACAAACTCTCCGCCCATGAACGGGAATGAGTCCTGTGCAGTGAACTCCCGGTCTGGCGTGGTTGCCCAACTCGGAAATTCAAGATCGTAAGAGGAGCTGTGATATGGTTCACGGGTATAATGAATCCTTATTTCTGCAGGTAAAAAATATTCACCGCGTGAACTTACCGTGGAAGCTGTTTCACTGGCATACATCTTCCAGTATGGAAATTTATCATGGATATATCCGTAGTACTGCGGCTTGTAATTCCATCCCGGTACATCTACAACGTCGGCCAATCCGTTCTGAATAGCCTCCTTCCAATTGTTGAAACCTGCTGTCGTGGGGCGCGTGGGATCCTCGCGTTTACATATGTCGGCCAGAAATTGAGCGTATTGTGCGCCATCAGACCTGCCTTGCTCACGAATTTCGTTCCCCAAACTCCACATGATTACCGAGGGATGATTGCGGTCCCGATGAATCATTGCCACCATATCTTTTTCCGCCCAGTTGTCCCACAGGGTGTGGTATCCATTTTTCGTTTTGGCATATTTCCATTCATCAAAAGCTTCGTCGATGACCAGAAATCCCATTTCATCAGTCAGTTGCAACAATTCGGGCGCAGGCGGATTGTGGCTGGTCCGTATCGCATTGCATCCCATCTCCTTCAGCAGTATCAACTGACGCTTCTGTGCACTTAAATTAAAGGCGGCACCCAGCGGTCCCAGGTCATGATGCAGGCAAACCCCATTCAGTTTCATATTCTCCCCGTTCAGAAAAAAGCCGCGGTGTGCCGTAAACTCAAAATACCTGAATCCAAACGGTGTGTCGTAACTATCCACCACCTTTCCGTTTTTCAATATCCTGGATACGACTTTGTATAAAATTGGATTTGTTGTCGACCAGAGCTTGTAGTTCTCGACCATTAGCGACTGACTGACCGCCTGCTCGCCGTTAATCTCCAGATTGGTGCTTGTCACAGCTTCTGGTTTACCGTCCGGACCGATTATTTCGGTTTGCAGTGTAATTTTTTCTTTTTGTGGACTGAGGATCGTGGTTATGATATTCACAGTTCCTTTACCATCGCTGGCTTCGGGCGTGGTGACATAGGTTCCCCATTGCTTGATATGAACAGGATCCGTTATCACCAGGCGGACATTCCGGTAAATTCCGGCCCCTGGATACCAACGTGACGAATGTTCCTTGTTCTCGAGCCGGACTGCCAGTATATTTTTCTTGCCAAATTTAATCTTATCCGACAGTTCGAAACCAAATGACGAATAACCGTAGGGCCACTCACCTACGAACTCACCATTAAGAAAGACCTGCGCGTGGCTCATGGCACCGTCAAATTCAACAGATATATTTTTATGCTTCCATTTAGAGGGGATATCCAATACGTTGCGATACCAACCGATGCCCACGTGAGGCAGTCCACCGGTGCGACCAGTACGTCTCTTTTCTACTTTCTCCCCGTCTTCAATGACCATGTCGACCACAACATCGTTTTTCATGTCGAATTCACCCGAGATGGCCCAGTCGTGTGGCACATCAACACTTTCCCAGTCAACTGTCTCCGTCTCAGGCTTCTCTCCGTCCTGTACTTCTCTATTCATGAATTTCCATCCTGAATCTAAAAGAATAATTTGTCTAACTGTCTCTGTTGGTGTGTTACAGGAAACCAGTGAGAAACAGATGGAGAGGATATAAGATAATTTTTTCATAATGTAGAAATAATTTTTAAAGTTAAAGTTACAAATTTCCGGTTTGGCGGGTCTGTTCATGTGACAGAAATTTATCCCTTGCTTTGTAATGCTGAACCACTCCTCTATACGGAAATCCTTCTGTATCGCTACGTTTCTTGTCAAATATCAGATTCATTTGTTCAACGATAGCGGTTTTTTTTTGAGCAAGATCATTTGACTCTGAAGGGTCGCTTGACAGATCGTATAATTCTGTTGGTTGTGCCACTCCATAACGCACAGCTTTCCAGTTCCCCATTCTTGCGGACTGTCGGAAACCGCCATCAGACAACTCCCTTGACCAGCCATCCAGTTGAAATTCCCAGTTCAAAAAGAGATGTTCGGTTTGCATTTTTCCAGTTAATAGTGGCAATATGGATATACCGTTTGCTTGTGAAGGTATTTCTCCCCCTGATACTTCAGCCAGTGTTGGCATCAGGTCTTGAAAACCACAGATGTGACTGCTCACCGAACCCGATTCAATTTTACCTTTCCATACCGCAATAAACGGCACCCGGATACCGCCTTCATACATGTCTCTTTTAATTCCTCTGAAGTTACCGTTGCTGTCAAAGAATGTGGGGTCATGCCCCTCTTGATGAGGACCATTGTCACTCGTGAAAATAATCAGCGTATTGTCCAACTCTCCCATATTTTCCAGTTTTTTTAACAGGCGACCAATCTGTCTGTCCAACAGGGTAATCTTTGCCGCATGCACCCGTTCATTTTCGGGCCAGCCACGATCTGCATACAATTCTTTGTTGCTGATATACCGTTCATGTCCATGGGGTGCACGATATGACATGAAAAGGAAGAAAGGTTTTTCCCGGTTTATTGTATCGAGATAATTAAAAGCTATTTCTGTGCGAAACTCATCTTTACAATTCCATTCTTCCTCATGATAATAAATGGAATCGGCCTTACCGTTAATCCAGTGCATTTGTTCATCGTAACGGATTCCCCCGAAACGGGACTCCCACTGTTCCTGTGCGGCAAAACCGAATCCCCGGTTGTAAGCCCAGGTTGAGAGGTCGTTTGGATCATCTAAATGCCACTTGCCGATAAATGCCGTTTGATAGCCTGTCTGTTGTAGCATTTCTCCCAGGGTTACTTCATCTTTTTTAAGTGCAACGCGCATCCATCGGTCATCTCCAAAATACCCACTGTTTCCGCGAATGGTACTATTTGTTGCATTTTTTCCGGTCATTAACACTGCGCGTGAAGGTGAACTGACGGTATTGCCAGCATAAAAGTCGGTAAATCGCAAGCCCTGTCGTGCCAAGCTGTCCAGCACTGGTGTTTGAATTACCTGCTGGCCATAACAACCCAGTTCGCCGTATCCCAGATCATCCGCCAAAAGAAAAAGAATATTTGGTTTGGAATGTTTCGGATTTCCCTTTATGAAACTGCAGGATGCAACAGTCGTAAGACAGGCTGAAGCCCACAAAATTTGCTTCATCATTTTTCTTTTCAATTATAATTCAATAGCTCCCATATCGGGCTGTCTTTTCACAGGATTACCAAAGTAGTCCGATCTGACATCAAGGCCGATTCGCAATCCGATCGGATCACCGGGCAACTTTTCGATATGTAACCCTTTATCTCTTATTAAATCAACGTTCCGGGGAATGTAATCTCGTGCATCGATGACCCCGGCATTTTCAAATTCAGGATCTCCGATAATAGGATTGTTGTCCCTGATCAGCAATGATGCCGGGAATACATTCCCATGGGTATACAGGTTGTTTTTCAAAACCACGTTCTTTGCTGTCTGGTTTTCATTTATTGCCCGGCTATCCTGGTCTCCAGAAACATTGACCGTCTCTCCCAGGATATGGAAAATATTGTTGGCAATAAGCAGGCCACTGGTGGTGGGGGAGATCGAAAAACAGGATCGGTTCTCTTCCTTCACATAGATGGTGTTGTTGTAGATATAAGAGTTGAATGGTCCATTTTTTTCATTGTCTTTTCCCACGAAGCCACTGGTCCAAAGAATCTTTCCTTCCTGGAAGGCCCCATTTTCTCCTTTAATTCGGAAACCGTCGTTTACGCTAATGTTGTAGCGGTATGCACAGTTGTGGTTGTTTCCTAAAATCTCAATGAATCCACCTGCATTGTTTGCGCTGAAATTATATTGCACGATGATATCCCGACAATTGAAGTCGATGTGGCAGCCAGCCGAGTCACCGGGACCGTTGGCGTGTAAAAACTGGTTGTGTTCTATGACAAAATCTGTACAACCCCAGGTCCACAATCCACTGCCTCTTCCCCATTTACGCGAGTCGCTGGTGTTACCCGAGTGGCTGACCCAATTATGGCTGACCTTCCCGCCGAGGACATTGGAAAACTGTAATCCAGGACCGCCTGTTTCCATGATCTTATTGCCGCTCACGGTCACATTTTGAATATTTTCCTTCTGTCCGGTGAATTTGATTCCCGTGTGGCTGACATTCCTGATATCACAATCCTCGACGGTCAGATTTTTAAGAATGGCATCCGCCGTTTCGTTAATAAACCGGATGCCCCAACCGTAATGCTCGGTACCGTTGGCAGAATGTACCTCTTTTGCACCACGCTGAAATCCCTCTTCTTCAAAGAACACGTTTTCTATTGACAATCGGTTAAGGATAATATTCCCGAAAGTGCCCTGTTCTGAAGTTTTGACCAATACGCCGCATCGCATACCAGTTTTGTCTGACACATCGCTCAGTCCACCTCCATCTGCTGTGACATTTAATTCTTCTATCCTGACGTGACTGCAATTTTCGAGCAGGATACCGTTGCTGTAGCCTTTCGCATCAATCGTGGCATGGCTTTCCGTATTTTTTTGTCCCTGGTAGCTTGAGATCACCACGGGAAGTTCCGCAGTCCCATTTACATTTTTCAGAATCAGTGATCCATTGATCACAGTTCCGGCTGCCAGGAGAATGGAATCACCGGGGTTCAGTTGAAGCCTGCTGACATGCTCCAGGTTCAGGAAAGGCTCTTCCAGTGTGCCAGCATTCATGCTTTTTCCAATCAGGGGATTGACATAATAGTTGCGTGCTGTTGGAACCGTCCCGCCAAAAGCTGCAAGCCCGGAATAAAACAGAATGATTCCAATACCTACCAGAAATTTATTCTTCATCATTTTTTTAAAATTTCGATTCAATTTGTCCAAGGATCCTTGATCCTTTTCAATTCCGGCCACAGCTTTCCTTCAAGCTCCACGATCAAGTCAGGATGTTCTGTGGCTATATTTTTTAATTGAAAGGGGTCGTTTCGGTTGTCGTATAACAGATAGTTAGCTGTTCCTCCTTGTTTGTTTTTTTGGATCACAAAGGTGTAATGGTCAGTTCGTAGTCCTCTCATGCCTCCGCCAGGATCTTCGTATCCAGACTCAAGATTCAGATAAAGAGCGAATTCCGGTTTTTCTTTTGAATTTCCTGTAAAAACCTCAGCGTAATTCCGACCTTCCACATCAACAGGGATGTGCTTTTCCAAACCCATCAGAGAAAGCAGGGTTGGCATCAGATCTGGTACGCTCAGGTGAAGGTCATTGGTCCCGGACCGAAATTTTTTAGGCCACCGTATGATAAAGGGAATACGGAACGATTCTTCGTACCATACTACCTTCTGTAACAGCCCGTGGCTCCCCATCATCTCACCATGATCTGCAGTGAAGATGACGATGGTGTTTTCCGACTGACCCGATTCATCCAGCGCTTTCAATATTCGTCCAATCTGATCGTCGACACCGGTGACACAAGCAAAATAATCCCGTACATTTTTTCGGCCCACCTCGCCCTTTCTCCCGCCGGGAACGTTGGGCCGGTTCAGAAGCGAATCAACCGGCATACTTTCGTAAAGCGCCCTGTATCTTGCGGGTACCTCCTGATAAGGGCCGTGCGGAGGATTCATGGATACAAAAAGGGCCCACGGATCCTTCCTTTTAGTATGAATAAACTCTATCGCCACATCGGCCTCGTGCTCAGGTGACCATTTTCGTGCGAACAGCGTATCCTGTACAGAGGCGTTGTTTACCCAATAATAGGGGTCATTATGCTGGTTGTTACATCCATAGGCATGCCAGAATGTAAACCCATGCCGGTTTGATCCCGGAGGCGTATATGCTTCCCAGACTGCCTCCCGCCAGTCGTTCACATCGGGACCTTCTGCGTAGGAAGGAGCGTCAAGATGCCATTTGCCAATGTAACCACACTGATACCCGTTTTGATTTAAAACATCGGAAAAACAGATTTCCTCTTCACGGAGATAATTTCCGAATTTCCGGGAATATGTATTGCAATTGGTTTGCAGATTATTGGAAAAACTGTATTTTCCTGTCAACAGCATACCCCTGTAGGGTGAGCTGAGGGGACGGTTACTTACCGCATTGGGAAAGACAATACCTTGTTGGGCTAAACGATCGATATTCGGTGTAAAGACAGGATCTTCGTTCACAAAACCCTGGGCTTGCACACGGAACTGATCGGGAAATATAAACAGCAGATTCGGTCCCTTTTCCTCTCTTTTGTTCTGACTTGAAGCAATTACCGGAAACATCATTCCGCTCAGGGCAAGGCCCGAAAGCAGAGTGGTACAGTATGTAGATATCTTTAGTTTCATTCTCTTAAAAATTGATGTACTCCAATGTTGCAGAAAATATCCGGGACAGGATTCCCGAACAAGTCTGACAGACCTTTTTCCCGAATCGGTATTCCGGAATTATTCAAGGGCGATTTTTTTGTAATCATAAAGGCTCTGAGTATGTCAAAACCGTCACCACGGGCAGAGACATTGGCAAACTCAGGATCGCTGAAAACAGCGTTAGAATCGTCAGGCACTACATCTATTTCTCCAAAGTAACAGTTGTGAGTGAAAACAGTGCCTTCGTCTTCTCTGGGACGAAAAGCTGATTGACCTTGTACGAAAAAGACATTATTGGCGAACCAGGTATCCTGCGGCCAGGCGTCCCCCCAGTTGTCCATATCGACAATTGCCTGGTCCATCTCAGCATTTTCTTTTTCCGGGATAATGATCACGTTGTTATAGATCTTTGTGCCCTGAACGGGCCCTGTGATGTGCATCACCGGTGAGAACCATCCTTTCTGCTGCGTGGGATAGGGACGAATGCCATCGTTGATACTCACATTGTATCTGATAATGCTATTCTTTGTGCCAATATTGCCGGGAGTACCAAAAGTATCACCCTTGTTGCAAATCAGCAGAAATCCACCATAGTTATCGTGACTGTAATTGTATTGGATAATTGTTCCCCGGCAGTTGAAATCTGAGTCGAAACCCTGTCCGTCCCATTTGGCTTTGTGCCCACTTACTTCATTAAACTGAATGAGTGTGTTATCGGAACTCCATGGCCAGATGCCGGCAGCCGCTTCCTGGTGAGATAAAATATCGGGACAGTCGCGCATCACGTTATGCTCGATCAGGACTCCCTCGCATCCAATCGGTACGATTCCATCGCCAGGAACCTGTTCCAGTAAATTATTACGAATGACCACACCTTGGCTGGGATGCCAGTTATCCCGACGGGTATATCCATTTGAGTTGATACCGTTGCGTTCGCAATGGTGGATATGACAATTTTGGATCACCAGCCCTACAAAGCGGGTCTTTACCTGGTCGCCACTGTTTTTCCACCAGATGGCGCTGCCACCGCCTTCACTTTTAACGAGACTCCCGTTCACTTCATGGATTTCCAGGCTGTCGAGCACGATGTGTCGACAATCGCCAAAATTTTCTGCGAGAATGGAAACACCCCGGCGACCCGGTGTTCGTTCTTCTCCTCTGTTTGTAATTTCCAGATTGCGCACTTCCCAATATTCAATATTTTGTAGTAACAGCGTGTACTGTTTTAGACCCTGCCCGTGAATAGCCGGTCTTTTACCTGTGTCGTATTTATCGATGATTATCGGCTTTAGCTTCGAACCACTGCCCTTGGGTTCTAATTGCCCCTGGTAGGGCGTCCCGGCCTTGAACAGGATGGTGTCGCCAGGTTGAAACACCATGGCATTCACTTTTTCAAGTGAGGCCCAAGCTTCAGCCGGTGTTCTTCCGCTGTTGGTGTCTTCGCCCTCACCAGAATTCACATAATAGACTGATGCCCTGATAAAATTAGTAATAAGCAGAATCAGGACACATAAAATAAGACCCCGCATGACTGTTTTATATTTTTAATGTTAGCGCACTTCGGTGAGTCTGATGCTATCGAAGCTAAGTAGTTTTTGTTGCCAACGATACAGTGCAATGGTTACCTCCTCATTTCCTTTGGTTACGGTGAATTGGGTCATATGGTTTTCCCAATTCGCATTGAAGCAATCTTTCCATGCCGCACCATAAACTTCCTTAGGATACACCTGAATCACATGTTTTAAACCATCCTCCATCTTGGTAGCGATTTCCAGTTTGTAGGTTTTTCCGGCTTCCAAAAGAAAGGTTTTCCGGATGGCGAAGTTTTGTTTATTCATATCGCTCTGACCGAACTGTTTCCCTTCATAAGCATCACCCGCAAGCACCCAGGCTCTTCCCCCCCAGATCACATATCCGAGCCGTCCCAACCCAGTTCCGGGAACGTAATTCTCAAAATTATCCTCAAACCCATTCACCGGATCAATCGGTACGATTGTTGCTTTACCTTCACCAATCTTTTCGTTTGGTTTAAAGCTGGCATAAAATTCCCCAAGCGGAGTGGTTTTCCCGTTAATATCCCACAACGCGGAAGTGACCAGGGCGGGTTTGTCCCACCCTGGAGGTCCAAACCAGGAATAACGATGGACGAAATCAAGCTTCTCCAGCTCTGGTAACAGGTTCTTCATAAAATTGAGTACGAATTCCTGCGAGTATTTGTTCTCCTGTGCTGTTGTCGCATTCCAATCGGCCACTGCGAATTCGGTGATCCAAAGCGGCAGTTTGTACTTATCATAGAGATCCTGAAGCGATTGTATGAAATTGGGAACATTGTCGATGCTGTATTGGTGAACGGCAATAAAATCCACCCGCAGGTTGTTTTGACTGGCCTGTGTCATAAACTGTTTCAGCCAGGGATTGTCAACCGTCGTGCCGGCCACGGCAGGACTTCCCAGCGGAACGCCGACCTCCATCAACTGTGGCCAGAGCGAGACGGCTTCTTCTACTGTCATATTGGATTGGTCGGTTTTGTTGGGTTCATTAAATCCCAACAGGTATTTGATTTTTCCTTCTGCTTTCAATACTTTCAATTCATTGAATGTGGCATCATCGGCCCAGGCAGAACCCCAGATCATGGGGACAAAATCCACACTGTCGGGTTCATATTCAGACAGAATATTCCCCCAACTATAATGCCAGTGCACTTTGGCCTCTGATACCCGGTAAGACCAATCTGTCCTGCCTATGGTGAGGCACATTCCTTTTTTTCTGCTGGCAACTTCTTCCATTGCAGGAGGATTCTCCTGCTGATTATCATCTTCCGGCAGAACATCATTCTTTTGACATGCTGAGATAATAACAGTCAATATCAAGAGTGCGTGATATATTTTCATCATTTTCAAGTTCTGTTTTTGAATTAAGTAAATGAGGTTGTACCCGAATGGTTAAAAAACTCCGGATACAACCTCTACATTTATTTAACTACCTCGGTCAGTGTAATATCATCGAAGCTATTCATGATTCTATTTCAAGTAAATTATTGTTTCCCGATACTTAACAATGCCACTAGTCGGACCAAGCTGTGTGCTGCGTCAGATTCTTGTTGGCATCCAGTTCGCTTAGTGGTATCGGGAACGTTTCAGATTTTCTTTCCTGGTAAATTGGTTTGTATCCTGTTATCTTATCATCTGTCATTCGCTGGTAGGCCTTATCCATCACTCCCCAACGCTTCAGGTCCATAAATCGCAATCCTTCGAAAGCCAGCTCAACCCTGCGTTCATGCCTTACGATTTGTCTTAGCTGATCCTGGCTGAGGCCGGCTCCTTCTACATCTTCCACCTTGGGCATTCCAACCCGCCCACGTACTGTATTGATCAGATCATATACCTCCTGTGTAAGTGAGTTCGTCTCGATCAATGCTTCAGCGCGCATCAGAAGTACGTCGGCATAACGGATCACGTAGAAATCCTGCGAACCGGGTTGTGTAACGGTGAAACCTTCGGAGGAAGTGGCATTGCGTAAATACTTTTTCAATCCGAATTTTGTAGGGCCACCCCCATCGTATTTTCGCTCAGGATTGAGGTGATAAATGTCACCCTTGAAATAGACCGATGCACTCAAACGAGGGTCGCGGTTGTTTTTTTTGTCCTGAGAGTCGTATAACGGAGACTGGTTGATAGGTAGCCCATCGGTGCAATAGAAGTCGTTGACTACGTTTGGCATGGGGCGAATATCGATTTTTGGTGTGTTCAGATAGGTTGCAGAGAAAACCTCTCCGTTGTTGTGGTCAGCTCCTTGCAGGAAGCGAACTGAAAATAAAATTTCGTTTGACTTCTCTGATGCCTGGGTAAACAAAGTTCCGTAATCAGGATATAATGCATAACCCAGCTTGAGAATTTCTTCTGTTGTTCCCACCACTTTTGAATGTTGATTGTCATACAGATATACGCGTGATAAAAGTCCAAGTGCTGATCCTTTTGTAGCATAGCCTAGCTGCGCAGCCGGTCGGCTGTCAGGCAACTTACTTATGGCATTTTTCAGATCGGAAATAATGTGATTGACAATCTCCGAGTAAGTGTTCTTGGGTATATATGCCTCTTCAATACTTTGTGGACTTGTAATCAACGGGACATCTTCGAAAAAAACAGCCAGATTGAAATAAAATAAAGCACGCAGGAAAAAAGCCTGTCCCAACAGATCATCCTTAGCCGGTTGAGCGATCTGTTCTTCTGTCATATCGCTAATACTTGCAATGGCCCGATTGGCCCGTGCGATTCCCGCATAGTTGTCACCCCAGAAATATTCGAACAGTTGCTCAGAAGGGTCCAGTGCACCTTCTACATATTTCCCTGGTCCCTCCCATTTCCAGGGGTTAAATGAATTGTCGGTAAAGTTATCATAAACGGGCAATCCTGCTTTTCCGTTTAACTGTCCGCTGTAGAGATTTCTTCTTTGTAGTACTTCGTATACGCCATTAACACCCAATTGTGCATCGGCGGCTGTTTGCCAGAAATTGCTTTCCGCAATCTGGGTGAGTGATCTTTTGTCAAGAAAATTATCGCTACAACTCATCAGTCCTATCAACACAGCCAATATATAGATGTTTCTTCTCATTGCTATTCAGATTTTAAAATGTTAGATTAATACCGACGGAATATACCTTATAAAGAGGAGCCTGTCGGGCACCAGTGTCTCCGGCAGGTCTTTCCGGATCGTAATGTTTCATTTTTGTAAATGTCAGGAGATTCTGTCCGGCAAGATGCAACCTCAGCCTTTCTATCCCAAGTTTCCCAATTAATGATTTTGGCAGCGTGTATCCCAGTTCCACGTTTTTAAGGCGTAGATATGAGCCGTCTTCTACATAGAAAGTTGATATTTGAGCGTTGGTAAAGTTTCCTACCCGCGGAAGTGTCCTGCTTGGGTTATCTTCGGTCCATCTGTCTTTCCAATACGATAGCGCATTTGAGCGTTCGTCGACCATGGGTCTTTGCCCGTTACCGAGTATCAGCCGGTCCACTTTGGCCAATCCCTGAAATAGGAGTTTGAGATCAACATTGTTAAAACCGAAATCTGTATTGATGTTATACATCCACTTCGGGTGCGGGTTACCAATTACAACCCTGTCATCGGCGTTAATCACACCGTCGGCTTCATCGGGAATCCCGTCACCATCCGTATCCACCGTCAATTGATCTCGATACTGAATGTCACCTGACGCTGTGGTGTTACCGCCGAACTGTACTGGGGCAGTTTCCACCTCTTCAGCGTTTTGGAAGATGCCAACGGCCTCATATCCATAAAATGCCCTGAAAGGTTCACCAATCCGGATGATATTGTTGAAACCGATGGTTTCCTCTCCTCCAGGACCAAGATCAGTGACCTTGTTGTCTAGCATATTGGTAACATTTACTTGCAGCGAATATTTTAAAGGACCTTTTGACTGCCTGTACCCTAATGCCATTTCAATGCCGCTATTAAGCATCGATGCTGAGTTTTGTGCAGCCAGATTCGTCACACCCAGTGATGAGGGAATCGGAAAGGCCGTGTAAAGGATATCCGTACTCTTTCTCTCAAAGTAGTCGGCAGTCAGATACAGTCTGTTATTGAGAAATGAAGCGTCAAGACCAATATCAAACTGTTCTGTTGTTTCCCATGTGATGTTTGGGTTGGCCAGGCGGGTAAGGGCTACGGCACTTACCACCTCATCGTCGCCCAGGATGTAATCTAGCCCCGCATTGTAAGTCTGATCATAGATGTAGTTACCGATCCGGTCGTTACCGCTCCTGCCCCAGCTTCCCCTGAGTTTAAAATCATTGACCCAGTTGGTCAGACTCCCGAAGAAAGATTCTTCCGATACCCTCCACCCGGCAGAGAGTGAAGGGAATGTTCCATAACGGTTGTTCGGACCAAATTTTGAGGAACCATCGCGGCGTATGTTGCCTTCAAAAAGGTATTTACCTTGGTAATTGTAGTTGATTCTTCCAAAAAAGGATTGCCATGCTGTTTCTGATGCACTTCCCGATACGGTTGGATCAAGTACTCCTCCCCCGTCAAACTCTTCAATATTGTTGGATGGGAATTTTCTCAGTGATCCGCTGAAACCATCCACTTTATCATAAATGACCGAATGACCAAGCATAAACGACACATCATGTAAATCGTTAAAAATAGTGGAATAGCGCAGAATGTTCTCGTTTGTCAACCTGTAATCGAAGTTCAGCCTGTTTGAAAGTGAATTTATTTCTCCAACGTTTAGTATCTCTCCATTAAAATCTCTTGTTTCATCCGTGGGAGAAAAATTAGAAATATTTTCAAAATTGATCTTAATGGTTCCGCTTGTTTCAAAGTTTAAGCCTTCTGCTAATTGCGCTGTCAATGCAAGTCGTTCAGAAATATTAATCTGATCGGATTCGTAATTTCCAAAATTTGCCCGTTTGATGACATTGGATGTACCCATGGAGGGATTGATATTGTAATAGGCACCGTCTACGTAACCAAACTCACCGTTACTATAGTAAACCGGAATAGTAGGTGCAGCCCGCTGAAACTGATAAAGCAGTCCGTTGTCACCTTCAAATACGTCACTTTGTCCATCAGGAGAATCAGCACCTGCAGGTCCCTCAAAACGTTTCCAATAAGATGACATTGTATTTTCTACAGTCAGCCATTTTCCGATCTGCGAATTCAGATTCAAACGCAAATTATATCTTTTGGAAGAAAACTTGCCTACTAAAATTGCATCCTGATCCAGGTAGCCCAAAGAGGTAAGGTAAGAGGTTTTTCCTTTTCCTCCGGAGAAAGAAAGATAATGATTCTGCACAGGGGCTGTTTTTAATGCCACAGCTGTCCAGTTGGTATTGGCAAACTGATCCGGATTGGAACCGGTACGAATCATCTCCATTTGTTCGTCTGTGTAACGAGGGTTATAGATTCCTCCTCCAGCTTCATTTTTGAACTTTTCATTCATCAGTTCGGCATAGGTGACCGCATCTAAAAATTCCGGGATTACCGTCGCCTCCTGCAAGCCATAGTAGGCATTGTATTCTATTTTAAATTCGTCGATATTCCCTTTTTTTGTGGTGACAACAATCACACCGTTGGCACCTCTAGCACCATAAATTGCGCTGGCAGAGGCATCTTTAAGGACACTGATACTTTCTACGTCAGAAGCAGCCAGATTATTAAAGGCACCCATGTCAGAGTATTGCATCCCGTCAATCACAACCAAGGGGGTAGATTCTCCAAAAGTCCCGATACCACGAATCACCACAGACGATTGGTCTTTACCTGCCAGTCCGGTTGACTGTGTGAGCTGTACTCCCGAAAACTGACCATACATCAGCTGTGCTGTATTGGTTACCGGCCTGTTTGTTAGATCTTCCGTATTGACGGTGCTCACAGCGCCCGTCAGGTTTAGTTTCCGCATGGTACCGTAGCCGACGGCAACAACTTCATCCAATACTTGTGAATCTTCTTGTAGCACAATGTTTAGGCTGGTTCTTCCGGTAGTACTGATCTCTTGTGAAAGATAACCGATATAGGAAATTTGAAGTATCGCATCATTTTCAACCTGCAACGAGAAATTACCACCCACATCAGTTATTGTCCCGTTTGTGGTGCCCTTCTCAACAATGTTGGCTCCGATAATGGATTCTCCATTTTTATCGACAATTATTCCAGTTAGTTGTTTCTTTTGTTGTTGAGTTATTATTTCAGAAATAATTTCGTTGACCCCTTTCGGAATGACCTTTGTTTCGTCACGGTAAATGACTATCTGGTTGTCTAATATCCTATATTTAAGCTCTGTATTATGTAAAATACTTTCCAATATTTCTTCAATATCTTGTAAATTAGCTGATAGATCTACTTTCTTATTGATAATTTTTTTCGCGTTGCCCGCAAAAATAAATCGATATTCACTTCTTTTTTCAATCGTTTCACAGACTTCCTTGATAGAAGCAGATTTCAGATCTAGGCTCAATTCAACTCCCTGTGAATAACCAGTAGCAGCTTTTGAAAAAAAACTGCATAAAAGCAACAGGAATAAGGTTATTCTCATGATTTTTATAACATGTTTAAATTTATTGAAGGGCTTTTCCCTTTCAATATAATATTTATTCATATCTTTGTGATGATTTTAATTATTGATATACAAGGTAATTAGAGTTATTCTGGTCGGACGGTATTCGCACTACCGTCCGACTTTTTATTGCCTGTCTGCAGGCTTAATTTTTTTCAACTGTTCATAGGCATCTTGTTTTTATGGTTTATTATTTTTTGTAGATGTATATAAGTTTGTCTTCCTTTTTGTATTTTGTGTCTGATATCAATGAAAGCGTAGTCATCACATTGTCCAGATTGTCCGAGAGGATAATCTTTCCAGTGCATGTGAGTCCCTGAAATGAAATATTATCGCCATAATTGAATGAGAGGTTGTAGTATCTTTCTATCTGTTTCAATGCCTCGGTCACAGGTGTGTCTTCAAATGAGAGATATCCTTCTTTCCAGCTGATAAATGGCGTCACATCCACTTTTTGAGTTTGAAAGGTGCCATTATCCGAATAAATTGCCTGTTCTCTGGGTGATAAGACCAATTCCTGTTTATTGGCTGCCTGCAACCCTACAATTCCCTCAACAAGCACCACAGATGAAGTGGAGCCAGGGTATGATGAAACATTGAACTTGGTACCGTAAACTTTTACATTATAGCCTGATGTATGTACATAAAACGGACTGTTTTTATCAGTGGCGACTTCGATATACATTTCACCCGAAAGGAGCACTTTGCGCGAATTTCGTGAGAAAGCAGAGGGAAACTCCAGGGATGAACCTGAGTTCAGCCACACCTGTGTTCCGTCGGACAATATGATTTTTGAGCGTTTTCCGTAAGGAACAATCAGTTTATTCATTGTATGCTGCTCAATTGAAATCAATTTTTCCTCTTCTTGTTTACTCCTGATCTGTGCAGTTTTATCGCCATCTATTTGAATATCTACATTGCTGTGAAAAGATGTGGTTCTGTTACCGGTAATGAATAATATGTCTTCCGATTCCAGTTCACTGCCCACGATATAATCGGCAGAAGTAAACATTTCATGACCGGAATGGCCCATCTCTTTCTGGATATACAATACAGACAGTATTAACGCGGCTACGCCTGCTGCGGCAGCATAGGCAAAGCGGCGGATTTTAAGTTTGCGGTGATATGTTTTAAGCGATTGCTCCAGCCGTTTCATTGCTTCCTGTTTCTTCCCGGAAGACATCTTATATGATGAAAGATTTATTTTTAGCAAATGTTTTTCTGCTATTAGGAGATCTTCCTTCTCATCGGGATGTTGTTGAAGATATTCTTTCCAATATGCATTGAGTTCATCAGTAGAAAATAATTTCCATTCGATGAATTTTTCATCTTTCAGGAACCGGATAAAACTATGATTATTTGTTTTTAATCGCATGGATATTTTAGGAAAATTGTTGCTTTAATACAAGATGCCTTTTATAATAAGACGAACATGGTTTGAAAACATCATCACTTTTCGAAAGAAAAATCGATTTTATTTAAAATTTAATATTGGAACTATTCCGATAAGCAAAATCAAGTTTTGCTTATGCCGAGTGTAGAAATAGTTTAGCTTTAGTGAACGATTTTTCTGACAACAAGGAAAAATAAAGCGATAGGGAGTGAGGAGTCCCTCAATTTGGTGAGTGACTTACTGATAAGGTTTCTGCCTGATTCTATGGATATATGCATGATTTCTGCAATCTCCCCATAACTATACTCCCCGATGTAACGTAAATAAACAATCTCCCGTTGACGATCTGTTAACCGGTTTAATACGTCTTCCACTTTCCGTTGGATCTCTATTGCATCCTCTTCCTTTATAATTTCATCTTCGATGGTAACGTTGAATTGAAAAGGTATATTTTCATCGATATCCTCTTGGTCAAAGGACAATTCATGATATTCTTTATTTGTTCGGTGGATATCTATAAGCCTGTTCCTGAGGGATCTGAAGAGATAAGATTTCAGATTGGATATTTCATTAAGCGATGCGTGATGGATACACAGTTTATAAAAAACATCATGTATGGCATCCATGGCAGTCGGTTCATTGAAACCCAAATGGAGTGCATATGAGAAAAGGATATCCTGATATTCCTCATAAATTACCGCTATGTCTGAAAAACTTATTTTTCTCCCCATGAAATCCAACAATTGGAGTTGCGTGCAAATTTATAGAAAAAATGTAATTTTATGAATAATATATCTAAACGTCTCAGCTTTTATTGTTAGTCTGGGTCTTTTTGTATTGTTCGTTATAAAAAAACTCAGCAGACATAATTACATTTAGATATTTGAATTGAATGTAGTAGATTATTTTATTTGAATAAATTGTTTAGTTTTGTACCAGACAAATATTCTTTCATGCCTCAATTTCTGCATCAAATAGCGAAAATATTCTATGAAAAGTTCGGCAACGAGCTGTACCGATACACGTTCGTGCTTCCCAACCGCCGTGCGGGACTGTTTTTACAAAAATACCTGGCAGAGATTGCCGGTAAACCACTTTTCTCTCCCTCCATGCTTACCATCCAGGAGCTGTTTGCATCGTTATCATCCTATCATCTTGCCGACAGAATTGAAATGTTGGTGATGCTTTATGGCCATTACGGAAAAATAAGTGGTTCCCGGGAATCGTTCGACGACTTTCTCTATTGGGGCGATATGTTGTTGAACGACTTTGATGACGTGGATAAGCATCTGGTCGATGCGAAGCAGCTTTTCCGCAACGTACATGATTTCAGGTTGCTGGATGATGATCTTACCCATCTCACCGAAGATCAGATCGCTGCCATCCGGCGGTTTTGGGCGCATTTCATGCCGGTGGAAGGCAGCGAAGCCAAACAGAAATTTCAGGAGACCTGGAAAATATTGCATGAATTATATGTCGCTTTCCGGAGTGAGCTGCAAGAGAAAGGACGTGCCTATGAAGGAATGATGTTCCGCGAAGTGGCTGAGAAGGCGAAGGCAAAAGAAGACAGAAACTGGAGAACAGAGAGCTTTGTATTTGTGGGCCTGAATGCGCTGACTCCCGCTGAAAATATGCTGCTGGAATACCTTAAAGATATCGGGATGGCCGATTTTTACTGGGATTACGACTCTCCTACAGTTCTTGATCCGCAAAACAAAGCTTCATACCGGGTGGCAGAAAACCTTACCCGTTTCCCGTCGAAGTTCAAGCTGCCAGCGGGAGATATACAGGGTGAAAAGACAATTGTGGAACTGATTGGTGTGCCCTCCGGTGTGGGGCAGGCCAAACAGGTGTCCCGCATCCTTTCCGAACTGATAGAATCGGGAGCGATTCCCGATCCGGGAGAAGCCATCAATACTGTCATCGTATTACCCGACGAGAACCTGTTGCTGCCGGTACTCTATTCAATACCGGAGGAAATCGGAAAGATTAATGTGACCATGGGCTATGGACTATCACACTCATCCATCGCAAGTCTGGTGGAATATATCGCACTGCTTCAACGGAACCTGCGTACCCGGAATGGGGAGACGGCATATTATCACCGGCATGTGAAGGCTCTGCTCGATCATCCGCTGGTGAAAAAGGCTGCACCCCAGGAAGCAGAGTCACTGAGAGAACATATGCTCACCTTCAACCGCATCGTGGTGCCCCAGTCAGAGATACCTAACCACCCCCTTTTCTCGCTTATCTTTACGCCGGTCACCCGCTGGCAGGAGATCGGGGATTATCTGCAACGACTTTTCTCTGCTCTTTATCAGATGCTGACCGCGACAGACGAGGAAGAGGAGATGCGTACCGTGGATCTGGAACGGGAATTTATCGTGCAGTATTATAAGACGGTCACCCGGCTGCAGGACATGTTGCGCGGGGCCGGAGACATGACGGTGGAAACCTGGTTTGGATTCCTGAAAAAGCTGGCACGTAGCATCAGCGTGTCGTTCAGCGGAGAACCGCTTACAGGTCTGCAGGTGATGGGCGTACTGGAAACGCGCAGTATCGATTTCGAGAATCTGATTATCCTTTCAATGAACGAAGGCGTTTTCCCGGTGAAGAATGCCTCCGGCTCCTTCATACCCTATACCCTTCGAAAAGGTTTCGGATTGCCTACCCACGAGCATCAGGACAGTATCTATGCATACCACTTTTACCGGATGATCGGTCGTGCCAAACGGGTATATATGCTTTACGATACACGTACCGAGGATGTGCAAAGCGGGGAAGTAAGCCGTTATTTTTATCAGTTGAAATACCTGTACAACCCTCTGTTCGAAATATCAGAGCGAGTGGTGGCTTATGATGTGACCGCTCCCGAAAATTTACCGGTCACGGTGACAAAAACACCGGAAGTAATGTGCAAGCTGGACGACTTTCGTGCCGGAAACGAAAAATTTCTCTCTGCTTCGCTGATCAACAATTACATTGATTGTCCGCTGAAATTCTATTTCACGGCGGTGGAAGGACTTTCCGAGGAGAATGAGGTGCAGGAGTCGGTGGAAGCCGATGTGTTTGGATCCATCTTTCACCGGATGATGGAAATCATCTACAACCGTTACAAA
>DHTF01000112.1:0-355 GCA_002411515.1 Proteiniphilum sp. UBA5267 | reverse complement strand
AGGCTTTTGCCCGCTATTATTTCAGGGATGAGGAGAATCCACAGCCTCTGGAGGGACAGCACTACCTGATTGGTGAAGTCCTGCGAAGTTACGTGAAGCAGACGCTCCTGGCTGACAGACAGTTTACCCCGTTCCAATATATTGGCTCGGAATACAGGTTCCGTACCGTATACCCGGTGACAGAAGGGCTGACTCTGAATTTTAAGGGAAGCATCGACCGCATCGACCGGGTAGGGGAGACATTGCGGATTGTCGATTACAAAACCGGTTCCGGGCCCTCTTCTTTCAAGGAAATGGCACAGTTGTTTGATTCCTCAAAAAATAACCGTCCTTATCAGATTCTGCAGGTCTTTGT
>DHTF01000042.1:20375-20526 GCA_002411515.1 Proteiniphilum sp. UBA5267 | reverse complement strand
TACGAAAAGGGGAGTTTGAGGGGTTGACAGAAAAGATGAAGCTCCAGGATTGGCAGGCCGACTTTGGGCCTTCGTCACCACATCCCACCGCCGGTGCGGTAGCAGTAGGTGCACGCATGCCACTGATTGCCTACAACGTGAACCTCGGCAC
>DHTF01000042.1:17999-20149 GCA_002411515.1 Proteiniphilum sp. UBA5267 | reverse complement strand
AAGTACGGCATATTGGTGGGGGACTGCGTTTCTGCAAGGCGATGGGGGTGACTTTGCGTGAGCGAGGTATCACACAGGTGTCGATGAACCTGACCGACTATACCCACACAGCCATCTACCAGGCGCATGAGATGGTGCGCATGGAAGCACAACGATACGGTGTGCCCGTGGTGGGGGGCGAGGTAATCGGCCTGGTGCCGATGGCAGCATTGGTCGATTCGGCAGCTTACTACCTGGGATTGGAAAACTTTTCGATCAGCCAGGTGCTTGAAGCCAAACTGATGGAGTAGATGAGATGAACTGGATTGAAGCGATTGCCGCGTTACTCGGTATCCTCAGTGTATGGAACGCCCGCAAGGAGAACATCCTGGTTTTCCCGTTCGGCATCGCCAATGTGGCCATCTACATCTATATCTGCTTTGCAGCACGTCTGTATGCCAATGCCGGCATCAATGCGGTCTACCTGATATCGAATATCTTTGGATGGTATATGTGGGCGCGGACTGGTGACGACAATGGCAAACTGCAGATCACCCGAAACAGCCGCTTGCAAAATATCCTTTCCTGGGTTGCGGTGGCAGTGATCTTCCTCTCTGTGTTTTTCCTGTTGCGCCGGGTGAACGACGGCGACAAGGCCTATCTGCAATCCTGGCTGCCCTGGATCGATGCATCCAACACCTCTTTCTTCCTGGTAGCCACCCTCCTGATGGCAATAAAGAAACTGGAAAACTGGCAGTTCTGGATCATTGGCAACATCATCTCCATACCGATCTATGCTTCACAGGGACTTTACTTTACCAGCATACAGTATTCCGTTTTTCTGGTGCTGGCCATCCTGGGCTGGAAGGAATGGAAAGCAAAAGTTAATAATTTATGAATAACCTGATCATACACAATGCGTCACAGGTGGTGACCTGCAGCGGTTTCGCCGGGAAGCGGGGCAAAGAGATGTCTGATCTGCAGGTCATAGAAAATGGAACGGTGATCGTGACAGATGGTTTCATCTCTCACATTCTGAAACAGGATGAACCGGTTCCGGTCGACAAACAGTATTACACAACCATCGATGCCTCCGGAAAGGCGTTGTTGCCGGGTTTTGTAGACCCACACACCCACTTTGTCTTCGGTGGATACCGGGAGGAGGAGTTCTCCTGGCGGATGCGGGGCGACAGTTATATGGAGATCATGGAGCGGGGTGGTGGTATTGTCAGCACCACACGGGCCACCCGCGATGCAACAGAAGAGGAGCTGATGACTGCGGGCAGGCAACGCCTCGATGCGATGCTCCGGCTGGGTATCACCACTGTGGAGGGGAAGAGCGGCTATGGACTCGACAAGGAGACGGAACTGAAGCAGTTGCGCGTAATGCAGCGTCTGAATGAAAGCCACCCCATGGATATCGTTCCTACCTACATGGGAGCACATGCCCTTCCGGAAGAGTGGAAGGGCAGGGAAGAGGCGTTTATCGATTTCCAGATTGAGGAGATGTTTCCGCTGGTCGCACAACAGCAGTTAGCCGAGGCGGTTGACATCTTCTGCGAAAAGGGAGTGTTCTCCATTGAACAATCGCGTCGCTACTTGCAAGCTGCCCGTGAACAGGGTTTTCAACTCAAAATGCATGCCGATGAGATTGTGCCACTTGGTGGTGCTGAGCTGGCGGCTGAGCTGAACTGTCTCTCGGCCGACCACCTCCTGCAGGCCTCCGACGAAGGGATTCGTGCCCTGGCAGAAGCGGGAACGGTGGCGACGCTGCTGCCGCTGACGGCATTCTCATTGCGGGAGAACTATGCCCGCGCCCGGGAGATGATTGATGCAGGATGCATTGTGGCGCTGGCTACCGATCTGAATCCGGGCAGCGCCTTTACTGCTTCGGTGCCGCTGCTCTTTGCCCTGGCCGGCATCTACATGAAAATGACGCCGGAGGAAGCAGTGACTGCATTCACCCTCAACAGTGCCGCCGCACTGGGTCGCGCCGACCGCATCGGAAGCATTGACATCGGGAAGCAGGGCGATCTCATCCTGCTGCAGTTTCCCTCCTACAAGTTCCTGCCTTACCATGTGGGGATGAATATGGTGGAGCATGTGATTAAAAATGGGAAAATCGTGGTTTAATGTGCCAATTAGACTAATTTGCTAATGTGCCAATATGC
>DHTF01000042.1:12922-17782 GCA_002411515.1 Proteiniphilum sp. UBA5267 | reverse complement strand
TGCCAATATGCCAATGTGATAATATGCAATGTGCCGATGTGCCAATGTGACAATGACCGCTGAATGTATAATGATTGTTCCAAAATATGCTGAAAGCTGAAAGCTGATAGCTGACACTTATATAAAATTAAATCAATGAAACTACAGGACCTGACACTCAAACAATTTCTTGAAAGAACCGCTGCCAACGAAGCGGTGCCCGGTGGAGGAAGCAGTGCCGCACTCAGTGCCGCCATTGCAACGGCGCTGACGGAGATGATGGCCAACCTGACCATCGGTAAGAAAAAATATGCCGCTGTAGAAGAGCGAATGAAACAGATCGCCGCAGAGATGTCCGCGAACAGGGCTCATCTGGTGAATGACATCGACCGGGATGCAGATGCGTACCGGCTGGTGATGGACGCTTACCGTCAACCGAAAATAACGGAAGAGGAGATCGCTTTGCGCGACGAGAAGATTGAGGAAGCCACAAAAATAGCCTCCCTGATACCGATGGAAGTGGCGGAAAGGGCATTCAATCTGCTCGACACCATGCTGGAAGTACTGGAGACGGGAAACCGGAATGCAGCGACCGACGGACTGGTCGGCCTGATGACCTGCCGCACCGCCATCATGGGAGCACTGTTCAACGTACGCACCAACTTGGGGGGCATCCACGACACCGCATTTGTCGCTGAAATGAGGGAGAAATGCGACAGAATGGAAAAGGAAACACGCGACAAAGAACGGCAAGCCATCCAATTCGTCAAGTCCATGCTGTGAATATAAAATAATACATCCTATGAAAAACATCTACTATATCGGTCAGCGTGACCTGACCATCGACGACCTTGAATGGATCATCAACGACAACATCCGAGTGGAACTGTCATCCGAGGCCAGAGAGCGCATACAAAAGTGCCGCGACTACCTCGACCAGAAGATGGAAACACAACGGGAGCCGATTTATGGCATCACTACGGGCTTTGGATCGCTCTGCGAACATACCGTCTCCAACGACGACCTGAACACCCTGCAGGAGAACCTGGTGAAGTCACACGCTTGTAGTGTGGGAGAGGAAGTAGCTCCACTCATTGTCAAGCTCATGTTCCTGCTCAAGGCCCACGCCCTCTCGTTGGGTTACAGTGGCGTGCAGGTGGCCACCGTACAGCGGATGCTCGATCTTTTCAACAACGACATCCTGCCCATCGTCTACGACAAGGGCTCGCTGGGTGCCTCGGGCGATCTGGCACCGTTGGCCAACCTCTTCCTGCCATTGATTGGGGTGGGGGATGTGTTTTACAAAGGCCAAAAACGGGATATCGGTGATGTACTGGATGAGTTTGGATGGAAACCCATCAAGCTGAAAAGCAAAGAGGGGCTTGCCCTGCTCAACGGCACCCAGTTCATGTCGGCACATGGTGTCTATGCCATCATGAAGGGACAACGCCTTTCAAAGCGGGCCGACCTGATTGCGGCCATCTCACTCGATGCTTATGATGGTCACCTGGAGCCTTTCGACGAGCGGTTGCACCAGATCCGTCCTCACCCGGGGCAGCTGGAGACAAGTCGGAATATCGTCAGGATTCTGAAGGGTAGCGAACTGATCTCCCGCAACAAAGAGCATTTGCAGGATCCCTATTCGTTCCGTTGTGTGCCGCAGGTACATGGCGCCACCAAAGATGCCCTCAACTATGTACGGCAGGTGGTGGTGACAGAGATCAACTCGGTCACCGACAATCCCACCATCTTCCCCGACGATGACATGATCATCTCGGGAGGCAACTTCCATGGACAGCCCCTGGCCATTGCTTTCGACTTTCTGGCCATCGCCCTGGCAGAGTTGGGCAACATCTCCGAAAGACGCACGGCACAACTGATCCTCGGCAAACGGGGCCTACCGGAGTTTCTGGTAGCCAACCCCGGTCTCAACTCGGGCTTCATGATTCCCCAGTATGTGGCGGCGTCGGTGGTGAGCCAGAACAAGATGTACTGTTATGCTGCCAGCAGCGACTCCATCGTCTCCTCCAACGGACAGGAGGATCATGTGAGCATGGGCGCCACTTCGGCCATCAAATTGATCAAAGTGATGGACAACCTCGATACCATCCTCTCCATCGAACTGATGAACGGGGTGCAGGCACTCGAGTTTCGACGCCCCCTGCGCTCATCGCCGCTGATTGAGAAGGTGATCAGGGAATACCGTAAAGAAGTGCCTTTCATTGATGAGGATATCGTCATGTACAAGGAGATCCGTAAAACGGTGGCTTTCCTGAACAGATTACAGACAGAGGTGTTTTAACCTGATAAAATGAAATTATTTTCCGATTAAATTGTGCAGATTGTTTATCTTTGCACATCTTACATAAATCAATAACAGTTAAATATAATTTTCATGACAGAAGCAATTCGAAAATCGCTGAGAGAATCTTCAGCGGCACGGTGGTCTGCATTGTTCATTGTTGCGTTTACAATGATGTGCGGCTATTTTTTAACCGATATCATGGCACCCCTGGCAGGACTACTGGAAGGACAGCTGGGTTGGTCACGTGCCGAGTATGGCACCTTTACCAGCGCCTACGGCTGGTTTAATGTTTTTCTTCTGATGCTGATCTTCGGCGGAATTATCCTCGACAAGTTGGGTGTGCGCATGACCGGCCTGGGAGCTGCTACCGTGATGGTGATCGGTACGGCGATCAAATACTGGGCTGTATCGACAAATTCACTGGAGGGTCAAACGCTTTTCGGTCTCGATGCCCAGGTTTTATGGGCGAGCGTGGGCTTTGCCATTTTTGCCATTGGTGTGGAAGTGGCCGGCATCACGGTTTCAAAGATTATTGTGAAATGGTTCAAAGGTAAGGAGTTGGCAACCGCCATGGGAATGGAGATGGCCATGGCCCGTATCGGTACCGCGCTAGCGCTGGGATTCTCAGTTCCTATTGCCAAGGCTACCGGAGTGGTCGATGTCTCCCGCCCTGTATTGGTAGCATTGATCGGATTGTGTATCGGCCTGATCTCCTTTATCGTGTACGTGATGATGGACAAGAAGCTGGATGCTTCCGAAGCAACCGGCCTGGAGGAAGAAAAGAATCCGGAGGATGAGTTCAAACTCTCCGACATTGGAAAGATATTGGGCAACAGGGGATGGTGGTTTATTGCCATCTTGTGCGTGTTGTTCTATTCGGCCGTGTTCCCATTCCTGAAATATGCCACCGACCTCATGGTGAATAAGTTTGGCGTGGCGGAAGACCTGGCTGGCCTGATCCCGATGTTGTTGCCTTTTGGAAATATCCTGCTCACTCCGCTCTTCGGGGGCATTTACGACAAAAAAGGTAAAGGAGCCACCATCATGATCATCGGTGCCTTCATGCTCATTCTGGTGCATGCGTTGTTCTCCGTACCGGGACTCAACAGCTGGATCTTCGCCATGGTGCTTGTCGTGGTACTGGGTATCGCCTTCTCACTGGTGCCTTCGGCCATGTGGCCCTCGGTGCCCAAGATTGTACCGGAAAAGCGACTGGGTACTGCCTATTCACTGATATTCTGGGTACAGAACTGGGGACTGATGGGTGTACCCCTGTTGATTGGATGGGTGCTTGAAAAGTTCTGTGTAACAGGACAAACCGTACGCGACGGACTCACCGTGAATACCTACGACTATACAATCCCCATGCTCATCTTTACCAGCTTCGGTGTACTGGCACTGGTCTTTGCCTTCCTGCTGAAAGCAGAAGACAAACGGAAAGGATACGGACTGGAATTACCCAATATTCAGCAGTAAGCTATATCATTATTCAGTTTTGGAGCAACGAGGTTGAACAGGTCGCGATTTGGAAGTTAAGAAATCTTTTGAAGCAACCATCATATGATGAACGTTTTTATTGAACATGTAATACACTTGGCAATTGTATTACCAGTCATCTTTTTGACCCTAACAAATAGAAGATTAGAGACATTAAAGATATTGGTTGTTTTTTCGCTTTATTTTCTGATCCATAGCATGCTGCTTTATTTACCCATTGAGTTTGCTCAATTAAGTTTTATAAAAGGAAACTGGAATTGGAGTGGAAAAATATTTGCCATATTGGGTTCAATATTATTTCTTCTGTTATATAGAAAATTCGAATTAAAAGACTATTTCTTGACCTTCAAGCAAAATGATAATTTTCTTAAAAATGGGTTATTTCTCATTCTTATAATTTTTGTCATCAAAGGTCTGTTTAATTATTTTTATCTTTCACCCGCAGCATGGAACATTGAAACAATTTTATTTCAATCTACAATGCCAGGAATTGATGAAGAAATAGCCTTTCGGGGAATCATGCTTGGATTATTAACTAAGATTCTCAAACCAGCCAAAGTTTCGATATTTCATCCGGTAATATTTGTGACAGCTCTATTGTTTGGAATGGCACACGGACTCTTTTTAACTGATTCATATGAAATATCTTTTAATTCTTCCTCTTTCTTAATTACCACAGTATTGGGAGTAGCTTGGGCTTGGATTACAGTTAAAAGTGGCAGTATTTTACTGGCGCTGATTTCGCATAATTTAGGTAATATTACAAGTGAAATAATAAGTATAAGCAAATAAACTCTATAATGGTATCAGATATGCTGCGTAGATTTGACTGGCCAGTCCAAAGAGTACGAAGCATCACGAGTGATTCATAATTGGAGTTTACGCTAACTATAGAACCGACCCCCAAAAGTTAGACAAAATACTTTTGGGGGTTATTTTTATATCTAAATAATCTTGTCCAACTTTTTGGGGTCACTACAGTTTTATCATGAGACGGCTTTTCTTTCTACCTTGTTCGTACCATGTTCGGTATTACTCCGTACCTTGTTCGGTATCTCTCCCTATTTCCCTTATATTTC
>DHTF01000042.1:0-12758 GCA_002411515.1 Proteiniphilum sp. UBA5267 | reverse complement strand
TATTTCCCTTATATTTCGCTTATATAACAATGAGGAGATAACGACCCATTACCCTTCTATTATCCGTGCAAGAAGCTATTTTCTGCCGTATTTAAGGACTTTTTCGCTGTCGATATCCTCGGGCAGTAAAGTGGCATATAATAATTATCTACGTACTAAATCGGAAGAATTAACACTGATATTCTTTATATTAAGATTATTTTAATTAACATTGCCAAATTAAATTGAAACCATCGGAAATTCATCATGCTTTTTCAAAAAAACGCGCGTGAACAAACTATTGTTAAGACAATAACCGTAGCAATCTATCGCCGGCATGGGTATCTGTTTTGATTCACAACGGACAAATCCGGGCATGCAATAGTATTGGAATATTACGACGCTTCAACAGATACATATACTTATGACGATCCTCAAAATAATAATTCAACATGAATAATTCCAGCATCTGCTTTACAATGAGTCGTTTCAGTAAATTAATGAGTGTGAAGATCTTGCTGATCTTTTTGTATCTTCTTCAGCCTCCCAGGTTGTTTCCACAGTCGGTAGAAGATACTTACGACCTCCTGTTCGAAAGTTAGGCCAAATCATACCGGGGAGATTGGACAAATATTGGAAAGATGATCAAGTTTTCCATGGATAGTACGGAAATTATCGACAAAAAAATTCCCTTGAAAATATCTTCACGAAGCACAAGGGGGAGAGGTGGAGAATGGGACAAAAAGAAAGAGATGTTCTTTTCACGTAAGGTCACTCTCCCCCAATATATGTATGGAGATACCTGCACTGTTTCAATTAACAGCAAATGCGAGAATATGGTGAATTGGAAATTTGAAATCAGTGGTCTGGATGAAAATGAGCATATTTTATTTACAGATTCGATACACATTGAAAGTCGTTCTTGGAAAATCAATCCCATCTCTTTTCCGCTACGCCATGAGAAAGCCCTGAAGATAGTAATTGCATTCGCGGATGAACATCCCCAAGAGAACCAGAATGCCTGGATCGACCGTATAAGGATTTCTATTGGGAATGAAAATATCAATCCCATGAGGGTGGAGGACTTTTACGGAGGCTTTTCTACCGATTTGAATAAGCGGTATATGATTCCATTATCATTTTCCGAAGATAATGCGATTTTAAAAATACAGGAGATAAAGGATAAGCAGATAATAGGATTAGGAGAATGCACCCACGGAAGTCAGGAAGTAAAAGAGGCTTGTTATCAGTTTATGAGAACCTTAATTTCTAAACACAGTTGTAAGGCAGTGTTGTTTGAGCGAGCTTCCGATATGTGTTTGAAATGGGATTTATACGTAAATGGGATGATTTCAGAAGAGATAGTGCCAGAGATAGAAGCAGAAACAAGGGCCTATTTTGATGATTGCGTATCGTTTATCGATTTCTTAAAATGGCTCAGACGCTATAATGAAACATCACAATCCAACGTACATATTTTCGGGTTTAATACACTCGCCCAGCCTCACGTGTTCTTTTACGACTATTTCAGGGTGCTCCTTGGAGAGGAATGTTCGCAACCATATCTGCAACTATTAAACGATAAAGATTACAAAGGGGTAATTGATCGGGTAGCTGGTGATTCGCAGTTACAATCCGTTCTGGACACAAAAGGCTTTGATTATTTGTTATTTCTACTGGAAGAATCGGCTCGGACAGGAACAATTTTTGAAGAAAATATAGATAGAGAAATCTATATGGGGCGAAGAGCGGACAAAATCATTCAACTCTACCTAAAAGAGGGTGATAAGGCTGTCATCCATGCCCACACTTCACATACTAATAAAACGAGTGATTTTTTCTTTGATGTTGTAGAGGAACCATCCATGGGCAATTACATTTATAGTAAATACGGGGATAAATATTTTTCAATCGGGTTTCAGGCTGGTGGAGGGCTATATACCCAGGACGATTCGTTTTTTTTCAGCAAAACCGTTGCGGACACCCTGCAAACACCTATCCCTACTAGTTTCGAGTATTCGGCTCTGAAAACAAATAATCCATATTTTTATTACCCCATCGATAAGTTGCCTGATGATATTTCCAGTATAAGGGCTGTAGGAAGAGAACGAAAAAATTTAAATCAATTCTTCTTTTGTTCAATAAAAAAACGATTCCACGGATTGGTCTTTATACGTGATAATTCTCAATTACACGATATAGAACCGTCCCCAGCTTCTTATACGAATGGCCTTATACAATTTAAGAATAAGCAACAACAAGGATTATTATCCGGCAGTGAAGATAAATAAGATGGATGATTCCATTGCTGCAAATTCTGTACTTTACGGTATTGGTGCCAGTGGATGTAATAATTAAATAACAAATAAAAATAAAAGTTCATGAAAAGAATATTCATTTTTTCTATCGTTTTGACGATAAATTTTTTTTTGGGTTTCAGCCAGAAACTCCCATCGGATAATATGAAAAAAAACGATTTGTTGTACATTCAGCACACAGTCAATGATTTTTACAGAGGTTACACAGCCTCCATCTTATCGGATTCTCACTCGAGCGGATTAGATATGGAAAAATATTTAACCAAAAGGCTGATTGAGAAAATCGCAAGAATACGGAATGTGACAGGAGCTGATCCAATTATTCGTGCACAAGATTTCAATGAGACTGCATTTAAGACCTTAAAAGTTGACTCTTTGGGAGATAATTGGTATATGGTCAATTACAAATGGAATATGAACGATGATGGGAGTACCACAAATATTCCTTTAAAAGTGGTACTCCTGGATGGACGTTATATGATCGATTATATTACGCCAGAATGGAATGGTTCCTTATACGGAGACACGGTATTATGTGAGGACATATCCCAACGTACCATAAACAACAGTACCCCTCGATTGATGATGGAAACCTTTTATAATGCCTATACAACTCTATATGGAAATATGCCGGAGGGACTAACATCTCAACTTAAGGCGTTGCGTAATGCATATCTTACACCCAATGCGCTGAATCAATTTGAAATGGGTATAAAAAAACACGAATCAGATGGTTTACTCAATTATGACCTTTTAATAGATAATTTCGATTTTGACTGTTTATGGATTCCCTCCATTAATTTTTTGCCGTTGACTGAAAATAGTTTTCAGATAAGTTACAAACAAGGTGAATTCGTAAGGACTATTGTTATTACTTTGATAGCTGATGATGGGAAGTATAAAATTGATGATATTCGAATAAAAAAAGATTTAAGAATAACTAATAATTCAATTGCTTCGCAATAGTCCACAATATTTTTAATTGACTAAATCTTTATGAACATTACGGAATTAAACCCGAAAGGATTAAGGTTGATAACGAACCTGAATTTATTTCAAAAGAATTGGACCGTTGGGCGTATGAGAATAAAGTGGCTTTGGATTTTTCCCGCCCTGGGAGACCTACTGACAATCCATTTATAGAATCTTTTAACAGAAATTTCAGGGATGCGTGTTTAAATAAAAATTGGTTCTTATCTTTGCAAGATGTAAGGGCTAAAATTGAGTCATGGCGTAGAGATTATAACAGCTAAACAAAAATATTATGCTTAGTAAGGGGTTTTATTACGCGAAAAAAATATCACTAATATTTTTAGTGATTTTAATAGTAATTAAATTTACCATCCAAGTTTTCTCCCAAGAAGCTGAATGGAATACTACTGGTGTTTATACAATTGGGGCTAACTCCAAACAGGATGCACATTGTTCTGATGAAGTAATTCTGTTCGACAATGCTGATCTTTCAATTTTGGGAGATAAAAAAAACCATGAGTCATATTGGCAAACTCATATCGGAGAACCAACAATCTCAAAACTTTCTTCATTAAAAGTTGAGTATGAAGAGACCCCTCTAGGTATTGATGTTGAGCAGCCACGATTCAGCTGGCAGATGGAATCCCCCAAACAGGGTCAATCGCAGACAGCTTATCAGATAGTTGTCACCGATGAGAGGGGTGCAGCGGTGTGGAACAGCGGCAAAGTGAATTCCGATCTATCGCTGAACATCTCCTATGAAGGGGAGCCATTGCGTCCCAGAACAGGCTACCGGTGGAGCGTGAAGGTCTGGAATCAGGAAAATAAAATATTATCGGCAGAATCAAGGTTTGAGACCGGCCTGATGCAACCACATGTCAAAGCCTGGAATGGGGCGAAATGGATTGGCGGAGGTGAGGATGATCTGGTTCTTTACCCCGATTACCTTCCTACATTCAACATCAATTATACCCTTCAACTGGATCGGGAGAGCGGCACCACAAAAGGCGGCTTCCTTTTCGGTGCGAACGATCCCAGATTGATGGACAGAAACAAAAATATCTATAACCTACAGCAGGGGAGAGACGAGTCCTATGTGGAAGTAGAACTGGATATATCGGGGCTGGAGAGGGGTGAAACAGCCTTCTTAAACATCTATCGGGTTGGTTATGCCCCCGGTGACGTGAAAGACAAGCCCTTGCAACGGTTGGCTATTGCTCCTTCATTGATTAACCTCAGCAACAGGTATAATCCCCATACTTTACATCTCAAAACGATGTACAGCGTGACCAAATTCTATCTGGATGGGGATGATGAGAACCATATAATAGGATCGGTAACCATCAACCCGATCGGTGGCAGCTGGGATTTTATCACTTTCCCTCAGCTTTGCGAGATTGGTTTCGCAGTCAAACCCAATCAAACAGCCACATTCTCAAAGGTAGAAGTAGCAAATTACCGTGTTCCAAACAATCTCCTCTTTGCAACTACCCCGGCGTATCAGGAACAATGGGCTACCCTGTTGGAGAGTGATCACATCACTTACCACGACGGGTCATTCGTAGTTAAGGGCAATAACTCGGGAACCCTTATCACAGCCGATATTCAGCGGAAATCGATGCCCATGTTACGTACCACTTTCGATTCCAACAGATCAACGATTGCGAAAGCACGCCTCTACATCACCGCACGAGGAGTCTATGAAGTATACATGAACGGGGAACGTGTGGGGGAAGACTATTTTAACCCGGGCCTGACGCAATATAATAAACACCACATGTACCAAACGTATGATGTGACAGATCATCTCCGATCGGGAGAAAATGCCATGGGGGTGATTATGGGAGAAGGATGGTGGAGCGGTGCCGTCACCTATATGGGTTACCTGTGGAACCTGTTTGGCGACAGGCAGTCGCTTCTGGCCATGCTGGTCATCACCTACGGTGATGGCACGGAAGAAACAGTGGTCACTGATCCCGAATCATGGAGCTATTGCGACAACAGTCCGGTAGTCAACAGCAGCTTCTTTCAGGGGGAAGTGTATGATGCCAGAAAAGAATCACTGATCGAAGGGTGGAGCGAAAGCAGCTATGATGCTTCAGCATGGAAAAAGGCGGTTGAAATCAACGCTGAAGAAGCCATTGTCAATGATAGTGTCATCGAACAACAGCGGATGCCGGCGGTGAATGATTTCTCAGATATGAAACTAATTGGTCAACAGGGGCAGACCGTCAAAAAAATAGACGAGCTGACCGCTATCGCCATGGAAGAGGTCAGACCCGGCGTCTTTGTGTACGACATGGGGCAAAACATGGTGGGCATACCCCGCATCGAGCTGACGGGGATACCATCCGGAAAAGAAATCAAGCTTCGCTACGCGGAAGTAAAGTACCCCGATCTTCCTGAATTCAAGGGGAACGTGGGGATGATCATGCTGGAGAATATCAGGGGGGCTATGGCACAGGATGTCTACATCACCAAGGGAGGCAAGGAGGTGATCCAGCCTCGATTTACATTCCATGGTTATCGCTACATAGAGATCACGGGAATCGACCGGCCATTACCCCTTGAAGCGGTGAAGGGATTGGTACTGAGTTCTATTCATGCATTTGCATCGAGCTATGAGACCTCCAACAAGAAGATCAACAAACTGTGGGAAAACATCACATGGTCCAGCATGGGAAACTTCTTATCGATACCCACCGACTGTCCACAACGCAACGAACGCATGGGATGGAGCGGAGATATTTCGGTCTTCTCCCGCACAGCAACCTATCTGGCTGAAATGCCACAGTTTCTGCAGCGTCATATGATGGCGATGCGTGACACACAACGTGAAGACGGACGGTTTGCCGACGTGGCTCCGATCGGCGGAGGCTTCGGTGGGATCCTGTGGGGCAGCGCAGGCATCACCGTGGCATGGGAGAGCTACATGCAATACAACGACACGAAGATGCTCGACGAGCATTATGAGGCGATGAAGGCTTATATCCACTACCTGTTACAATATATCGATCCGGAGACACGGATCATGACCGAAGGCAACCTAGGCGACTGGCTGGGACCGGAACAGGCGAAAAACGATAATTCCTTGCTCTGGGAAGCCTATTTTATTTACGACCTGCAACGCATGCATCGTATAGCCACCATTTTACATAAACAGGATGACGCAGAGTGGTACGGTAAGCTTCTTGCAGAAAGGAAACATTTTTTCAATCAGACCTATCTGGACCCGGTTAGCGGGAAGACAATTCACTCGGGGTTCAAAGAACCCCACCGGAAAGGGGAAACAATTGGGACCCAAACATCATACCTGCTCCCTCTTGCATTTGATATTTGTGACGATACAATAAATGATCGGGTAGTGAAACAGTTGGTGGCCCGAATTGAAAATGATAGTCCGGGGTTGGGGGGAGAGAGCTACGCCCCCTACTCGTTGATGACTGGCTTTATTGGCTCGGCATGGCTCAACAGGGTATTGTCCGACCAGGGGCATTCAGAAACAGCCTACCGGATACTCCAACAAACCAGTTACCCTTCGTGGCTCTATTCTGTGGAACAGGGAGCCACCACCATCTGGGAACGGCTCAACTCCTATACCAAAGAAAAGGGCTTCAGCGGTAATAACTCGATGAACTCATTCAACCACTACTCATTTGGGGCAATTGGATCCTGGATGTACAATTATTCTCTTGGCATTGAAAGGGATGAAAACCACCCCGGCTTTAAACATTTTGTGCTACAACCCGAACCTGACCCTACAGGTGAAATGTCCTGGGCAAAAGGGTACTATGACTCAACCTATGGACGAATAGTGAGTGAATGGCAGATATCCAACAACATATGCAACTATCACTTTAAAGTACCGGCAAATACAACTGCCACGTTGTACCTGCAAGCTAGTAGCACCGACATGATCCGGCTAGGAAATAAACCTCTTGCTTCCTCCCAATTCATCGAGATCATGGGAGAAGGAAACGGAAAAGTGATCATGAAGCTCCAATCGGGAGATTATCAATTTAGTGTAACAAAAAAATAAAACTATACGCATCTGCCAGCGTGGGCTCTAACTCATATATTCACCCCAAAGAGATAACCCACAAAGGCAGACAACCCCATTGCAACAGTACCCCATATGACAATCCGGAACACACCCTTCTTTATTTGGGAACCTCCTGTCCTGGCAGAAACTGCACCCAATAAAGCAAGGGCAACGATTGTAAAAGCATATAACGAATACACCATGTTGGATAAAGGGGTAAACAAAACAACCAAAAGAGGCAATATTCCTCCGGCCAGAAAAGAGGCGCAGGAAGCCAGGGAAGCCTGAATGGGATTAGCCTGGCTCATCTCGTTGATGCCCAGTTCATCTCTTACATGCGCACTCAGCGCATCTTTTTCCGTCAATTCTTTGGCTACCAACATCGCCGTCTCTTTTTGTAAGCCGCGGCGCTCATATATTTCTGACAAAATCTTTAATTCTACGTCGGGCATTTCTTCTAATTCGTGCCGCTCTCTTTCAATATCCGCTTTTTCGATATCTGTTTGTGAGCTGACCGATACATATTCTCCGGCAGCCATGGAAATTGCGCCGGCCACCAAACCGGCCACAGTCGCCAGTAATATGGGAGCTCTTTCTGAATTTGCCGCTGCCACACCAATGGCAATACTCGATATAGAGATGATTCCGTCATTTGCCCCCAATACCGCTGCTCTGAGCCAGTTACTGCGACCAATGAAATGGTTGTCTAAATAGTTGTCAATGGTAATTACTTTGTATTTCATTGCAATGTTTTAGTTATAAGTATGTTGATATTTTTTTTCACAATGGAATCAGATACGCTGCGTAGATATGGCTGGCCAGTCCCAGAAGTACGAAAACATGAAAAATGGCATGCACAAACTCCCGTTTGGCTGTAGCGTAGATCACTGCACCAGCAATATAGAAAACTCCGCCGATAATCAGCCAGATCACTGAGTCGATGACATCCTGCGCCCGTGCCACCTCCATCAACGGCTTAAAGGCGATCAGCACGATCAGTCCCATCAGCACATAGGAGGCTGTTTTCAGATGACTGTTTCGCTTGAGCGGCCGGAAGCTGATATAGATACCGGTGAATGCGATGAGCCAGACCAGTACAAAGATAAACCATCCCCAGAAAGGTATGTCGTGCAATAGAATGAGCGTGAAAGGGGAGTAGCTTGCCGCAATAAGGAGGTAGATTGCGGCATGGTCGAAATGGCGCAGTTTCGATTTAAGTACCGGTGCCTGCACGTAGTGATAGAGCGTGGAGGAGCCCATGCAGGCGATCATCCCGAGACCGAAAAGGAGATAGGCTAGCAGGGCACGACTGTCCTGCGCCGCCATTGCCCGGCTCAGCAACACTGCTGTAGCAATCAGGCTCATCATCACGCCAAAACCATGGGTCAGGTAGTTGGCTCGTTCCTCGCGTTGGGTATAAAATTTTTCGTTTGTCATTTCAATTCAATTTTCAATGTCACTCTCCGGTTTCCTTCCGACCATGGCGGTGAGCCCAATAACAATCTTTTGATTTCGGTCTCCATGGCGGGACAGGAGTTCTCTTTAATTTGCACATTTCGCGGATGTCCAGTGATGTCAATGAAGAATGTCACAACAAATGAGACGGATTGTCCCTCGCAGATTTTTTCATCGTAATTTTCCCTGAAATAACCGGTAAATTCTTCTTTGTCGAAAATGGCTCGGTTTGTATTTGTTGTCACAGAATCAGTCTCTTCAGAGGAACTTGTTTTTACAATGGAATCTGTTCTTGTTACAGCGCCCACTACACTGCTTTTTTTCTGAGTTCCGAAGCCCACGACAATCACTTCATTTAGCGCCATATCATCGGATTGCAGTGTGATATCGCCCACATTTTCTTTCACCGGAATTTCCTGCGGTTTCATTCCTACATATAAAGCCAACAGCGTGGAATCTGCATTGACTGGGACATGTAAACTGAATTTCCCCTCCATATCCGTCACTGTGCCCATATTGCTGTTCTTCAACTGAATAGTGGCCCCGATGATCGGTTCGCCGGTCTCGTCCACCACACGTCCCCTCGCCAGCAACGCCATGTCGGTCTCCTTCGAACCTTCGGGAACCGATCTCTCTGTCACATCCTGCGATACCGCGGCCACCTCTACTTCCTCGTTCACGATGATATTTATGACCATATTATTCGAAACGACCTTTTCTTCTTTGGTGGCCGGCGGAAGAACGACGGGAGCCTCTTGTACGGGATTCATCTCCACGATTCCCGGATCTTTTGGTGCGGCTGTAGGCGCGGCCTCCTTGGTCTGTGGAATACTTTCAGATGTAGCAACCACGACCTCCTCTTTCGCTCCTGGTGGAAGCAGCAAAAGAGGGATCCCGATAAGAAGTATCAACACCGCTGCGGCAACCCCTATCCAAAGAGATTTATGGATACGTTTTTGGGTTGGTTGAATACGTTTTTCCAGCTTTTCAATGACAGAAGAATGATCACCTTCCACCGAATCAAAGCCATCGATGGCGTCACGCAGGAAAGGATCGTCCATCGTCTGACGTTCCAGTTGGTTGGCTTTCTTTCCGTGCCGATTTCCCTGTATGTACTCTTTCAAGTTCTCCTCTTCTATCCTGCTCATCGTTTTGGTACATGTACGTGTTGTAATTCGTCCTTGTCCGGATGTGTTTTCAATATCCGGCTGACACAATTCTTTAAATTCCGTTTCCCATTCTGAATGTAACTTTTTACTTTAGCAAGTGCGAAGCCCGTCAAAGAAACAATATCAGCGTATGATTTATCCTGAAAGTAAAAATATTCAATACTTTTCCGCTGTTCCTCACTCAGTTCATTCATGCAAACGGCCAATGCCGATGTCTCTTCTTCGTTCGATTGATCTCTGTCCAATAGAGTAAAAAAACTGTCGTTTTCCATAATATCCTCTCCATATGAAACAAAGAAAGTCTTGTTTTCTTTTTTTAAACGCTGCAGGCAGTGGTTTTTGGCAACGGTATAGAGCCACGTATGAAAATTTTGTATCTCGTACTGTTTTATCTTTTGCGAAACTTCTTCAAACAAATCCATGACCGCATCCTTTGCATCCGCCTCGTTGGCAAGGTATTTCAGGCATAATCCGTATACCATTGGAATATAGCGGCGATATAATTCGCCGAAGTAGACCATCTGTTCTTCCTTTTTACAAAGTGCAAACAATTCGTTATCCGATAGTTTTGTTATGTCGGGTCTGCTAATCAATCTGTTGTGCAGTTATACGTGTAATGTCGCTTTACAAAATTAGAAAATTATTCGTTTGTTTATGGAATTTGCGTTGTTTTTGTATCTATCAGACAGAACACCATCATATAAAAAATAAAATAAATCGTATGAAAACAACAATGCAAAGAGCCGGTCATATTTTAATTGCGATGATGCTGGTAGTATCAGTTTACGGACAGCAGATCGAAGTGAGTGGAAAGGTATTTGATGAGGATAAAAAGCCGTTAATCGGTGCGACGGTCATGAATAAAGCTACACGCGACGGAACAGTCAGCGATATAGACGGAAAATACCGCATCAAAACGAGAACAGGAGATACACTGGTCTTTATGTATGTCGGATATATAGCCCGTGAAATAGAGGCGAGAAAGACACACCTTGATGTCTATCTGAAACCCGACCTTGGAGTGTTGGAGGAGGTCACGGTGGTGGGCTTTGGAACTCAGAAGCGGGCGAGTATCGTGGGCGCAGTCACACAAATGGTCATTACGGTAAACGAAGGAGCACGCGGACTTCCATTTCACCTTCAAAATTCAGAAGAGTACGAACCACTCAAGGAGAATCGTTTTTTTTCGGTTAGTAAAAATCCGTTGTCTACCTTTTCGTTGGATGTGGATGTGGCGTCCTACGGTAATATTCGCCGGATGATTAACCAGGGACAACTGCCAGAAAGAGATGCCGTGAGGGTGGAGGAGATGATCAATTATTTCGACTACGATTATCCTGAGCCGACGGATGGACAACCGGTAGGCATCATTGCCGAAACTGCTGTATGTCCCTGGAACCGGAGCACACAACTGGTGCGCATTGGCATAAAGGCAAAGGAGATCGCTTCAGAAATGCTTCCAGCAGGAAATTTTGTTTTCCTGATTGATGTGTCGGGATCCATGATGGATGCCAATAAGCTCCCTTTGGTTAAAGCCTCTATGAAGCTCCTGGTGAACAACCTGCGACCGGAAGATCGGGTGGCAATCGTCGCATATGCTGGTGCGGCGGGTGAAGCATTGCCTTCAACAAGCGGTGCCGACAAGCAAAAAATAATGGAAGCGCTGGATAATCTTCAGGCCGGAGGTAGCACTGCGGGGGGTGCCGGCATTCAGTTGGCCTATAAAATAGCTGAAGGGAACCTGCTGAAAGAAGGCAATAACCGGGTGATTCTTTGTACGGATGGCGATTTTAATGTGGGTGTTTCCTCTGCCGAAGGACTCGAGTCGTTGATTGAACAAAAGCGTCGGTCGGGCATTTACCTGACTGTGCTGGGTTATGGAATGGGCAATTACAAGGACAACAAACTACAGACGCTTGCACAAAAGGGCAATGGCAATCATGCCTACATCGATAATCTGCAGGAAGCCAATAAAGTGTTAGTTAACGAGTTTGGCAGCACGATGGCTGTCGTGGCCAAGGATGTAAAGCTTCAGGTGGAGTTCAATCCAAATTTTGTGAATGCCTACCGTTTGATTGGTTATGAGTCGCGATTGCTGGAAGATGAAGATTTCAACGACGATACCAAAGATGCCGGTGAGCTTGGACCTGGACACACCATTACGGCACTTTATGAGATTGTTCCGGTGGGTGTTGAAATTCCTGTAGGCAAAGTGGACCCATTGAAATATCAACAACAGACAACCGATCGTTCACTGACAGGATTCAGCAATACCAAAGAGCTGCTGACCGTAAAGCTTCGTTATAAAAAGCCAGATGAAGATATAAGCAGGAAGCTTGAGTTGCCTGTGTCTGCACTGAAAAAGAATCTGGCTGCTTCAACCGATTTCAATTTTGTGATGGCTGTCGCCATGTTCGGGCAGATGCTGCGTGATTCTGCTTATACGGGGGATGCTACATATGAGAAAGTTGTTGAACTTGCTAGTAAAGGGCTGGATGACGACCCCAACGGTTATCGCCGCGAGTTTATCCGGTTGGTGGAAGCGGTAAAGCAACTAGAGTTGTGATTGTTTGGTGCATGTACTCATTACCGGGCCTGAATGGGAGAACTGTCAAAACGTTAGCGTGGATGGTTTGGCAAAGATTTTGACGATATCATGGTGTAAATCTGCGATTCACAGAAGCATGAATGAGAAAGAACAGAGAAGCGCTAACAATCTGCTTCGATTCATTGTTGATAGGTAAAGATCATTCACTGCATGAAAACGGATTTCTATGATAACGATTTAAAAAAGGAGAAATATGAATTTCAATAACTTTACCA
>DHTF01000098.1 GCA_002411515.1 Proteiniphilum sp. UBA5267 | reverse complement strand
AATAACATCATGGTGAACAGCAGGAGATTTAAAACTGTTGCAATTTTCAATTTCATGGGTTCATTATTTTGTTTAAAAAATAGAATTTATTGCAAAATAATGAATTGTTTACCCAGATGGCAAATGAATGACCTCATTAAAAGTACTTTATGTTGTAAAGCATATTTTTAAAGGGTACTTTTTTACTACGTCAACACATTTAAAAAATCTGATTATCAAAAGTTTGTTTTTTTATACCATATAAGTGTACAGTAGCTACTTATTTGAATTTTATCATAAAATCAACGAGATTTTCAGCTTCAGTTAAGTCCAGTTTTTTCCGTAAGCGGTATCTTGCTGCTTCCACTCCCCTGATGGAAATGCTCATCATTCCGGCGATTTCCTTTGAAGAGTAGTTTAACCGGAGCAGCGTACAGAGCTTGAGGTCGGTAGAAGTGAGAGTGGGGTATCGCTCTTTAAGTTTGCGGAAGAAGTTTTCGTGAATGAGATCGAAATTTTCCTGGAATACGGCCCATGCATCCTCATCCGATAAATTTCTTCCAATCATCGATAGCAACTCATTGCCCTCGGTGCGATTGATTTTACCAGACAGCATATGGGATTGGATGTGTGAACGCAAGTTGTTGAGAAATTCGGTATGGTTAATGATCATCATGGCGGCAGTGGCCAGTTCTTTACTTTTGTATGTGAGATCTGCCTCCAGTTTCTCGTTGCGCAATGCAGTTATTTCCTTTTCCTGTTTGTCAAGTTGTGCGAGCCGCAAGTTTTCCTGTTCTGTGAAAAGCTTATTTTTCTTTTGTACGATTTTTTGCACATGGTTCTCTATAAAAACTCCGGTAATCAATAAAATAATCATTACATAGAAAAGATATGCCCACCATGTTTTGTACCAGGGGTTTTTGATTCGGAACGAGAAACTGAGCGATGATAAAACCATTCCCGAGTTATCCATGACACGAGCTTTCAGGATGTAGTCATTGGCTGGCAGGTTATTGTAAGAGATGGAGAGATCTTCACCGGCATTAACCCATCTGCTGTCATAGCCTTCCAAATAGCATTCCACACGGAAATAATGATTGGAATATTCGGGATACATAAACTGAAATTCTACGTCATTGTGCTTGTATGCAATCAGGGCTTTTTTCCGTGGATTCAGAAAATAGGTACGGTCGTTTTTCCTGTCGTAATAGGCTACTGATGACAGATACAAGGTCCCGCTTGCAGGTGTCCTTTCCTCCGTGATGATATATCTCCCGATGCCGCCGTTCAGACAGAAATAGGTGATGTGATCGTCGGCGACAAATACATTGGCCCGTCCCACATTAGGTGGATTGTTCAAGTTGCTGTAGGAAATGCGGTCTATTAAGGTATAATGGCTATCATCGGAAGAAACGAGGGCATACTCTGAGTTGCGAATAAACCAGTGTAAATTGTCGTTTACCGGCACAATCCGGTAGGTATCTGCAAAACCGTCCAACTCGTTGTTTAAAAGATTAAAAGGGATAATTTTTCGCTGAATGTCGTCGTAGGTATAAAAAAGGTCTTCATCGGTAAATACAATACGACCATTCAGTTTCATTACCTTTGCAGGTCGAGATATGGATGACTGTGTTGGATCGAGCGTTTGAAAATTTTCCAATTCTGTAACCTTACGCAATTCGCTGTCGAGCCGCAAGCGGTAAATCCCTTTGTACATATGTCCTGTCCAGATATTTCCGGTGTGGTCTATCTCGATGTTTTTAATGAGGTCGGAGAAGCCTTCCACTTGATGACTGAAAATCCAGTTGCCAGAGGGTGCCTGTACATATACATATAACGATGTGTATGACGATTCAAGAAGAACGTTTTTCCCGTTGATGACAGCCTGTTTGATATCAGTCCCTCCTGTGTTGGCTCCTGAAACAGTTATTTCTCGATCTTCTTCCAGCAGAGAGGTACCCAGATTATGACCCACGAAAATCTGATTCCCAAAAGCTTTGATGAACCATGACTGGATATCGAATTCCGGAAAGTGAAAGAATCTCTTTTCAGTTTCAGAATAATGATAAACTCCTTGGTTGGTAGCCAGGTATAAGGTGTTTTGATGCCAAAGAATGTCTTCCACCAATCCTATTTGCATATCGGTGGGTTCAAAGAAAGTAAAGGGTGAACCGGTGCGAATATGAGAAATGCCGTTGTCGAGTGCTGCCCACAGATTATGTTCACGATCGCTGAATAAAGCCAATACGGTATTGTTGTGTAATCCATTGGTTCGATTAATATGCCAGAGCTTATCACCATTCTTATCGATCGCAATCAGTCCGCTGTTAAGTGTTCCAAAGAGGTATTGTTTGTTTCCCGAAAGAATAGCCCGATTGATGATCGATTCCTTTAAGTCCTTTTCAACCAACGTTTTCCAAGGGGTTAGTCTACTAGTATTTTCCGAAAACCGGTAGATGCCGCTCTTGGATGTGACCAGCAGATATTCTTCCTCTTTCTCCACGAAAGGCAAGACCGCGACTACATTGTCATCGTTCAGCTGATCCCTTGTCAGTATGCGATGAAACTCCTTCCCATCGAAACGGTAAAAATCGTTGTTGATCAGCTGTGCAAACATGTGGTTTCCTACAGGGAAGAAATACAAAACATCCGGATTAGGGTCTAGCGTAGTTACTTCCTTTCCATCATATACAAATACAGCTGAGAACGATTGGAAGTAGATCTTACCATTAAAGGCGTAAATAGTCCATATTTCATCGTTGTGAAATGGATAGGATTCAGCCAGACTTTTGATTGAGTGGTAGATAAGTTGATTAGTATCGTCGGGTTCAAAATAACCAAACTCTTCGAATGAGCCCACATAAATGCGTTCGGGGGTTGAGACGGAATCAACATGGATTGATTTTACCGAAAGATTATTGGGCAGAGGATGGAGCTTCCAGTTCACACCCTCATAACTAAGCAGTCCATTGTTGTTGCCAATGTAGATTACCCCGTTGCTTCCTTGGGCAATGGCCCAATTCTGATTTCCGGCTTTGTAATCTCCTGTGGTATAATTATAGACTGGAGGAATAAAAGGGATGTGCTGTGAGTTGCCTTTTAGGGAGAGCATGGCAAGCACCACAGTAAAGAGTGCCGTGCAAATTTTTTTTTTACAGGCTGATTGCATCATGATGCCGGAAATATGGGTGAAAAAAAAGAGGAGTTACTTTTTCTCCAGTAAGTGCATTATTTCTTTTTCACTCAGTACTTTTACATTTGTAAAAAGAAACTTCGGATCCAGGAAGTTGCCATACTGGTTGCATTCGGCCACAGCTTCATTGAGAATCGACTTGGCATCTTTTTCGAAAGAAAAAAGCATCAGGATCGTGAAATAGTTCTCTTTTATTTCGAATTTCTCAATGATTACTTCGGCTTTTTGAAGCTGAAAGTTAAATTCACGTTCCACAATTTCTTTGTGTAGCACCGTGAATGCGTCTCTTTCCGGGGTGGTAAACAGCGCGAAAAAACGCAGTTTCTTGTCCTGCCCTCCCAGTCCCGAGGAAATATAAACCTGTTGATGTCCAGACAAATCTGAACTCAGTATAATGCGGCTGCTGACAAGTGCCATGGAGGACCAGTGAGATAGTTCCGGCTCCAGGGGACTGCTATGGTAAGTCTCTATCGAGCGATATGCTGCCACATCGGGAATTGAGGCCAGCAGGCTTAAGCTTCTTTTTTTGCGGTCGATCGATTCGTCGGGCGAAAACAAGACTGCGATCTCTTCGTCGCGAACAAAGGGATTGTTCTCTCTTCTCAATCTGTCGAAATAACGGAAATAGTCCATCTGCTCCTCCATGGGAACCAGATCCTCAAGGATGTGAAACGAGTCGATGCCCTGCTCGTTCAATGTTTGCCGCAACTTGGCCAGTAGATCATCTTGTGCGCTCATAGACGCAAAGATAGCATAATTTTCGTTTTTGGTCTGCTGCCTTTTCTAATTTGCTTAAATTTCATCAATTTGGCCCTTTATTCCTCGGAATTGTATAAATTCGCATCATCAAACTGAAAGACTCCTCGAATGAAGATTAAAATAGTCAACTTGTCGCGACATCCCCTTCCAGAATATGCCACTGCTTTTGCCGCGGGCATGGACTTACGTGCTCACATCGCCGAGCCGATCATGTTGAAACCACTGGAACGGGCGCTAATTTCCACAGGGATCTATCTGGAGTTGCCCATTGGGTATGAAGCGCAGATTCGTCCCCGCAGCGGCCTGGCTATTAAGCATGGAATTGGCATAGTAAATGCACCGGGAACCATTGATGCCGACTACAGAGGAGAGATTCGGGTGATTTTGGTCAACCTCTCCAACGAAGAGTTCGTCGTCAACGACGGCGAGCGCATCTGCCAGATGGTTGTTGCACAACACGCGAAGGTGGAGTGGGAGGAAGTCGACTCACTGGCAGAAACAGCAAGGGGCGCCGGCGGGTTTGGCCATACCGGAAAAAAGTAATAACCGAAGTAACAAATGACCTATACAAAAGTAAAACACCACATATTTTTTTCATTTCTGTTTTTCTTCCTTCTTGCCGGAGCATTGCCATTTAAGGCCCTGGCACAAGAGAATAAAGAGGCATTGTGTCTGAATGAGGAAGAGAGACGAAAATTCGATCAGTTCTTCTATGAGGCTTTGAATGCTAAAGCACAGGGTAGCTACGATGAGGCGTTTGATCTCTTTCAACATTGCTACGCCCTGGATTCTACCAATGCCAATGTACTGGTAGAGATGGGTACATTTTATAATGTACTGCAACAGAAAAACGAAGCGCTTTCATTCTTTCGGAAGGCCGTTCACTACGATTCCGCCAATTATTATTACAACATGATGCTTGCCGGTTTGAGTAAGGAACTCGGATTAAAGCAGGAAGTAGTGGATATGTACCGTGCGCTTGCCGGTCGGCACCCTGACAAGCCGGAACTTCAGTATGAACTGGCAAACGCACTTGCCGAAAATGGGGAATTGCAGGAGGCCATCGACACCCTTAATAACCTCGAGAGAAGTACCGGGTTGTCTGAAGTGATCACCATGAACAAGTATCGTCTTTACTCATTGATGGATAAAAAGGAAAAGGCATTCGAGGAAATTCAACAGATCATCGATAAAAACCTGAATGATCCTAGGTATCTTGTGCTCATGGGTGACCTTTACTTGGAAGACAATCAGTCTGCTAAAGCACTCCAATATTATGAACAGGCAAGAGAGGTAGATCGGAATTATCCGGCACTGATTCTTTCCCTGGTCAATTATTACGAAAAAACCGACAACAAGGCTGCTTCACAGTCCGAGTTACAGCAAGCCATCACAGGCTCCTCCCTCGATGTAGAGACCAAACTGCAGCTCCTCACGCGTTATCTGGGTATTTTGCAGCAACAGAAGCAGGACCTGAAACAAGCCAACCAGTTGTTTAAGACACTTTTTGAACAATATCCCAATAACACCCAGTTGAATATGATCTATGGGAACGTATTGTTGTTGCAAGACGACAAAGCGGGAGCCATGGAGCAGTTCGAGATCTACACCAAAGACAATCCTGCCGATCCTACGGGATATGATCAGATGATCCGGATTGTTTTGCCGGATGAAGATATGGATAAGCTCAGGGAAATAACTGCAGAAGCGTTGAAACATCTCCCGCAGGAACCTCAATTTTATTACTATCTGGGTGCAGCTTACTATCAGCAGGGAAAATATAAAGAGGCATTGAGCGTTTTTGAAGAGGGCGTGCACAAGGCCGTAATCGTCAACCCTCTGTTGGAATCAGACTTCCATGGTCAGATCGGCGATTTAAACTACTTTCTGGGAAACAAGGAAACTGCTTTTCAGAGTTATGAAAAAGCGTTAAAGTTACATCCTCAGAATCTTTCTGTTTTAAACAATTACAGCTATTACTTGTCATTGGAGAAGAAGAATCTCGATAAGGCTGAACAAATGAGTGGTATTACCATCAAGGCGGAACCTATGAATCCGACTTTCCTTGATACGTATGGCTGGATATTGTATGAACAGGGAGCCTATACAATGGCGAAAATTTATATCGAGAAAGCAATTGAATACAGTAAGGAAAGTCCTTCGGCCGATGTATTTGAACATTATGGCGATGTACTCTACAAAACGGGTGAAAAAGAGAAAGCCCTGGAACAATGGAAGAAAGCCCGTAAGTTGGATAAAGACTCAAAGAGACTAAAAAAGAAAATTCGAACAGGAAAATTGTGATCTCTACTATAAATGAATACTCGTGGTATATAATGCCATCAAAGATTATATAATATTCTGTAATAAGTGATCCATTATGAACACCAAGCGTTTTACACAGATATTGCTTCTATGCCTTTTTACGGCTTTGGTATTCCATGCTTGTAAGCCTCGGCAGCGGATTGTCTATTCCATTTCACCCGTAGCGGATAAAGCCAATAATCAGCTTTTTAATGACATCATTTCCAGTGAGTTTCAGTATACTACATTTACAGCAAAACTGAATATGAACCTCACCAATGGGACTAAATCAATGAGTTCCAAGGCAAATATCAGAATCGTCAAGGACAATGCACTGCAAATATCTATTCAGCCCCTTTTTGGTGTGGAAATGTTTCGGTTTTATATAAATCCCGATACGGTAATGGTAGTTGACCGAATGAATAAACGATACGTAATGGAATCCATTGCATCATTGAAAGAGATGTATCCCGTGGGGTTCGATTTTTACACCTTGCAGTCGGTCTTTACCAATAGTCTTTTTGTGCCGGGAAAGGGGCGTGTGGAATCATCCGACTACCGAAAATTCAAGTACACTCAAACCTCCGATCAATACTATTACATTACATCGAAGGATACTAGATCGAACATCGACTATTCCTTTACCGTGAACGGAGACGACCGCATCACTTTTACCCATCTGATGCAGCCCGAGAAAAAGCAATCGCTGCAGTGGGGATATCACAATTTTATTGTGCTGAATGATCTGACTTTTCCCAGCAAGATGCAAATTACCCTCTCCTCCTCCTCCCGAAAAGTAAATGCAGAACTGCTCTTCTCAGATATAGCCACCAATGAATTGCTGCAACTCCCATTGAATGTGCCTTCCGGTTATACGAGAACGACAGTGGCTGAGATATTGAAAATTTTTTCTCAAAATAAATGACATCTGCATGGATCATCTTCTGCACGCGGATGATTCATATAGATGCTTTTGTGTAAAAAAATCGCATGAAACGGCTTTTTATCATATTTCTTTTTATATTGACAGGATCTTTTTCGTTCTCTCAAAACCCGCAGATTGAACGATTACAGAAACAACAGCAGCTATTACAGGAAGAGATAAAAAATACGAACAAGCTGTTTCTCGATGTCAAAAAGCAGACAACCACCATCCTCGATCGCATCAATCTGATCAATAAGCAGATATCCGCACGTAAAGAACTTATTGTTGCACAACAGGCAGAGATCAGTGCTCTCGGGCAGGAGGAAGCACGGCTGGAAGCAGAAATTGTTCGACTCAACAAAGAGCTGAAGCAGAAACAAGACAACTATGCCAAGGCCATACAGGGGATGTTGAAACACAATGTAAGGCAAAACAAATTATTCTTCGTGCTTTCCGGAAAATCACCCGGGGAATCATTGCGGAGAATGCAGTATCTGCGCGAGTATTCCCGGTGGCAGAGGTCGCAGGCTGAAGAGATCAAAAAGCAAAATACAGCGATCACCATCAAAAAAGAATCGCTGGCAAAGGCGAAAGCCGATAAAGAGAAAGTCCTTTCCGCACTACAGGACGAACAACAACGACTGCAAAATGAAGAACAGACAAAACAGTCCGAGGTAACAGCGGCTCGTGGGCAGCAGCGACAGCTTCAAAAAACATTGAAAGAAAAGCAGCAACGGGCGAATCAGCTGAACGCCCAAATTGAAAAGCTTATTGCTGCGGAGGTGGCCCGTCAGGAGCGTGAAGCCGAGGAAAGAAGACTGGCTGAAGAGACAGAACGACGCAAGAAAGCAGCCGAGCAGGTAGCGAAGGAGCCACGAGAACCGGAAAGTACAAAGAAAACCGAAGAAGTTGCCACCTCCCCTGTGGAGGAGAAAACTACCCGTAGCTCGGCCGCTGCTCCACGCATCGAGGCAGAAAAAAGCAGGTCCTCTGATGAAACTTTTAACCTGTCGAAAAACTTTGCGGCCAACAAAGGGAAATTACCTATGCCGGTAACTGGAACGGCATCCATCGTGGGCAGTTTTGGTGCCAAAAAGCACAGCGAATGGAATGTGACCACAAACAGCAACGGAATCGATATTCAGGCACAAAAGGGTGCCAGTATCAGGGCTGTCTTCGATGGTGAGGTGTCGAAAGTCTTTTCATTCCCCGGTTCCAACACCTGTGTCATCGTCCGACATGGAGAGTACTATACATTTTATGCCAATATATATGATCTTTTTGTTAAACAGGGTGATAAGGTGAAAACAGGAGAGTCATTGGGCCGTATTTTTACCGATCCCGACACCAATGTTTCATCCATGCATTTCCAGTTGTGGCAGAAGACCACCAAATTAAATCCAGCTCCCTGGCTCGCAAGGGAATGATTTGGCAGGAACCCAGTATTTATTCAGTGCTAATTTGTAGGTGCGAAGCAGGGACAACATGAACACAATAAACAAATAAATAAATCTTACATATATGTCGTTGAAAATTCGGCTGATTGTCATGAATTTCCTCCAATTTGCCGTTTGGGGGGCTTATCTTACATCCATGTCACGCTATCTGGGTCCTGCAGGCATGGGATTGCATATCGGAATATTCTATTCTGTGCAGGGAATTGTATCGATCTTCATGCCTGCCATTATGGGCATCATTGCCGACCGGTGGGTGCCGGCACAGAAGTTACTGGGCGTATCTCATCTGCTGGCAGCAGCGTTTATGCTAGCCGCCGGATTATACGGTCTCCAGGCCGGTACAGAAGTCTCTTTTTCGATATTTTTTACGTTGTATACCCTGAGTGTCGCATTTTATATGCCTACGCTCGCGTTATCCAATTCGGTAGCTTATACCATTCTGGAAAGGGGAGGCATGGAGACAGTCAAGGCATTTCCGCCCATTCGTGTTTTCGGCACCATTGGTTTTATCTGTACCATGTGGCTGGTGGACGTCATTGGTTTTCAAACCTCTTCGATGCAGTTTGTGGTGAGTGCAGCAATTGGTCTTATTCTGGGAGCCTATGCTTTTACGCTTCCCAACTGCCCGGTGAGTACCGACACGAAAGACAAGACGCTGTTCGAGGCGTTGGGTCTCGATGCCTTCAGGCTGTTTAAACAACGGAAGATGGCCCTGTTTTTTATCTTTTCCATGTTCCTGGGTGTCTCCCTGCAGATCACCAACGGCTTTGCCAATCCATTTATCGCCAGCTTTGAAGCATTACCCCAGTACGCAAATACTTTTGGGGTGAAGCATGCCAATATCCTCATCTCTTTGTCGCAGATATCTGAGGCTCTTTGTATCTTGCTGATTCCTTTCTTCCTGAAACGATATGGGATCAAGAATGTCATGTTGATTGCCATGTTTGCCTGGGTACTCCGTTTTGGATTCTTCGGTCTGGGAAATCCCGGCAATGGTGTCTGGTTACTCATCTTCTCGATGTTGGTCTATGGCGTGGCATTCGATTTCTTCAACGTGTCGGGATCGCTCTTTGTGGATAAGGAGACGCCCCACCATTTGCGCGCCAGTGCCCAGGGCATGTTCATGCTGATGACCAACGGGGTCGGGGCTACCATCGGAACGCTGGGTGCACAATGGGTCGTGAATCAGTACACAACCTGGCAGGATGCGCTGGTGAACGGACAAACGAAATCACTGATGTTGGGCGACTGGCAGAGCGTTTGGTTTATCTTTGCCGGATATGCACTGCTGATCACGCTCCTTTTTGCCATGCTGTTCCGTTATAAACACAAACGGATACCCTAAAGGATGATTTAAGTTCCGCAGCCTGTTTGTATGAAGGACCCAAAAAAGGCTTTAATCTTATAAGTTCCGCGATAGTTTTTGTATCGTTTCATTGTTTCGCCTGTAATAAGTGCTTTTGAATTATTTCTGGGCTAGAAGAACAGGAGTGGTTATAAGAACGGGATCGTAATATACCATTTAAAATGAATAAAATAGAAAAATCAAGACAACCATCATTGCTTTAGAAAAACAAGCATTGGAGCTATGGAATAATGGAAATCCTGATGGTTTTTTGGAATTATCTTCTGATTATGTCGTTTATTTTGACCCGGTTTTCGAAAAGAAATTTGTTGGAAAGAAAGCCTTGGAAGACTATTATGAAGGTTTCAGGGGGAAAAATAAAATCGATTCCTACGACATGATAGAACCTGTGGTTCAGGTAATGTCGGGTTGTGCTGTCTTGATGTATGATTATGAGGCTCGCCGAGAGAGGCAGTCATATAGAATGCATTGTACCGAAGTTTATCAAACAGATCCGTCCGGTCAATGGAAAATTACACACACCCATTGGTCGTTTGTCCTGAATAATAGATAGAAGCTGCATGCTATTCCCCTGAGCGAGACGGTGTATATTTCGACAATAATCTATCTTTTCCTGTTAACCGGAAAAAAAGAGTTATTTTTGAGCATTCATCCAAAGTGATTGCAGATCATTTGTATATCAAATAATACACAATAATAATTATAATACATGAAACGCATTTTTTATATCGCATTGGGTATCCTCATTTTTTTCTCCTGTACTTCACCGGCGCTCGAGAGGATAGAAAACGGAATCATCGTTCGGTTGAAACAGGGGAACAGCTCGAGTGTACAAGCCATCCGCTTACAGGTCGTCAATGAGCAGATCATTCACGTTTCAGCCACCGGCCAGAATGACTTCACCAGTGAGAAAAGCCTGATAACCAAACCGGAGTTAACCTTTTCGAACAAGTTCGATGTGGAGGAGCAGGAAGAACTGATTATCTTGTCCACCGATTCTTTGGATGTGACTATTCGCAAAACGACAGGTGAAATAGCATTTCTGAACAAAAAAGGTGAAATTCTTCTACAAGAAAACAAGGGTGGCGGAAAAACATTGACACCCATTGAAGTAGAAGGAACCCAAGGTTACACGGTGCATCAACTGTTTGAATCACCCGATAACGAAGCTTTCTATGGTTTGGGACAGCACCAGGCTGATGATTTCAATTACAAAGGAAAAAACGAATCGCTTTTCCAATACAATACCAAAGTATCGATACCATTTGTCATTTCCAATAAAAATTATGGCATCGTATGGGATAATTATTCGTTGACCAAATTTGGAGATGTGCGCGATTATGCCGACCTCGATCAGTTCAGACTTTATGGCACCGATGGAACTGAGGGCGGTCTCACAGCTGTTTATACGAAAAAGGACGATCCCTCACAAACAATTGTGCGCAAAGAGAACAAGCTCGATTATCAGTTTCTGTCGT
>DHTF01000115.1:1327-8537 GCA_002411515.1 Proteiniphilum sp. UBA5267 | reverse complement strand
GTGTGGGGTATTGTCATCTATTCCATCCGCAAGCACTGATGATCGCACTGGTCGACTGCAACAATTTTTATGCTTCCTGCGAAAGGGTTTTCAATCCCTCGCTCAACAAGCGTCCCGTGGTGGTACTCTCCAACAACGACGGGTGTGTCATCGCGCGCAGCAACGAAGCCAAGAAAGCCGGCATCCAGATGGGTGTGCCTGCTTTTCAGGTGGAAGCATTGTTTAAACGACACAATGTTGCGGTCTACTCGGCCAACTTTAGTCTGTATGGCGACATGAGCCGCCGCGTGATGAGCATCCTGGCGAACTATACGCCTCGGCAGGAGGTGTATTCGGTGGACGAGTGTTTTCTCGACCTCTCGGGGATGCAGGATCTGCGGGCATATGGTTTGCGCATGAGGGAGCAGGTGTTGCGATGGACGGGCATACCCATCAGCGTGGGCATTGCCCCTACCAAGGCATTGGCCAAGGTGGCCAACCGCATCGCAAAAAAATATCCCTCCCAAACCGACGGCTGCCACATCATCGACACCGAGGAGAAAAGGCAGAAAGCGCTTCGCTGGCTGCCTGTGGAAGATATCTGGGGCGTAGGGCGCCGCAATGCCGCAAAGCTACAGGCGGCAGGGGTGACCAGAGCTCTCGACTTTGCGGACATGTCCGAGTCGTGGGTACGCAAAAATATGACCATCACCGGCGTGAACCTGCAGAAGGAACTCAATGGGGTAGGGTGCATCGACTTCATCGATTGGGAGAAGAGCAAGAGCTATTCGGTGACCCGCACCTTCGAGAAAGAATATGAAACATGGGACGAGATCAAAGAAAGGGTCGTGACGTTCACCGCGATGGCTGCTGCGAAAATACGGAAACAACAGTCGATGTGCAGTCGCCTGTCGGTCTTCGTGCAGACCAATTATTTTAAAGATACGGAAGAACCCCTCTCACGCAGCATTGAAGTAAGGCTTCCTTTCCCCACCTCCTCCACGCTGGAGATAGTGGATTTTGCGGTGGCGGGATTGAAAAAGATTTACGAACCCCGCCTTCGGTATAAACGTGCTGGGGTGACCCTGTATAATTTTATTGATGAGAATCAGCTGCAGCCCTCCCTTTTCGCCGAAATGAATACCAATCCCCGCCACAAGAAGCTGATGGATACCCTTGATGCCATCAACGCCAATCCCTCTTCCTCCGGCGTTCGCCTGGCTTCACAGGATGCCCGCCGGTTTAAGATGTATCAGCAGCATCTTTCCAGAAAATTCACCACCGATATCCGGGATATACTGGAAGTCAAAAATAGCTGAAGTGGCATCCAGGGCCTTGAACGGACTCAAATCACCTCACTCATCGCCAGGTAATCGGTCTGGTTGGCATAAATAAACAGCAACGAACCTCCTTTGATGGTGTTGATAATGGGTTTTGCCAATTCTTTGGGCAGTGCCGGGCAACCGAAGCTACGACCCAATCGCCCGCTGGAGCGGATGACCGCTTCGCTGCAATAATCAGCTCCATGGATGACAATGGCGCGGGGCCGGGCCTGGTCGTTGATCCCTTTTTCCAGTCCGTCCAGCAGCAAAGAATAACCGTTGCCTCCCTGGTAAGTGCCGGCAGTGCGGTAGAATCCGAGTGAGCTTTGGTGAGAACCATTCCGGTTGGAGAAAGAGGTGGCGTAATTTTCACCGCTGTTTCGGCCATGCGAAACATACGTTACAAAAAGCACCTCTTTCTGTGCCATGTCCAACACATACATTCTCTTCTCGGTGGAAGGAAGATTGAAATCGATCAGGGTCAACAAAGAATTATTCTGATTGTTTAACTTCTTGTAACCGGTATAGGCTGCCTTAAAAGCATCGAAATGTACCAGTCCCTCCAGTTTCATCTCTTTATAAAGCAGTTCGGGAGCGGGTGAAGAAAAGTCGATTTTAGAGATGTCCTTTTTGCTCTCTTTGGTTCCTGTAGGGAAAGAGAGGGCGGAGAAAACAAAAAACAGAGTAGATAACAGGATGATACGCATAGTTATATTCAGAAATTGTATCGCCAAATATACTATTTTTCCTGAAAAAGACTGTTAATCAATTACAATAACGACCGATTGCTTAATTGTGGCCCACTCATATACAAATTTGGCGTGCGACGAGGCATTTCTGACACACATATGAGAACGGGGAGTCGTTCCCAACGAAGGGCTGTATTCAATGATGCTTTTTCGGGGGTACTGAACCGGCACCCCATGAATGTAAGCGCCATTGGTAAAACGAGAGGCATAGGGGGCGTAACCTGCTATCTCGCTGGTGCCGTCTTTCAGATAATACATTTTCTCCTTCTTCTCCTGTATAGCAAAGATGCCGACTGGGGTCTCGTGGGCATGGGGCGGTTTGTGCACGCCCGAGGTGGCAGGATTCATGCTGAGTATGTGCCAGGCATCCCCCTTTTTCTCGAGGGTGGCGACATGTTGATTGGTGACATCCACCGCCACTACTTTGTGGAAGCGGGTACTGTCGCCCCATGAAATAATATACTTCCGGGGGAGTAAATAAGTCCCTTCCATGGATACCCCCGTCACAGAGAGGAAGTCGGTGGTGTCGCTCCCATTGATTTTTACCAGCCAGCCATCCCGTCCATACCGAACCAGCGTGCTGTCGCCCTTTGCACTGTAAAGTGGCACCGATTGATAACGTTCAACCCCATGTTGATCCGAAACAAGTCGGTAGTCGTTTCTTACGAAATCCTCAATGGTGGGCGCTTCGCCGTTTCTATTTTTGTAATTGTTTAACACACCCCAGTTGCCACCGTCGGCAACGGCATTCTCCAGGCGGGCTATTTCTTGTTTTATTTTCTCCCATTGAAAGCGACGGACCGTGTCCTGATAGGGATATACGTCATCCAGTGTATACTGATCGTACTGCAAATCTTTTTGCAACACAATATCATCTTCGGTCAGCACGCGCTTTTCTTCCGGAACCTGAAGGATGGTATCTGCCTGCAAGACGCCGTTTTCGCTCTCTTCGCCTTCACTCTTGTTGCCGGTATTACATCCTGTCTGGATTAACACGACAATTGAAAAGAAAAGTGCAAAGAGATTTCTTGAATTCATGGGACGCGATGTTTTAAATTTTGTTTCGGCTTTGTTTTTACTCAAGTTTCGCATGTTTATAAATTGGTGTATATACAGCTAAAGATGAGACCTATAAATGTTTTGTGGGGACCCATTGACCTCGAGGAACGTAAAAAGAGCAGCTGTTTGAAGCGTAGCAAGTTCTGCTCTTTTAGTGGAACGAGGACAAATATGGGTCACAAAGCATTGTCAGTCGAGAATTTAGCTGTATACATACCATGCGAAACTTAAATTTTTATCGAACGGTTTTGTGAATTAAAACGTGTAGGGAGTGAAGAATGTTCACCAGTAAAGCCTTTCATATTACTGGACCGAAGAGATATTTGTTTTAAATTTGCAGAATAGGAATGTTTCTTCGTCCTGTATGATGAAGAGATTATGATGCAAATAAATAACAACGGTTTATATATGAAGACAAGACTATTTTCTACGATCATTTTATTTATACTCGTCTTAAGCCCAATCCTGAGCCAACAGAAAACTTTTGAAGGAGTGGAGTCGACCTATCAGAATCAGGATTTTTATGAGGTTCGCACCATTTCACACAAGTTCAAATCGAAAAGACCTAAAAATGTGATACTGATGATTGGCGATGGCATGGGTACAGCACAGATTTTTGCGGGAGCTACGGCAAACAAGGGGCAGCTCCATCTGAATAATTTCAAAGAGGTGGGGTACTCCCGAACACAATCGGGCAATCGTTATGTAACCGACTCTGGCGCGGGTGGAACAGCCATCGCTACCGGACACAAGGCCAACAATTCTGCGATTGGTGTAGACACGCTCGGCAATCCCGTACCTTCCTTGATCAAGATATCGCAGGAGAATGGATTGGCAACCGGTATCGTGGTCACCACCAGTCTGCTGGATGCAACGCCATCCGATTTTGTTGCCCATGTGCCCAGTAGAAATATGACGAAGGAAATAGCCGAAGCGTATGTGCAATCGGAGATAGATCTCTTTATTGGCGGAGGTATTGAACGGTTTACTAAACACGACAACGGGAGAAACCTGGTGGATGAGTTAAAGCAAAAGGGATATCAGGTACATGATAACCTGGACAGCATCAAGACCGTGAAACAGGGCAAACTTGCCGGATTTCTGAAAGAAGGAAGGGTAAAGGACCGTGGAAATCAACTGGAACAGACTACTGAAGTCGCCCTCAATATTTTAGACAATCATAAAAAAGGTTTCTTCCTGATGGTAGAGGCTTCAGAAATAGATGGTGGCGGTCACAATAGGGATATGCAATATACGGTGGAGGAGATGCTTGATTTTGACAAAACCATTGGCAAGGTACTCGAGTTTGCGGAAAAAGATGGCAGAACATTGGTCATTGTGACCGCCGATCATGAAACCGGAGGATTGACATTGACAGGAGGAAATATGCAAACGGGTGAAGTGACAGGCCGTTTTACTACGGGAGGTCACACAGGTGTGATGGTGCCGATATTTGCGTACGGACCCGGTGCTGAACTTTTTGCCGGGATAGATGAGAATACAGCTTTCTTTGAAAAAATCATGAAAACGCTGCGTCTGAAGAAAACAACCAGACCATAAGCATCTTGATATTTTGATTGTTTGCATACCGCATTCAGGATTATTTGAGATAAAAACGCTGACACATCGGTTCCTCGTTATCCAACCTGACATCTCCTGATTTTAAGGATTGAGGACTTCAAAAGGGCTGCTGAAGATCAACTCTCTCCTTTTTTTTATGATCTGTTTATTTCTCCGGCCAAAAACATTTTTTTGGTCGGAATGTTATATACCCAGCGAATAATCACAGCTGAAAATATATTCGTTCTAAATAAACAGATAAATGATTCAAGAAAATTTACCTGCCATTTTTCGTGACTTTAATCCATTAGAAGATAAAATGCTCTCTCTCATCGACAAAGATGGAGACGTAATCAACCCCAAGTATATGCCAGTGCTCGATGATGACACCATTATCGACGCCTATAAACAGATGCACTATGAGCGGATAGCCGATGAAATGGCGATCTCTTATCAGCGGCAGGGGCGCATGTATACCTATACACCCAATCTGGGACAGGAAGCTATCCACATTGCCGCGGGCATGCACATCAGAGAGGAGGATTGGCTGGTGCCGGCCTTCCGGGAGATGGGTACCCTGCTGGCGAAAGGAGTCACCATGAAAGAGATGTTTCTCTTTTATCTGGGAAATGAGCGTGGGGGCAGTTTTCAAAATGCCAACCATACTCTGCCCATTGCCATTTCAATAGGTACCCAGCTACACCACGCTACTGGCATCGGATACTCCGTGAAATACCGGAAAAAGGATGAGGCTGTCTTCACCTTTATTGGCGATGGAGGTACGTCGGAGGGCGACTTCAGTGAAGCCTTGAACTTTGCCGGCGTGTGGCAAGTGCCAGTCGTCTTCACCATTCAAAATAACCAGTACGCCATCTCTGTACCGGTAAGGTCACAGACCAAATCGGTCAACCTTGCCGTGAAGTCGGTTGCTTTCGGTATCCCGGGTATCAAGGTCGACGGCAACGATTTCTTTGCCATGTATCTGGCCTATCAAACTGCTGCGGCTCACGCCCTGGCAGGCAAAGGACCGGTGCTGATTGAGGCATTTACTTATCGACTGGGAGCCCACACCACCTCCGATGATCCCTCCAAGTACCGCAAAAAGGAAGAAGAGGTAGAGTGGGGACTGACCGATCCGCTGATGAGGCTGAGACGTTATATGGAGAAGAAAGGGATCTGGAACATCGACGTGGAGAAACTGACGGAAGAATACAAAAACCAAATTACCGGACAGTTTCATGAGGCGGAACAAAACAAGGGATATCACCACAATGATGTGTTCGACCATATGTTTACCGATATGCCGGACGACCTGAGGAGACAAAGAACCCAATATGAAGAATTTTTAAGCTGGAAGGAGAACAGGAGATGAGTGTGATGACCATGGTGAAAGCGATTAACAACGCTTTGGATATTAAATTGAAAGAGGATGAGGGAGTTGTTATTTATGGCGAAGATGTGGGTGTGGAAGGTGGCGTCTTTCGTGTGACCGAAGGGTTGCAAAAGAAATATGGCGTGGAACGGGTGTTCGACTCTCCCCTGGCTGAGTCGGGTATTGTGGGCACCGCATTGGGAATGGCCGTCTCCGGTCTCAGACCGATCGTGGAACTACAGTTCGAAGGATTCACCTATCCTGCCTTTAACCAGATCGCATCGAACGTGTCGCGAATGCAAAACCGATCCCGGGGAAAATACAACGTACCCATGGTAATCCGTTTCCCTTATGGTGGCGGAATCAATGCATTGGAACATCATTCCGACAGTCCGGAGGCGCTGTACGCACACATACCCGGACTCAAAGTGGTGGTACCCTCCACTCCCTACGATGCAAAAGGGTTGTTGATATCGGCCATTGAGAGCAACGATCCGGTCGTTTTCATGGAGCCGAAACGAATCTACCGGGCCATCAAACAGGAGGTGCCGGACGAGAAATACAGCCTGCCGCTGGGCAAGGCCAAAGTGATTCAGAATGGCTCCGATGTGACTGTCGTTGCCTTTGGTGCGTTGATCCGGGAATGTCAGAAAGCCATTGCCATGGCCGAGGAGGCTGGCATCTCGGTAGAGTTGATCGATTTGCGCACCATCTATCCCATCGACAGGGAAACCATTCGCAATTCAGTGCGAAAAACGGGCCGTATGGTCGTTGTTGCCGAGGCACATGAATCGTTCAGTGTGGGTTCGGAATTGATTGCCATCGCCAACGAGGAAGCATTTCTTTACCTGGAAGCGCCTCCACGCAGGGTGATGGGCTTCGACACCATCGTCCCCCTGGCACAAGGAGAACCATATTTCATTATTTCTCCGGAGCGTATTTTTTACGAAATAGAAAAAACATTCAATTTTTAATCCGGCTTTTGCTGTTTCAACACCATTTACAAAAAAAGAAATTTTGATGAGGTATACATTTAATTTCCCCGATTTAGGAGAAGGACTCGAAGAAGGAACCATCCTGGAATGGTACGTCGCCAAAGGACAACTGGTAAAGGAAGGAGATTCCCTTGTACAGATGGAAACCGACAAGGTTGTGGCCGATATCCCGTC